>JAISWW010000096.1 GCA_031270705.1 Deltaproteobacteria bacterium
GCCATGATATCTCGAGTTAATCCGGATTCTAGCCTCTCCACGCTTTCGGATTCGATCCCACCAAAACTAAATTGAATAATTGGATTAGGCTTCCAGTCGTAATCCGAGCCGTCTATCCACAGTCCTTTGAAAAGTTCCCTTTGGCCTCTTAAAATGGCCGCGAGAGCGCTCACCAAGAGAGACTTGCCGAAGCGACGGGGCCGGGCCAGAAAGTATGGTTTTCTAAGCCTAACCAAGTTGTAAAGGAGCCTGGTCTTATCGGCGTAAACACAATTTCTCTTAACGATTGTCTCAAAGTCGGCTATTCCGACTGGTAATTCTTTCACGCTTCCGGACACCTGGCCACTCCTATGAGGGCTTAAAATTATGGGCGAATGTCAACAGAAAGCGCTAATCAACTATTGAAGAATTATATCACGAACCGAAGAAATCCAAAAGTGGCCAAGCCCAAAACAATCAAATTTGATGGAGCTTTTGAGGCGAGACTGGACGCCTTGGCTTGTTCGTCCGCGCCAGATGGTAGAGTAAGATGAACTGTTCGCCTTTTGACTGATAAAGCGGTGGAACTGGGTATAGCGCCAGATGGAATATCTCATATGAGTATCCAAAGGATTCTAAAAAAACGAAATAGGATCGCGCCATAAAAAATATTACAAAATTCCCCCCGAGCCTAACGCCCTAGTTCGTAGCCGCTATAAAGGATGTTCTTGAGGCTGGTTGAACACGGTCGCGATAGAGTTGAGCGTTTTTGCCGGTCAACGCTTGGACAGACGTATCGCCGACATTAAAGACAATGAGAAGAAGTAAGGGCCTGGGAAACCGACCGGAACGCTCTAAGCCCAGACATTACATGGCTCTTGGCTACCGAGGCGGCTCGAGTAAAATTCAGCCGACTTTACCAGAAAATTTAAATGTTACAAGGTACTAGTGGGGGGATTCCCCCCACTAGCTCTAACTCTTGGCCGCTACCCCTTAAATTGAGCTCCCCGCCTCGTGTCCTGGGTAATGGACGTGGAGGAGCTCATGGGCCCGATCTTTTAAAACCCCATTATAGAGGATGGCCATCAAGGGATTTTCCTCCGAGCGCTTAACGCTCGATAAGCGATCAGCCGCGTAAAGGCCTTGACCCCGGGCGGCTCGGTGAGGCAAGGAGGCGACCGGTTGACCGGCCCCACAGACGCAGCCCCCAGGACAAGCCATGACTTCCACAAAGTCGTATTTGCGGGAGCCTTTTAAGAGTTCCTTAATGAGGTTTCTAGCGTTACCTAAGCCGCTGACCACGGCGATGGCGAGCTCTCGGCCACCCACCGTCACCTTGGCTTCCTTAAGGCCCTCTTGCCCCCGAACGCCCACAAAGGCGATCTTCTTTAAGCCGGTCGAGGAGCGATCATCGGCCAGCTCCCTTAAGACGGCCTCGGTCACTCCGCCCGTGACTCCAAAGATGACCCCGGCCCCACTAAGGACGCTGAAAGGCGTGTCCACGCCTTCCGCCTCCAAATCTTCCCAGATGACGCCGGCTTGCTGGATCATTTGGATCAGCTCTTGGGTAGTTAGGACATAATGGACATTGGGCTCCCCGTTGGTTTTGAACTCCTCTCTGGCCGCCTCGAATTTTTTCGCCGTGCAGGGCATGACGGCCACATGAACATGGCGCTGGCCACAATTTTTGTATTCTTCGCCAATGACGGAGGCGAACATCTGCATGGGCGAGCGACAAGTGGAAACATGAGGCGTTAATTGAGGATAATGTTTTTCCACAAAGTTGATCCAAGCGGGGCAACAAGAAGTAAAAAGAGGCATTGACCTTAGACTTAAAAGACTTTGGGCGAATTCCCGAGACTCTTCCCTGACCGTTAAGTCGGCGGCGGTGGCCGTGTCAAAAACCCGGTCAAAGCCTAGCCGACGGAGGGCGGCCACGATTAAGCCCATGGAGTTTTCCCCGTCGGCCAAGCCAAAAGCCTGACCCAAGGCCACGCGGACGGCGGGGGCGACCTGGACGGTGACTAAGGTGTCCTTTTTGTCTAGTTCCCGCCAGACATCGCTAATGTCGTTTTTGACAATAATGGCCCCCGTGGGACAGACAGCGGCGCACTGGCCACAACCCACGCAAGAGGACTCGGAGATGGGCGCGTCAAAAGAGGTGGAGACGCGCATCTTCGAGCCCCGATTAGCGAAATCAATGGCCCCCACCTGTTGGATCTCGTTACAAACGCGGACGCAGTCGCCGCAGAGGATGCACTTATTGAGATCCTTTGAGACGCACTTGGAGGACAAATCCGTCTTAGGATTTAAGGCGGTATTAATGAAGCGGATATTGGCGATATTAAAACTGCGGGCCAAATCCTGGAGCCGGCAAGCCCCGCTCCGGCCACAAACTGTGCAGTCCCGGCAGTGGTTAGCTAAGAGGAGCTCCAGGATATTTCGCCGGTAGCGGCGAAGCCGCTGAGTGTTGGTCTTAATGACTAGGCCATCCCGAGGCTCCTCCGAGCAACTGGGAATCAGGCCGCCTCGATCATCCTCGACGATGCACATCCGGCAGCCGCCGTAGATTGACAGTTCCGAATGGTAGCAGAAGGTGGGGAGCTCAACGCCGGTTTTGCGGATTAGCTCCAGAACGTTTCTTTCTTCGCCTATTTCGACGGTTACCCCATCGATGGTCATGACGCCTTTTGTCATGGAATCACCAACTTTCCTGGATAGCCTGAAATTTACAGGCGTTTATACAGGCGCCACAACGGACGCATTTATCAAGATCAATAAAAAACGGCTCCTTGACTTTGCCCGAAATGGCCGCGGAGGGGCAAGCTTGGGCGCATTTGGAGCAGCCCTTGCACTTATCCTCCTCAATGGAAAAGCGTTTCATCTTGGCGCACACGTGGCCTGGACAACGCTTTTCCACGATATGAGCCTCATACTCGGAGCGGAAATGGCGAATGGTGCTGACCACCGGGTTAGGAGCGGTTTTGCCTAAGCCGCACAAGGCGGTGTTAGAGATCGTGTCGGCTAGCTCCAAAAGGAGATCCAGATCCCGAACGACGCCTCGGCCCGTCACGATCCTTTCCAATATCATTAACATCCGTTTGGTGCCTTCGCGGCAGGGCACGCATTTGCCGCAAGACTCATTTTGGATGAAATTCATAAAGAAGCGAGCCACCTCAACCATGCAGGTCTCGCTATCCATAACGACTAGGCCGCCGGAGCCAATCATGGCCCCCACTTTTTTGAGAGAATCAAAGTCCAAAGGCAGATCGAGATGCTCCTTGGTTAAGCAGCCCCCCGAAGGCCCGCCAATCTGAACGGCCTTAAAGTCTTTTCCGTCCGGAATCCCGCCGCCAATGTCATAGATAATTGTGCGCAAGGTGGAGCCCATGGGCACCTCAATGAGCCCGGTGTTGCGAATATTGCCGGTCAAAGCGAAAGCTTTGGT
The DNA here is from genome assembly GCA_031270705.1 of Deltaproteobacteria bacterium. Taxonomy (GTDB): domain Bacteria; phylum Desulfobacterota; class Desulfarculia; order Adiutricales; family Adiutricaceae; genus JAIROO01. Next base: position 3,428 of record JAISWW010000096.1, read on the forward strand.
GCCGGCGCTATTGCTTGTCCCAAATGAGCGGTGCCATTTGGCTCCTTTGTTAATAATTTCCGGGACATTGGCGAAGGTTTCCACGTTGTTTAAAACCGTGGGTTGGTTGAAAAGCCCCTTCTCCGCGGTGCGCGGCGGTTTCACCCGCGGCATGCCGCGTTTGCCCTCAATTGAGGAAGTCAAAGCGCTCCCTTCGCCGCAGACAAAGGCCCCGGCGCCGCGGTTGATTTTTATCCTAAAGCTGAAATTGGAACCTAAGATGTTGTCCCCTAAAAGCCCGCGCTCGGTGGCCTCCTCAATGGCCAGTTTCAAGCGGTTAACGGCCATGGGGTATTCGGCCCTAACATAGATGTAAGCTTCGGAAGCGTCGCAAGCTATCCCGGAGATCAGCATCCCCTCTAACATCCGGTGCGGATCGCCCTCCATAACGCTCCGATCCATAAAAGCCCCCGGATCGCCCTCGTCGCCGTTACAGACCACATATTTGGGCTTGGCTTTTTGACGTTGCACCTCGGCCCATTTCTTGCCAGCCGGAAAGCCGCCGCCGCCTCGACCCCTAAGGCCTGAGTCGGACAGCTCTTTAATGATATCGTCCGGGCTGAGATCGAAGAGGGCTTTCTCAAAAGCCGAGTATCCGCCTAGGCCGAGGTATTCTTTGACGCTGGTGGCGTCGATCTGGCCACAATGTTCCAAGACTAGCCGGGTTTGTTGTTGATAAAAAGGAATCTCGTCTTGTTTGGGAAAGATTTTGTCATTAAACGAGTAGGCCAAGCGGGGAATGTGCCGACCATTGATGACGGTTTCCTCAACGATTTCTTCGCAGTCCTCGGGTTTGACTTTGATATAGAGATAACCGGAAGGCTCAATCCTCACCAAGGGCCCCATCTCGCAAAAGCCGTGGCAACCGCTGGATTTAACGCTAATTTCTTGGCCATGGGGCTCCTCAGTCAGGGTGACGGCCACTTTTTGCCCCTTGGCCGTCAATAGCTCAACCAGGTGGTCACGGATGCCCAAGGCCCCGCCGGCGATACAGCCGGTTCCGGCGCAGACCAGTATTTTTGTCGTTTGTTGGGCTAGGGCTCGCGCGTAGAAACGGCGGGCTTGCTGGAGGTCGGCTCGGCTAGTTAGTCTCATGGCTCAGCTCCTCCTTCAGCTCGGCCAGTAAGGTCGAGACCTTGCTCGGGGTCATGGCCGGGTAGACTTTGTCGTTGACCGTCAAAACCGGGGCTAAACCGCAAGCTCCCAAACAAGAAACTGTCTCCACCGTAAAGTTGAGGTCAGCCGTGGTCACCTCATCGCTGGCTAGGCTGAGCTCTTTGCGGAGCCTTTCTAGGATGGGCGTGGATTTCCGCACGTGACAGGCCGTGCCATCGCAAACCTTAAAGATGAAGCGGCCCTTGGGCTCCAGAGAAAAATTCTCATAAAAAGTCACGACCGAATAGATACTGGCTTCGCTCACTCCCACGCGATGGGCCAGAGGCGCGAAGGCCGCCTTGGGGATATAGTGGTAGCGTTCCTGAATATCCTGGAGGATGGCGATGACCGCGCTGGGGCTGTTTTGGTGGGCGCCAATGATTTCGTCAAGGAGCTGGGCGCTCAATTCTTGGCTCATAGTCTTTCTTAATCCGTTTCTCCGGCCTGGCGCCGGAAGCTCTTAAGGCCGCCCAAAGGCTAAAAAACTGGCGGCCATTATTGACAACTAAAAATCGGGGTAAGCCGATTTTTGACCTTAAAAAATTTATATAACCCGGCGATAGATTCATTTTTCTTATTATCCATCGCTAGCGAAATGTCTGGTTGCCAAAATACGCTACTCAAAAAGAGCGATATGAGAATTTTTTTGACAATAAATTTTCAGCTTAAAAATCTTAGCCATCATAAAAAACTCCTTTTTCTGATTAATTAAATTAATGACATCTAATCACCTATAATTATATAGTTAAGCGTAAAAAATCCCCTGAACAGCCTAAAATAATTTTAAACTGAGCTAATAGAAAAAAGCGTCTGGACGGAGATAGAACCGTATTTTAAATTTGGCCCAGCTAAGAATTAGCGATTCCTGGCAAAGCGGGCCATTTTAAGGATTTGTCGCCTCCCATGAATTTGGCCAAAAGACCCAGTTATACGTAAATTTAATAATATAAATTAATTATTATAATTTATAATAATGGATTTTGGATAAAAAAATCCCATAAAGCTTTGACCAGCCAAATTGGCCAAAACCCAGTCATAGGCAAAATAAATATTATAAATTATTTATTATAATTTATAATAGCTGATTTTGAGTAAAAAAATCCTCTCAACGCTTTGATAATAAAAAAATAAATCAAAGCCCAGAATAAAAATTTTTAAAAAACCAGCTGGCCCCAAAGAAAAAAGCCCAGCCTTAAAAAATTCAGTCCCCAATGACTTTACGTTTATGTTTAGATCAGCGATTTGTTTTTAGGATAGCAAAAAAAATTGAGGCTGTAAAGTTTTTTTTGGTTATTTGACAAAATTTATTTTAGGCCAAAGCCCGCTTAGGAAATCTCGCTCGAGCGATCCAAAGCCAGAAGGCCTTAGCCAAGAGACGAAACCTAGAATTTAGCCCAGAAAAGTCTATATTTTTTGGCGACTCTTGAGGCCAATATTGAAAGCGAAAATTTTTCGCGGCTTAAGTCAAGAAATTTTTCCCGCTCCATAATTAATTCGGCCTTAATCTGGCCAAAGCCGGGAGCCTTGGGGAGCGGAAGAAGATTTTTTAACCCCGTTTAAGCGTTTGACGAAAATCTTGAGCCAGATCGTCTAGCCCGGCCTTAAAGCGGCTGGCCAGAAGTCGCCCCGCGCTTAAGGCGCGGGCGTGTTTAAAGGCCTCCCGCCCCTTACCTTGAATTTAAGCCCCTTTTTTCTTAAAATAACTTGTCGCGCGAGTCCCTCTGGGCCTTCCCAAGACCTCCATATGGCTTAAAATCGCCACTTCCCGCCAATAAAAAGGGCTAAACTCGCTAATCACGACTTATTTAAGGAGAGCTTTCAGTGCATTACGACATAAAGGACTTGGACTTAGCGGCCAAGGGCGATGACCGGATCGAATGGGCGGCCCAAAGCATGCCGGTTCTTGAGCTTATCAAACAACGCTTTAATAGCGAAAAACCCTTAAAAGGCTTGCGCTTGGGCCTGTGTCTCCACGTCACCACGGAGACCGCCTCATTGTGTCGAACCTTAAAAGCCGGGGGAGCCGAAGTTTTTCTCTGCGCCTCCAACCCGCTCTCCACTCAGGACGACGTGGCGGCGGCCTTGGTCAAAACCGACCAAATCCCCGTCTTCGCCATCAAAGGCGAAGACAACGCCGTTTATTACCAACACATCTTCTCGGTTTTGGAGGCCAAACCCCATATCACCATGGATGACGGGGCGGATCTCTTGTCCACTCTCCACACCAAAAGGCCAGATTTATTGGCCGAAGTCATTGGCGGGACTGAGGAGACGACCACCGGAGTCATTCGCCTTAAAGCCATGGCTCAAGACAAAGCCTTAAAATATCCCGTTATCGCCGTGAACGACGCCTTAACCAAACATATGTTTGACAATCGTTATGGCACTGGCCAAAGCACCTTGGACGGCATGATCCGGGCCACCAATCGCCTGATCGCTGGCTCAAATTTTGTGGTGGCTGGCTACGGTTGGTGCGGCCGGGGGGTGGCCAAGCGAGCCGCCGGTTTTGGGGCGCGGGTGATTGTGACCGAAGTGGATCCTTTAAAGGCCTTGGAAGCCTTAATGGATGGCTTTGAGGTTCTGCCCATGGCCGAGGCGGCCAAAGTGGGCGAATTTTTTGTGACCTTAACGGGCGACATCAACGTCATTCGGCCTGAGCATTTTCGCGTCATGAAAAGCGGAGCGGTCGTGGCCAACTCGGGCCACTTTAACGTGGAGCTGGATCTGCCCGGCTTGGCCGCGCTTAGCTCCCATCGCCGCGTTATTAGAGAGTTTGTCGAAGAGTTTACCCTCAAAGAAAACGGAACCAAGGTCTATATCCTAGGCGAAGGCCGCCTCATAAACCTGGCCGCCGCCGAGGGTCACCCCTCCAGCGTTATGGACATGAGTTTCGCCAACCAAGCCTTAGCCGCCGAGTACGTTTTCCAAAACAAAGGAAAATTGCCTTTGGCCGTCTTTCCCGTGCCCGAAGAAATGGATCGAGAAATCGCTCGCTTAAAACTGCGGGCCATGGGTTACCAAATCGATACGCTCACTGAAGAGCAGGTCAAATATCTAGGCTCATGGGACGCGGGAACCTGAGAAAAAATCGCCCTTTATCGGCCTTTTTGATTTTTCTGGTTCTTTGGGGGGGTCTGGCTAGTCAGTGGGCTCTAGCCGCCCCCAGCCAACCGACCAAACCGAGCCCTTTAAAGCCGAAAACCTTTCTGACCGAGGCCGATGGATCGTCTCTCTTGGATCGTTTAGGCCAACTGAAAACGGGTTTGGAAATTGAGTTGGCCGAGGTTAAGGATAGGATGGTCGTGTCTAGCCTAGCCTTAAAATACGCCAGCCAAGCCTGGGCTCTAGCCGCCGGCGCTTTAGCTCCAGAAGGCTCCTCCTGGGTGGCCGCGGAACGCTTGGCTTGGCTAGAAGAAAAATGGGCCGCGAATCCTCAGTCCTGGCCCCAAAGGCAAACGGCTTCTTTAAGGCTCTATTTTGAGTCCTTAATGGCCATAACCTTGGCCTACGCCGAGAAAAAAGAAGATCTTTGGGCTTTTGAGGAAGCCACCTCCTTAATCCAGGAAAGCGCCAAAAATATCGCCACCCATAAGTTGGAATTTGAGCGGGAGGCTGAGTCGCGCGTTATCTGGTCCAACCGCTTAGCGGCCAGCGCCCCCATCTTGGCCAGACTTAACGCTCAGGATCAAGCGGAAAAACTAAACGCCGTTTTAAGCGAATTGGCCCAAAAAGCCCTGACCATCGCCAATCGCCGCGATGTTCATTACCAAGGCCGCATGGAGCTTTTATTTTTAAATAACGCCCAGGGTCTAGCCAAGACCCATTTTTTATTGGCCAAAACCTCTGGCTCGCCCTTGATCGCCGAAGCTCAGACTTTAGAAAACGCTTGGCTCCAAGAGACCAAAGATGCCTCGCCTTTGGCTGACCAAATCGCTCTAACTTGGCTGACCACGGCTCAACTGTCTTTTCCCCTGGCTTATTGGCTGGCTGGCCCCAATCAAGGCCCCTTGAGCCCAACTCCCTAGAAGGCCATTCTATTTCTCAATATCAACCAAATCGCTTAAAAGTTATTTATAACACAAAAATATATATAACGTTAAGTCTATTCCCTTCCTTAAGCTTTAATTAAGGGTATTTAGAACAACTTAATTGGAAAGGCCTGGGGAGCCTTTTCTCGCCCTATGGCCTCGCCGCTAGATCAAAATTGGGCTCGTAAAACAAATTACTAGACAAATCCCCGCGTTTAGGTTAATTTACCAGAATTCTTACTGGCCCTCGACCGCGCCCAAACTCGCGCTTCAAGCCTCGGACACACTTAAAGAATGGAAACGCCAATATTTATCAAAGATAGCGACAACAGCCCCTTACGCGTGGATAAACTGAAATTTTTTGACGGTCAGGTGGGCATTACCATCTGTCCAGGCAAATATGACGATTTAGCTAGATCTGGGCCCACCCATCGAGACGTAAAAAAGGATCTGACTCTGGCCAAAGACTGGGGAGCCAAACTCGTGGTCACCCTTTTGGAAGACCACGAAATAGAGTATTTGCGCGTCCAACACATGCCCGAAGTGATTCAAGAGCTCGGTTTAAGCTGGTGGCGCTCGCCAGTCCCGGATGGCCACGCCTTGGAAATCCCCGGTCACCCCTTTTTGGATCCCCAATACGACCACTGGACGCTCCCCAACGCCCTCATCCGCCGATTTCTCAAAGCGGGCGGAAAAGTTCTTATCCATTGTCGGGGCGGCTTAGGGCGGACGGGCACCTTAGTTTCGCGTCTCCTCATTGAGGAAGGCTATGAGCCGCGCGAAGCCATCGCCAAAGTCCGGGAGGCTCGCCGGGGCTCGGTGGAAAATGGCCAGCAAGTCGACTACCTTTTGGATCTGCCTAGAAGGCTGGCCCAAAAAGATAGACTCTACGCGGCTTTGGCCGCTATCCCCGATGAGGCTCAGAACCAGCCTATTCAGACTCTCTTCGCGGATCCGCTCAAGTTTGATTTGTGCCAGTGGCGCCAATTGGTGAAAACCCTTTTGCCCAAAGATCTAATTGGTTAAAACCGCCAAAACCTAAAAATCCATAAGCTATTTCGGCCTAGCTCTCTCTAGATCTGTCTAAAAAAAGCCTATTAGCCCTTATAAATCGCTAGTTTTATCTATAATTTTAATTATCGCTTAAAAAAAAGAAAAAAAGACTTTTGGCCAAAGGTCAAAGGCTGTTTGGGGAAAAATCAAGCGAATGGCGCGGTTTTGGCGGTTTTGGCTTTGGTTTTGACTTTGGCTTTCGGCGGATCCGTCTCAACTACAGTCTTAACTTCAGGCTCAACTTCAGGCTCAATTACAGGCTCAACTAAATGAATGAAGAAACTGAGGGAGCCCTTATTGGAGCCAGACTGACGTTTTTCCGCCTTAAACAAAGTTGTTTCGCCTTTAATTAGATCCGAGAGCTTTTTATAGCCATATTGGCGGGAGTCAAAATCGGGCTGAATCTGATTGAGGTAATCGCCAAACTCGCTCAAAATGATCCAGCCATCCTCGCGGGAAGTCATTTCCGCGGCTTTGCGGAAGAGATCAATGGGTAGTTTTGGCGGCGATTTTTCCTCTCTGTTCGGCGCGGGCGGGAGAGTAGGTTGAGGCGGCGAGACTAAACCCTTGGTTTCGTCTTGACTCAGTTTAACGTTTTTCTCCCCATTGGAGCGCAAATACTCCGTCAAGATAAACTTATTGCAAGCCCGGCGAAAAGACTCGGGCGTTTTTTCCTCGCCAAACCCATATACCTTAAGGCCCGCTTCCCGTAAACGGACGGCTAGGCCCGTAAAATCGCTATCGCTCGAGACCAAGCAAAAACCCGTAATCACCTTGGAGTATAAAATATCCATGGCGTCGATAATCAAGGAAATATCGGTGGCGTTTTTGCCCTTGGTGTAGGAGTATTGTTGCACCGGCTTAATGGCCAGATCCAACAAATGCTTTTTCCAGCAATTATTTCTAGGATCCGAAAAATCCCCGTAAATCCGCTTGAGGGCCACTTCCCCTAAACTGGCCACTTCCTGCAAAATGGCGCTGATGACCGAAGGCTGAGCGTTATCGGCGTCAATTAGAACCGCGAGACGATCCTGATTATGAGGGTAAGCGTCACGCTCCATAATTATGTCTAATCCAAACCTCGCTGGAGGAGCATCTCATTGTAAGTGGCGTAAAACTTCTGCACATGGCCCATGCCACTAATGAGAATCCTTTCAATGTCCTCGATGTCCGCCGTGCTAATGACGGTATCCAAAGAGAGGCTAAAGGCCGTCAGATCGTCGAGCGAGGTAAAGCTGGGCCCAATGACCGCGATAAACATCTCGTGGCGAATGGAGAGCTCTAAGCTGTTGACCGCCCTAATCAATTGGTTGCTGGATAAGGTGGCCCCGTAATAATCCTCTTGGATCAACATTAAGCGAAAACGCCCAAATTTAAGTTGCTTGACCGCGTCCCTAACGTTAATGGCCATGACCGGTTTATAGCCCATATTGGAGAGCTTGGTATAAAGAAGATCCTGAATTTCCTCGCTGTCGTAAGCCACCAAGGCCATTTTCATGCCCTCGCCAATGTCCTCCAGCTGGATGGGGGCCATTTCGGGAGCCGGGCCCCCGACAAAGGCTTCTTTGGGCGGGGCGGGCGGCGGCGTGGGCGCGGGGGTTGGCGGCAAGGTCTGGCTAGCCATGGGCTCGGGCCGAGGTGGCGGCGGAGGCGCCGGAACGGCTGGAGGGGACTCTAAAGTCAGGTTATTTTTCTGATGGCAACTGGGGCAAGCGAAGGACAAAGTCTGCCCATAGACAATTTTATTATCCGGAATATTGAGCTTTATATGACAAAACTGGCACTCAATCTGCATCGAGGAAGCTCCTTAAAAAGAGTTAGTCCAAAAAGGATCGACGGAGAACCTGATTTTCTTGGCCGGGGGGCTGAGGTGGCCCGCCCGAGCGGATCCGGGCGTCCGCCCGCGGCGGCTGGCGCGAGGGTTGTTGATTCTCCGGCTCCTCTGGCGCTGGCGGCTCTGGCGGCATGTCTTCCTCAATGGGCACCAAGGCCAGATCGTTTATGTCGTAGATATACTCGCCCGCCGCGGCTTTTAAGGTGTCAATGCCACGGTTCATGATGTTCTTTTTGGAGCTAAAGGTGCGAGCCGTTTCCTCGGTGATGACCTTATCGCGGAAGAGATCCAAAATATGCTGGTCAAAAGTCTGAAACCCTAAAGGCCGCATCGATTCCACGGCCGAATAAAAGGTTTTCTCCGGACTCTCGCCATTGGTGATGATGTCTTTGAGCAGAAGGGTCATGCCCATGATCTCCAAAGCCGCGACCCGCCCGCCCCCGATTTTGGGCAAAAGCCTTTGACTGACCACCCACCTTAAAGAATCGGCCAAACGCACCCGAATGAGCTTTTCCTCCTCATGATCAAATAAGCCGATGATGCGGTTGACCGTGGTGCCCGTGTCCACGGTGTGGAGGGTCGAAAAAACCAAGTGGCCCGTCTCGGCGGCCGACAAAGCCATTTCCACGGTCTCGCGATCGCGCATCTCGCCCACCAAAATGACCTTCGGGGCTTGTCTTAAGGCCGATCTTAAGCCTTCGGAAAAAGTCCGAAAATCCGTGCCCAATTCCCTTTGGTTGAAGGTGGACATTTTGGGCAGATGGATAAACTCCACCGGATCCTCCAAAGTGACCACGTGGACGGCCTGAGAGCGATTGACCTCGTCCAAGATGGCGGCTAGGGAGGTGGTTTTGCCCGTGCCCGTGGCTCCGGTGATTAGGATAATGCCGTTTTTCTCCTTGGCCATGTTGCAAAACAAAGGGGGAAGCCCGAGATCCTCAACGGAGCGGATATAGGTGTCCAACTTCCGCATGACAATGCTGTAGCGACCTTGTTGGGAGAAAATGTTCACCCGAAAACGGGCTTTGTTTTCCAAATTAAAGGACAGATCGCAACTGCCTTGATCCAATAAGGTCGTTATCAGGTGTCTATCGCCTCTTAAAAGGCTTAGAGCCAAAGCCTCGGTCTGATAAGGGGTCAGGGCCCTAATCTCGGGCTGAAAATAGACAGGGATCAGTTGGCCACCGCTCTCTACCTGGATGGGGTGGCCGACGGTCATGTTGATGTCGGAAACGTCCGCGGCGGCGTTCATGAGCTTACCGAGTATGTATTCCAGGTGAAAAAGGTGCAACATAATCAAACGTCCGTAAAATCTTCCGGAGGCGAGTTCAAGTATTGCCGGAATTTGGCTTTGTCTATGCAATGGGAGTAAGCGTCCACAGGCGAGACGCGTCCAGCCAAGAGATGGTCTAAAATGGCGTCGTCCATGGACTGCATGCCAAACTTGCGGCCCGTTTGGATGGTCGTGGCTATTTGATGAATCTTGCTCTCGCGGATGAGGTTACGGACGGCTGGGGTGGCCAAAAGGATCTCCAAAGCCGCCACCCGGCCAGGAATATCCACCCGCGTAAATAAAGATTGGGCGATGACGGCCCTTAAAGCGTCAGCCAAAGAAGCCCGGATCTGGGCTTGCTCATTGGCCGGAAAAATATCAATAATCCGGTCAATGGTCGAGGCCGCCGAGGTGGTGTGGAGCGTCCCCATGACCAAGTGCCCCGTGTTGGCCGCCTCCAAAGCCAAAGAGATGGTCTCCAAATCCCGCATCTCGCCGACCATGATAATGTCGGGATCCTCGCGCAAAGCTCCCCTTAAGGCGGAGGTAAAGCTTTTGGTGTGGGTAAAAACCTCGCGATGGTTGACCACGCATTTGTTGCTCATGTGGACAAATTCCACCGGATCCTCGATCGTTAAAATATGATCGCGCCGGGTGCGATTGGCGTGGTCGATGATGGTGGCCAAAGTCGTGGATTTGCCGCTCCCCGTGGGCCCGGTGACTAAGACGAGGCCTTTGGGCAAAGAGCTTAGTTTGCTGATCACCGGCGGGAGGCCCAATTCCTCGACCGTGGGGATGCGCGAGGGAATCTCCCGAAAGACCGCGCCCACGCCCCATTTTTGATTAAAAAAATTAGCCCGGTAGCGAGCGATCTGCGGAATCTCGTAGCCAAAATCCACATCCCCGGTTTCCTCAAAGATTTTAATCTTCTCCTCCGGGGCGATTTCATAGAGCATCTTTTTAAGCTCCGAGTTTTCCAGGACTTTATATTGGATCTTCTGAATGCGCCCCTTGACGCGAACCAAGGGCTGGCTCCCCGAGACCATGTGTAGATCTGAGCCGCCAACGTCATGCAGAAACCTAAAAAAAGCGTCTAGTAAGGCCAATCTCTCACTCCCCTGTTTAGACTCCGCCTAAAATTCCTCGCCCAAAGCCAAAATCGCCAAATCGCCTCAAAATAATCTCTCTCAAGGGCCTTTTATTTCTTTTTGACCTTGGCCCAGCTGTCTTTTAAGGTCACGACGCGATTAAAGATCCAGCCTGACTCGCTCTTTTTTTCTAAATAAAAGTAACCCAGGCGCTCAAACTGGAGCCTTTCCCCAACTTTAAGATCAAAAAGAGCGGGCTCCAAATGGCCATTGGGCCGAACCACCAAAGAATTGGGGTTCATCTCTTTTTCCAAATCACCCGTGGGCCGGGGATTCAAAAAAAGGCGATCATACAGCCGAGCCTCAACTTTTATGGAGCTCGCGGCCGGAACCCAGTGGATGATGCCTGGCCTCTTCTGGCCAGTTAGGCCTTTGGGCTCATCGCTATAGGAGCAAATGAGCTCCTTGGGCCGCCCCTCGCCGTCCAGTTTGGCCTCCAGACACTGGATATAGCCTGACCACCTGAGCCTGACCTCCCGTCCAGGGGCCAAACGAAAAAAACCCGCCGGCGGATCGAGGCTAAAATCCTCGCGCTCAATAAAAATATTTTTCGTCAAGCGCAAATCCCGAAAACCCATCCGCTCGGGCTCGTCGGGAAAATAGGGGGCCGAGATGAGTTTGACCTCGTCATCGGGCCAATTCACAATAGTCACCGTCAAGGGATCCAAAACGGCCATGGCCCTTCTAACTTTTGGGTTTAGATCATCGCGGATAGCTTTTTCCAGCCACTCCAGCTCAATCCAGCTGTCTTTTTTGGCTACCCCTATGCGCTCGCAAAAGAGCCGGATAGCCTCCGGCGTCACCCCCCGGCGACGCAAAGCCGCGATGGTCGGGAGACGCGGATCGTCCCAGCCGTCAACGTATTTTTCCTTGACCAAGAGCAAAAGCTTTCTTTTGCTCATTAAAGTGGCCTCTAAATTTAAGCGGGCGAACTCAATTTGGCGCGGCCGCGGCTCTGGCCAATCTAGCTTTTCCAAGGCCCAATCGTAAAGAGGCCGATGATCCTCAAACTCCAGCGTGCAAATGGAAAAAGTCACGCCTTCAATGGCGTCAGACACGCAATGAGCGAAATCATACATGGGATAAATTAGCCACTGATCGCCGGTGCGGTGATGGGTGGCTTTGCGGATCCGGAAAAGGGCCGGATCGCGCATATTTAAATTCGGGGAGGCCATGTCGATCTTGGCCCTTAGGAACATCTCGCCTTCGGCGAATTGGCCGGCCCGCATCTGCCGAAAGAGTTCCAGGCTTTCTTCCCAGGGCCGATCCCGATAGGGGCTATCGCGACCCGGCTCGGTTAAGGTGCCGCGATATTGGCGAACTTCCTCAGGGCTCAACTGACAGACATAGGCGTGACCTTTTTTGATCAGCTCTTCCGCGCACTGGTAGAGACGCTCAAAATAGTCCGAGGCGTAATAAAGCCGGTCATCCCAGGAAAAACCCAGCCATTTGACATCCTCCTGGATGGAGTCCACGTACTCCACATCCTCTTTGACCGGATTAGTGTCGTCAAAGCGGAGGTTACAAAAGCCTTTATAATCCCGGGCCAAGCCAAAATTGAGACACACGCTCTTGGCGTGGCCAATATGGAGGTAGCCATTGGGTTCCGGGGGAAACCTCGTCGTCACTTGAGCGTACCGACCGCTAGCCAGATCCTCATCCACCAAAGCCCTAATAAAGTTCGTGGGCCTGTCTTCGCTCATAATCGCTTTTCCCAATCCCAAAATTCAAAACATGGCTCTCCATCATATTTACCGAGATCATTATAACCTATTTGGCCGTTTGAGGCAAGATCAAACCCAGCCTTTAGGCTGGGTTAGGCCAGAATATTCGGGCCAAATACCCTTTAAAATCAAGGACTTAGGCCTTAAGGAAGCCGCTCCAAAAGACTCTTATTTCATTTAATGGGTCATTTAGGCTATCATATTAATGGATCCCGACCCGGGCTGGGCGGCCCTTAATGGGCGACTCGGCCAACTATCGCGCCTTTACGCCCCTAACGCCACCGGGCTTGGCCTAGTTCCTCGCCCAGACGGAGCCTTATGCCGGAACCTATCAAAATCTTAATAGCTTCCCCCGAAGTCGCGCCCTTGGCTCAGACCGGGGGCTTAGCGGAAATGGTGGCCAGTATTCCCAAGGCTTTAAACGCTTTGGGCGCTCGCGTCGCGGTCATCATTCCCGGCTACCAATCAGCCTTAAAACACGAAGGCCTCAAACCCGTGGCCGCTTTAAAAGTCGCCCCGGGCGGGACGGAAACGCCATTTCAACTCCTGGCTGGCCAATTGGCCCCTTCTATCCCCATTTATCTGACCCGTTATGACCCCTATTTTGATCGACCGGGCCTTTACGGGGCGGGGCGGGAGGTTTATCCCGACAATCCGGCCCGTTTCGCCTTTTTTTCGCAAGCGGTTTTGGCCTCTCTCCCGTACTTGGACGATTATCCCGATATAATCTTAGCCAATGACTGGCATACTGGCCTAATTATGCCCTATTTATTGGAAATGGGCCCACGCTCTCCCAAAGGGGTCTTTGTTATCCATAATCAGGGCTATTTGGGTTTGGCGCCCATGACGGCCAAAACCTTCATAGGCCTACCGGAAAGCTATTACGCCTTGGATGGCCTGGAGTACTTTGGCCAATTAAGTTATTTAAAAGCCGGCATTGTCTTCGCCCAAGAAGTGGTGACTGTCTCCCCCACCTACGCCAAAGAAATCCAAACCCCCGAAAGCGGCAATGGCCTGGACGGCGTCCTCCGCTTCCACAGTCCAAAATTGCGCGGCATTTTGAATGGGGTCGATTACGAGGTCTGGAATCCAGCCACGGATCCCCATTTGGCCGCCAACTACGACGCCGATAACCCGGCGGGCAAACGTTTATGTAAAAGCGCCCTCAAAAAAGAATTAAACCTCCAAACCCCGGACGATCGCCCTCTTTTTGGCATGGTCACCCGTTTAGCCGCCCAAAAAGGCTTGCCTTTGGTCGTGGAAGCCGCCCCGGAGTTTTTCCGCTTGGGCCTGGATTTAGTTATCCTCGGCTCGGGTGACGCTTGGCATGAGGAACAAGTCGCGGCCATGGCCGCGGCTTTCCCTGACCAGACCCGCCTCATTTTGGCCTATGACCCGGTTTTGGCTCACCGCGTTATCGCCGGGAGCGATTTTATCCTCGTCCCCTCAATTTATGAGCCTTGTGGGCTCATCCAGATGTACGCTCTGCGTTATGGCTCCATACCCGTGGTCAGAGCCATTGGCGGCTTAAACGACACGGTGCGGGATTTCGCTGGCCAAAATCCCACGGGGGCTTGGGACAATGGCTTTAAGTTTAGCCAGTTTCAAGCCTGGGCTTTGTTTCGAGCCATTAGGCGAGCGGTGGAGCTTTATGGCCGGCCCGACGATTGCTTAGCCATGTCGGTGGGCGGCATGCGCGAGGACTTTTCTTGGTCCGCCTCGGCCAAAGCTTATTTAAATCTGTTCCAATCATGTCTAGCTAAGCCGTCTTTCTAATTCCTTAAGCCTAAACGCTTAATTTTAAAAGCTAATTCAGCTTTAAACTCAAATTTCGAAGGAGCCCTCGCGCTTTGTCTCAACCAGATTCCCTAGCCAGTCCTCGGCGCCTCATCATCCATGGCCATTTTTACCAGCCACCTAGAGAAAACCCTTGGAGTGGCTCCCTGGGCCGTCAACCTAACGCCGCGCCTTTTTATAACTGGAACGAGCGGATCAATCGCGAATGTTACGCCCCTAACGCTAGGGCTAGGTTATTGGACAATAAAGGAGCCATCGCCAAATTTATCAATAATTACGCCCTTTTAAGCTTTAATATTGGCCCAACCCTTCTTTTATGGCTCAAAGAGCGCGATCGCCAAACTTATGATTTGATTGTGGCCGCTGACCAAATAGCCGCCCAAAAACGCCAAGGCCATGGCCCGGCCATCGCTCAGGTTTTTAATCACCTCATCATGCCTTTGGCTTCCCCCGAGGATCAACTGACCCAGGTTCTGTGGGGAAAGGCCCATTTCCGGCAAACATTTGGCCGCGAGCCCCAAGGCATGTGGCTCGCCGAAACCGCGGCTAACTTAGCTTCTTTGGCCGTTCTGGCTCAAAATGGCCTGAAATTGACCATCCTGGCCCAAAACCAAGTTGACGCCATTAGGCCCTTGGGTTCCCAAGAGCCTTGGCAAAAACTGACGAGCCCGCCCGATCCGCGCCAGCCTTACCGAATCTTCTGGGGTTCCGGGCCCAATGACTACCTGGACGCCTTTGTTTATGATGGGCCTATTTCGCGGGCCGTGGCCTTTGAGAACTTGCTCCGCGATGGCCAGGTCTTAAAGGCCAGGATTGAGGAAGCTTTTGGCTCTGAAGTCGCCGGTCGCCCGCGCTTGGTCAACCTAGCCACGGACGGGGAATCCTATGGCCATCATTTCCATTTTGGGGAAATGGCTTTGGCTTGGCTCTTTAACGCTTTTGAGGCTTCCCCAGCGGCCAATCTACCAGAACCCGATCATATAGAGCTAACCAACTATAGTCACTATCTAGCCCAAGTGCCGCCCACCCAAGAGGCCCGTCTGGTGGAAAATAGCTCCTGGAGTTGTTGCCATGGGGTGGAGAGATGGCGCTCGGACTGCGGTTGTCACACCGGGGGCGAGGCTTCTTGGAACCAAAAGTGGCGAACTCCTCTGCGGGAGGGCCTCAACTGGCTCCGCGACGAGCTTAAAGCCATCTTTTTAAGGGAAGCCGCCGGCCTCCTTAAGGATCCTTGGGCGACTCGGAACGCTTATATTGACGTGGTTCTGGCTGATTTCGCGGCCCCGGCCCGCGACAAATTTCTAGGAACTCATTCTTTAAAACCCGAAGATCCCTTAGCTAGCCAAAAAATCCTAAGGCTATTAGAGGCCCAAAGGATGGGCCTCTACATGTTCACCAGTTGCGCTTGGTTTTTTGACGATCTCGCCGGTTTAGAGCCCGTCCAAAACCTTTGTTACGCGGCTCGGGCCATAGAGTTAGTTCAGGAATGGGCCGCCAAGGATTTGACGGAGGGGTTATTGGCTTATCTCCGTACGGCTCAGCCCAATGACCGGCGCTACCCCACGGGCGAAGATGTTTGGCGCGAGTTAGTGATAACCCAAAACCTCAAACCCGGCCAAATGACCGCCCATCTGGCCGCGGCCATGATATTGGAAGTTCCCGAGGCCTTAAAGGAGTTTATTTACTGGCGCCTGGAGGTCTCGAATTTAGAGGAACCGCCAGGCCCAGCCGGGCGACTTTTATTGGGGCGAGCGGTTATTGAGGATATCCGCTTAAATTCGCCCCAAACGAGTTACTTTGTGGCTCTTTTAAGCCCTGGCCAGCGCTTGGAGATCTTGGTCACCCAAAATCCCGAGCTTTTGCCTGAGGCGCGCAACATCTGGGAAGTTGGCGGGGCGCCGGCGGTGGGGGCCTGGCTGGCCATTCCTCGAGCCGAGACGCGATTGTTTGAGCCCAAGGATCTGTGGCCGAGCGTTAGACAAATCCTTTTAAGCCAGCAAGTTCAAGGCTTTTTTACGGATCTAAAAAACTACGCCCATGATTCGTTTGAGGATCATCGAGAACTCTTAACCCTCTATCGCCGGCCCAACTCCGACGATTGGCTGGATAGTTTTATTTTTCGGGTCATGGCCGAGGCCGATCTCGATAAATACACCAAGGCCATGGCCGAGGGCGAACCCATTGATTTGGAGGGTCTGGCCCAACTCATGAAAAGGGAGAACGCCAATCACTCGGCCAACGCCAAAGTCATCGGCCAAGCCGTGGAAGCTTATCTAGAGCGCTTATTGTCGCGACTCCCGGCGGAGCCTCGGCCCACCTTAATGGCGGAAACCTTAAAGTTGGCCCAGTTAATGGCCCAAACCGCGCCGAAGCCAGATTTTTGGGCCAGCCAAAACCTTTGGTATCAATTATGGAGCGACCAAAATTTCTGTCAAACCTTAAGCCCCACGGATCTGGCTTTGTTTTTTAAGATTGGCGAGAACCTAGGGTTCGGCCTAACCACTTTTTAGACCCATATTTTTAGACCTCAATTTTTTAGGCCCCTATTATTGGGGCCTTATTTTTGTGGGCCGCGTTAGCCAAAAGCCTCGGGCCAGAAAAGCGCCTATTAACTCAAATTCGCCCAAGTTTCCAAAAACAATGTAGTTTTAAAAAAAATTGGCCAAAGCCGCCCCACCCCGGAGCGACTTCGGCCAAAGCAAAGCTATAAAGCCTTAAATAGATCTCAACTAGACCTCAAGAAGGCCTAAACTGGACTAAAAGTAGGCTAAAAGGCTAACGGTTTAGAAATTTGAGGTCCCGAAAATCAGGTCCTTATCCTCCACCGAGTAGCCGAGGGCTAGAATTATTTTCCGCATGGTGTCCATGCGGCAAGTTCCGCCGCTTTCGATGCGGGTGATGGTTTGGGTGGAAACGCCAGCCTTGCGAGCCAGCTCGGCCACGCTGATCATTTGTTTTTCTCGAATTTCTCTAAAAGAAATCTTGGCGTCGCTCATATTGTGTCCCCTGCTGGTCAACCACCGCCTCAAAGGGAAGTGGGACAATCGTAAAAGTCATTAGGCCGTCAAACACGACCCAAAAACTTAAGTCAACTAAAAAGCGGCTCAAATCGCCGACCTTAAAAAAAACACCGCCAGTTCCAACCGTTAAAGCGTAATTACCAGTCGCCAATAGGTTATAACCCACAATAAACATAGATTTTTCTAGAACAGCTGTATTACGCCTTGAAATTTGGCTATTTCAGGATCCAAGTAAATCAAATATTATTTATAGACTCTGAGCGCTCTTTTGTCAAGACCTAAAATGAGTATTTTTTTAAAAATACCTTACTTTCAATGAAGAAAAGAGCCTCTTATAGACCCTGTTTTAAATCGCGAACAGCTTCCGACCGAAAAAGTTCCGGTCGGAAGCTGGCCAATAGACCTTAGGGCCTAGCTAATAAAAACCCGCGACTTAAAAAGTAAAAAGCCCGGAGTTGGCGACTTAACGAACAGCGCCAAAGATTAAATCTTTGTCTTCCACCGAGTAACCAAGAGCTAAAATGATCTTCCTCATGGTGTCCATGCGGCAGGGGCCACCGCTTTCGATACGCGTGATGGTCTGGGTGGAAACCCCGGCCTTCCGGGCTAACTCGGCCACGCTGATCATTTGTTTTTCCCTGATCTCCCGAAAAGACAATTTGGCGTTTTTCATAACCACCTTCCTTTTTGGCCCCACTGGCGGGCCATTGTTGAGAACCAGGCGGCCTCTGGCTTTCCGACTACGGGGCAATTCAAGAACCGGCCTGACCGCGAAACCCCAAACATTATAATAAGCTTATCCCTAATTAAGAGCCTTAAAAACTAGGCTTTAATGGGCAATAGCCAGCTGAGAAGGGAAAAACACAAAATTCCAAAACAATATCAACGATTTTAAGAGTTGAGCGCAAGCTTTTTGATGAATCTGTTTAACTCACAAATATATTATAATTTCTTCCCTAACTTAAGTCAAGAGGAGATTCCTTTAAAATCTAAAAAAAAGGTTTTTCCAATGTTTTAGCCACATTTCCCCGCTTAGCCAAAATTTCTAACCTAAGCATAGCCAGCTTTTTACTGGATTAATAAATATAGTAGTCTGTCACTTGGCATTGGCCAGTAAAAGAGCCACAATATTTCCTTTTGTGGCCACCTGGCTCGGCCCATCTAAGTGGTCTTATAAAGCGGGTAACAGGTAGTTTTAAGTCTATAAAAAAGGTTTTTGGCCTGGATTTTTAACCCCCTCTAAACTTACTAACCACCTTATAGGTTAAGTCGTCCACGAGCTTAAGCGGAAGGGATCTAAAAACAAAAAAATTTTCTTTGTTGAGCCCTGGCTCTAAGAGAGCTATTTTTTCGGTCGTCAAAAGGCCCATAAGAGCGCTTAGAAGGGGCTTGTGACCAAAATCACGGTTTAAGGGTCAGCCCGAAGGGCCAAATCCGCTCGGCCAACTGTCAATAACTAAATAAATTTAACAATTCCCCGCTTTATACAGACAATGTCATTAGCCTATATCTAGCCTAAAGGGAAAAACACAATTTCCCCTGTCAATAACCAAATATTTTGGAGTTGAGCGTTGGCTTTTAAAAGAATCTAATTAACTCACGGTAAGATTTTAACTTCTATCCACTCTTATGTCAAGAGGGCTATCCTTTAAAAACTAAAAAAAAAGATTTCCGGTATTTTACTATAAAATCGTAGGTTATGCCGAATTTTTCTCGCTTAACAGGACTTGAGGCTGGGGGGGATAAATAAATATAGTTGTCTGTCCATTGGAAATGGCGGTTTTAAGGTCATAGTTTTTCTTTTTGGCCAGGATTTAGTCAAGCCCGGAACCTCCATTTGAAGCCCTTTTTAGGGGAGCCTAAAGTCGAATTTTAGCCTAAACCAAATAGCGCCCCTCTCCAGCCCTTAAGGGGGCTACTGGGCTCCTTATATTTTCAAAAATGATAGGATTAGGCTAAAAATAGGCGCGATTAGGCAAACTAGCGAACTAGCGCAATAAAGAAATAGAGAATTTTTTTTGCGGGGATAGGGAAAAGCCCCCGCTTGGCGGCCAAGCGGGGGCTTTTAGGGTTTGGCTTTTAGTTTAGCCTACTGGAGGCTCACCGGGCAGTACAGAGTTCTTTCCCCGCGCCGGAGCCACAAGAGAATCGGTTGCTCTTTGGGGTGCGAGCGGATGGCCGCGTTAAACTCTTGGATGGTTTTCACGGGTTTCGCGTTAACTTCCAAGATGATGTCCCGCGCTTTGACCCCAGCCACGTCGGCTAAGGAATTGGGAGCCACTTGCTCCACCAATAAGCCATAGTTTTCCTGAACGTTGAGTCTTTGAGCCAGATCGGGGGAGATTTCCCGCATCGTCAGGCCCAGATCCACGCTGGAGCTTTCCGAGCCCGAGCCAGAGTCGCTATCGTCCACCAGGCGATCCACCGTTAACTTTAGGGTCTGCCTCTTTTTGTCGCGGATGACGATGACGTTCACGACTTTGCCCACCGGCGTATCGGCCACCACGGAAGTTAACTCGGCGAATTCTTTGATGGGCTGGCCATCAAACTCGACAATGATGTCGCCATGCTTAAGGCCCGCCCGGCTAGCGGGCGTGTCTTTGACCACGTCGCTGACCAAAGCCCCATTGGCGTCCTCAACCCCAAAGTTTTTGAGCATTTCCTGGGTCAAGGGCTGAATGACGACGCCTATCCAACCTCTTTCCACCTGGCCGCGGGATTTCAGCTGATCCACAATTTTGCGGGCCAGTTTGGAGGGGATAGCGAAACCAATGCCATTGCCGCCAGCGATGATCATGGTGTTGATGCCCACCACCTCGCCATTTAAGTTCAAAAGTGGCCCCCCCGAGTTGCCGGGGTTAATGGAGGCGTCGGTTTGGAGAAAATCGTCATAGGGACCAGCCCCAATGGCCCGGCCCCGAGCCGATAAGATGCCGGTGGTGACCGTGTGCTCTAGGCCAAAGGGGTTGCCAATGGCCACCAACCAGTCGCCAATCCGCACGTTATCCGAGTCGCCAAACTTCACAAAAGGATAATTGCCCGGTTTGGAGAGCTTAATGAGGGCCAAATCGGTTTTCGGATCCCGGCCCACCACTTCGGCGGCGATCTCTTGCTTGTCGTCGAGCTTGACTTTTATCTCGTCGGCCCCTTCCACCACGTGGTTATTGGTGATGATGTAGCCTTCCTTGTCAAAGATAAAGCCTGAGCCCAAAGCCCTTTCCCGAAAAACTTGCGGTGGGGCTTGGGGGAAACCGAAAAAGTCGTCAAAAATATCTGGCGGGAAGGGAAAATTCGGTCCCGGTTGTGGCGTGTTGCGATTGGGAAAGCGTCCCCGCGGCCCACGACGGCTGTTAAAGGTTTTGACCGTAAAAATATTGACCACCGCGGGTTTAACTTTATCCACCACAGGAGCCACTGAGGGGAGAGTAGCCAGGCCAGCGGGCGGAACGGCGGGTTGGGCGATCTGGTTATTCTGATTGGCGGTAGTGTTGGCTTGAGCCCATAAAAGCCCAGAGTAGCCCAAAAACAAAAAAACGACCGCTAAGGGCCAAACTAACTTAATTAAGCGCTTATTTACCCGCTTATTCATCCGGGCGTCAACGTTGACCTTTGAATCCATTGAAATTTTCCCTTCATTAAACCTAAAAGGAGTTGGGCCGCCCAAACGCCTAAAAAAATTAAGCGCCCCACCTATAGATCTGCCTGATTTAAGATTTCTGGCCTTTGGCCAGGCTGACGTATTTTAAACGAGCGTCATACAAAAGGGCTCTCAATAAAGCCTCTTCCTCGGCGTCTAGGTTGCCTTTGGTCTTTTGCTCCAAAACGCCTAATAGATCGATTAATTGCTTCGCCGCGGGCAGATTGGGGGCGTTGGGCAACGTTTGCCCATCAGGGCCCTTTTCGCCCATCTGCAGAAAAGCGCTAGTGGTCAAATCCAAAAACAAAGCCCCTATGGTCACGGGCAGACCGCCCATATCCAAGGTCTCGGGCTTGGGTTTGGTCTCTGGTTTGGCCTCGGTTTGGGGCGCGGATTTAGCCTGAGGTTTTTCTTCTGGCCGCTCCTCCGCCGCGATGACGTTGCCATCTTTGTCAAAAAGCCGACGATCGTTTACGGTAACTTCGCTCATCAGTATCTCCCAATACCCTTCCAAACAGTCTAAGGGCCAACAATTTCGCCCAAATTGAGTTTAGCCCAAGACTTGGCCGCTCGCTAACGGAAATATTATCCTTTTTCGCGCTCGGAAAATCTTTCGTATGATAGGCCTTTTGGCTGGCCAGGTCAATACTATTATTATATAACCAAGTTTGGGGACATCTCGGGTAGGGTTTTTCGGATTTAAAAATTTTTCCAGCCTATAATTTTTTTTCGGTTTGGACTAAAAAATCCTTTTAAAATCAATTTCCTGGTGGTATGATGTTTCATTGATTAGGAAACGTCCTACAAAACGCCTCGGAAAACCTCGCGGATTAGCCTTTGGTCTTTCCACTTCAAACTCCCGTTTTTAGCTCGGCTCCTTAATTAACCCTTTACCCCGGCCTTATAAAGCCGGATATTTGGTCAATCTTAGGCCTTTTTTAGGCAATTTTTGACCAATTTTTAGCCTAATGACAGATCGCGCGGATGAGACGAGCCTTAGCTAGAGCCTGAGCCAGAAGATAGCGTTAGCCAAAATATATGGATCTCAAAGTCGAAAACCCCCCCGCCTATCGCCTTTTGGCTGAGGCGATCAAGGTAAAAATCGCCTCCGGCCAATACCCGAAAGGCGCCCGAATTCCCTCGGAAGTGGCCATTAGCCGCGAGCATGGTTTGTCGACCATGACCGTGCGCCAGGCGGTCAATTTGCTCACCCAAGAAGGTTTATTGACCAAAGTTCAAGGTAGCGGCACCTACGTGGCCGCGCCCTCCTGGATCCAAGCCAAATTCGGCTGGGCGACCTTGGAGCGGCTTTTGGAGGATCGCCAAAACATCTCCTGGGCCATCTTTAAGATCAGCTTAGCGGCGGCGGGCCCCAAAACCAGCGAGCGCTTAATGATTCCGCCTCTGACCCAAGTTATCTTCCAAGATCGCCTCATCCACCACAAAGGCCGGCCAGTTCTCTTAAATCACTCGGTTTTGCGCTTTGATCCGCGCTCGCCCGTGGTGGAAGCCGAGCTCGAGATGATGGATCTCATGGGTCCTTGGCCAGTGGCTGGCCAAAGCGTCAAAAAACACCTTATTAATGTTACGCCCGTGGCTTTGGGCGCCGAAGAGGCTCAGTCTTTGGAGGCCACCCCGGGCGAGCTGAGCCTCAAAATCGCCTATGAGCTCTTTGACTTCAATGACTCCATTTTTGGGTTAGGCTGGTTTTTGGCCCCCCGGAAACTGACTAACCTGTCGGCCAGGATTGGTTTTTGGTCGGAATTTTAATAATAATTACAAGGAAACAGCCTATTTATAAATTTTAAGTAAATTATTTTATATTATACTATATTTATATAATTTTTATAATTACCTTGGTATTTGGCCTTTTTGCCTCATTGCCTTTAGCCTTTCGCCTTTTAGTTTTTTTCGCCTTTTGGTCTTTTTGCCTTATTTTGGTTCTTAGCCTTTTGGTTTTTTCGGTTTTTTGGCCTTTTTTCGCGTGACCTATGCCTTTAAATAAAGACGCGGCCTTAGTCGAGTTAACGGAACGACTGAGGGAACGCCTTGTGGAGCTTAAAGAAGACGAAAGTCTGAAACTCGCTCAAAGCCTTTTAGACAAAGGAGCTGACCATAACCTAATCAAGGAGAGCTTAAAACCCGCTTTATCGGAAATTGGCCGTCTTTATGACTGTGACCAATATTACGCCTCCAGTTTGGTTTTGGTCGCTCGGATCCTCAAAAAAATTCTCGTTCTCATCCATCCAGCCCCCTTAATTGAGCCTTTTCCTGGTCGAGTTTTACTCCTTTCTTTGTCCAAAGACAATCATGGTAATTCCAACAAAGACAATCATGGCAACAATCATGGCAATAATCATGGCAAAGATAGGCTAGTTCTCGCTTTGGCCAGTTTAGGCTTTGAGGTCCGGGAGCGGGGCTTAAACCCAAACCCCACCGCTATTTTAGCCGAGGCCAAAACTTTTCGGCCTAATCTGGTGGGCTTATTGTTAGGCCCTCAGGTGGAAGAGACCTCTCTTCATCTTGTTAAGCGCCTCAAACGCTCAGGCTCCTCTGACAACGGCCCCTTTGTCTTTTTGTTTGGCCCGCCAACCAAACAAAGTTTACAAAAACAATCCGGGGCGGACGGCTATCTGGCTTCCATGATCGACGCTTTGGAGCTTTACCATCGCCTGATCCTGGATTATCCCAAAAACCCCTGGCGCTGGTAGGCCGCCAAAGCCCAAAAATAGCCCCAAAATCCCCCAAAAGCCTTTTTATTAAGGGAGGCGGGGCTATTTTTTTTGGTTTTGGCCAGCTAAAAAAAAAGTCAATTTATAGAGCTAAGTAATCTATTTTAGAATTATTTAGCTCTTTTTTCTTTTGTTACCTAATTTTATACATTTTATTAAATATTATAAACTTAATTAATGGCTTGATTTATTCTCTGGCCCTGATATACTAGTTTATTGCCATTTCAAGTCCCCGGGCGCTAATCTTAAAGCGCCTTTAGGGTTGGCCAACTTAAGGAGGAGCATGTCAAGGGAAGAGCTGATCAAACTGGAGGGTTTTGTCACCAAAACTTTGGGCGATGGACATATGGAAGTGGAAACTTCCGAAGGCGTCAAAATTCGGGCCATGCTGTCTGGGCGCCTCAAAAGATTTAAAATCCGCGTCTTGACTGGCGACCGGGTAGAGGTGGCTGTCTCGCCCTATGACCCTACCCATGGCTTAATCACCTACCGCCTAAAATAACCAAAAAAGCCCAGCCTACCCCGTCAGGCTTTTGTTACTTTTGGGGCGGGCGGCGCGTTTTAGGCTTGGTCTCCCTGGTTAGGCGTTTCTGGGCCGCGACCCTGGGACGCCCTAGGAAAATCCTCGGAGAGGCCCAATATTTTAAGCCAGCGAAGTCATAGTTGATAAATACCCCATTTTGACGTATATAAGGACGGGCTTTTTTTCCCCCGCTAAAATTTCTGTTGGGAGGATCGCCCGCCGCGACGCTCTTCTCTAGCCCCTAAACCGGCCCGAGGGACGTTCGTTCCTTTCGTTTTCTCGCCTGGGCGTTTTTTTTCTGGGAGTTTCCATTGAATAGTTTCTCGCGTAATTTTCTTATCTGGGTCATGATCGTTATTGTCATGGTGGGAATCTTTAATTTTTTTCGGCCCAATGAAACCCAGAACAGAAAACAATACTCGGATATTTGGCGAGCCATCAAAAACGGGGAGGTTCGAGAAGTGGTCATAACGGGCCACGAAATCTCCGTCTCCACCCAAGGCTCCTCCAGACGTTGGACCGCTTACATGCCGCCCAACGATCCCGAGCTTTTGCCTCTGCTAAAAGAACAAAACGTCTCCGTCTTGGTCAACCCACCGACCTCGGGCTATTGGTACTCTTTTTTGGGCGGCCTGGTGCAGGTTATCCTCTTTATCGCCATCTGGATCTTTTTCATGCGCCAGATGCAGGGCGGCGGCAAGGCCATGACCTTCGCCAAAAGCCGGGCCAAAATGCTCTCTGAGGAGCAAAAAAAGATCACCTTTAATGACGTGGCCGGCATTGAGGAAGCCAAAGGCGAGTTGGAAGAGATCATTGACTTTTTGCGCGAGCCCCAAAAATTTGTGCGCTTGGGCGGGCGCATCCCCAAAGGCGTCTTATTGATGGGCGCCCCAGGCACGGGCAAGACTCTCTTGGCTCGGGCCATCGCGGGGGAAGCGGGCGTGCCCTTCTTTTCCATTAGCGGCTCGGATTTTGTGGAGATGTTCGTGGGCGTCGGGGCTTCCCGCGTGCGCGACATGTTTGGCCAAGCCAAAAAGAACTCCCCTTGTATCCTTTTTATAGACGAGATTGACGCGGTCGGTCGCCATCGGGGAGCGGGTTTAGGCGGCGGCCATGACGAGCGCGAGCAAACCCTCAACCAGCTTTTGGTGGAAATGGACGGTTTTGAGCCCAATGAGGCTCTAATCGTCATCGCGGCCACCAACCGGCCCGACGTTTTGGATCCCGCTTTGCTAAGGCCAGGCCGTTTCGATCGCCAGGTCATGGTGCCCATTCCCGACGTGAAAGGGCGCGAGGAGATCTTAAAAGTCCATTCCAAAAAAGTCCCCTTGGGCAAAGAGGTCGATCTGGCCGTGGTGGCTCGCGGGACGCCCGGCTTTTCCGGAGCGGATTTGGAAAACCTCATTAATGAGGCGGCTTTGATGGCGGCCCGCAAAAACAAAAAACGGGTGGGCGGGACGGATTTAGAGTCGGCTCGCGACAAGCTCATGATGGGCGTGGAGCGCAAATCCATGATCATGAGCCCCGAGGAAAAAACCGCGACCGCCTGGCACGAGGCCGGTCACGCCTTGGTTGGCCTTCTTCTGCCCCATTCGGATCCCATTCATAAGGTGACCATTATTCCCCGGGGGCGGGCTTTGGGGGTGACCCAATATCTGCCCATGGGCGACAAATACACCTATAGCCGCGAATTTTTTCGCACGCGCCTGGCCACCATGATGGGCGGGCGAGTGGCCGAGGAAGTGGCCCTCAACCAAATGACCACGGGAGCCGGCTCAGACATCAACCAAGCCTCTAAATTGGCTCGCGACATGGTCTGTCGGTACGGCATGAGCGACGCTTTGGGGCCGATTTCTTTTGACAAGCAAGGCGAGCAGATCTTTTTGGGCCGGGAAATCGCCCAGCACCGCGATTATTCCGAGGAAACGGCTCGTCTCATTGACGCCGAGGTCAATCGCCTCATCACCGAGGCTTACGAAAAAGCCAAAGATCTCATAACTCGCCATAAAGAGACCTTAAAAGCCTTAACCGATGTCTTGTTGCTGAAAGAAACGATTGACTCGGTCGAAGTAGTGAAAATCTGCGAAGAGGCCATCAAAACCGAGGGCTTAGTTCCGCCCACGCCCAACCCCGAGGCTTCCTTCGCCAAAGTTTCCCCGGCGGAGGAAAACGAGGATGATGATGACGATGATGACCAAGACGACGAGGATAACGATTTAGACGCCAACAAAGCTTAACTTTAGCCACTATTTCCGAGTTTTTAAGCCAAAAATGACTGGATCCCCTATGAGCGACCCGAACCTCAAAGCCGATAAGGCCCTCGCCTGGATTGACCTAAACGGTCGGCCCCGGTCTCTGGCCTTTGATCGGCCTTTGCTTATGGGCATTATCAACATCACCCCGGACTCCTTTTCCGATGGCGGCCAATTTTTGGATCCCGAGGCGGCCTTAAAGAAAGCCCAAAGGCATATTGACGAAGGGGCGGACATTTTAGATCTCGGGGCCGAGACCACTAGGCCTGGCTCTTGGCCCACCCCCGCCGACGTTCAGTGGCGACGCTTGGAGCCGGTTCTTTTGGCTTTGGCCCAAAAACCCGATTGCCCGCCCATCTCCGTGGACGTCAATTTGGCCGATTTAGCCGAAAAATCCTTGCGAGCGGGGGCCTCGATCATCAATGACATCTGGGCCGGCCGCAATGATCCTGATTTGTTAAAAGTCGCGGCCCAATACGAGGTTCCCGTCATTCTGACGCATATGCTAGGCGATCCGCGGAGCATGCAGCAAAACCCCCATTACGAGAACGTGGTTCTCGAGGTCAGGGATTTTCTGGCCGAGCGGGCGGCGGCGGCCATGGAGTTAGGCGTGGATCGCTCGCGGATCATCTTGGATCCAGGTCTGGGCTTTGGGAAACTTCAAGATCATAATTTGGCTTTGATCAAACATTTTTCCGAAGCCATTCCCCCGGGTTTTCATTCCTTAATGGCTCTTTCGCGCAAAGCCTTTTTAGGCCATATTCTCGGCGGGGCCCCGGCCAACCAAAGGGATCTGGCCACGGCCGTGGCCAACGCCCTAGCCATCGCGCAAGGCGCGGAAATTATTCGCGTTCACTCGGTCAAACTCTCTAAACAAGCGGCTTTGGTGGCGGAGGCTATCATGAGCCTGGCCGAGCCGCCTGGCTCAACTTCCGAGGTTTCTGACCTTAACTAGCCATGCTCAACAAACTGCTTCAATCGGACATTATTGTAAACCTAGTCAGCGCCACCAAGAACATGACCTTGCCGGACGCGCTGGACATCTTTGTGGTGGCTTTGATAATTTTTCAAGTCATCCGCATGGTCAAAGGGACGAGAAATGGCCAAGTTTTGTTGGGTTTGTGCTTTTTGGCCTTGGTCAATAAACTGGCCACGCGCTATGAGTTATTGACCTTAAGTTTTCTGATCTCGTACTTTATCTCCAATCTTTTTTTGGTTTTGGTCATCCTTTTCGCCTCGGACATTCGAAGGGGTTTGGCCCGAACGGCGGGCCGCTTTACTTTTTCCAAGGCCGATTCCCAGGCCTTGGTGGCCGTCAACGAAGTGGTCAGGGCCTCTTTTTTTATGGCCGAAAAAAGAACCGGAGCCTTAATTGTCTTTGAAAGGCGCGTTAGTTTAGGCGAATACGTGGAAGCTGGGGCCAAGTTATTTTCCGTGGTCTCGGATCGTTTGCTATTGGCTATCTTTAACACCAAAGCCCCCTTGCACGATGGGGCGGTCATCATCCAAGATGGTCGCCTGGCCGCGGCTGGCTGTTTTTTGCCCTTATTGCCCTCAGAGGATCATATTAGCCAGTTTTTTGGCACTAGGCATCGGGCGGCCATTGGCCTTTCGCGCGAGTCGGACGCCATTGTGGTCGTGGTTTCCGAGGAAAGAGGCTTAGTTTCTTTGGTGCGCGATGGGGACGTGGAAGTCATGATGGGCGCGGGCATGTTAAGGGATAGACTCCTCGCGCATTTAGGCCTCAGTCCGGACAAAAAGATGGCCCAAAGCCGCAAAGGCCCTGGAGCCCGGCCTTAACCTATTATGAAAAATTTCTTCGCCAACCAGTTTTCCCTCTTTGTCCTGTCGGTCATCTTGGCCTTCATTTTGTGGCTGACCGTCTCCGGACAAGACACCACCAGCTATGACGCGACGGCCACTTTGGAGATGATCAACCAGCCGGACGACACGGAAGTGGAAAATAATAATCTAGTCATTAAAATCCGAGCTGAGGTCAATAAAGCTCAGTCGCGCCTTTTAGAAGGCAATAAGTATTATTATCGCCTGGATCTTACGGGTATTGGGCCCGGCTCGCACACTCTGCCGGTCAATTTGGATAATTTGACGCCAAAACTGCCTAGGGGCAGCAAAGTCACCCGCTATGATCCCATGGAGATCGATTTTCGGATTTATCCTTACGTGACCAAAGAAGTGCCGGTCATCGTTGAGCTGGTCGGGGAATTGCCCAATTATTTGGAAATGACCGGGGCCTTGGTCATTGAGCCCAAGATGGCCCGAATCACTGGCCCCTCGAACCGCTTAGAGCCCATTAATGAGCTGGGTTTAGGCCAAATCCGCCTCAATGAGGTGCGGGGCCAAGACACGACCTTGTTATTATCCCCGCCCACGGGGCTCGCCGATAAAAATCTCATCGTTGAGCCCAAGGTGTTTCGGGCCAAAGCTCAAGTCGCTCTCAAAGAAGAGACCGACTCTTTTGTCAATCCCGTTCTTTTGGACACGCCCATTTGGAATGGCCCGCCAACCCCTTTAAATTTTCGGCCCTCCGAAGCCAAGGTCAAAGTCTCTTGGACTTTGGATCATCCGGCCCCCAAACCCGAGGACATCAAGTTGACGGTGCGCCTAACTTACGAGGATCTCACCCATCCTGGCAACTTAAGGCTCCCCATAAACCCCACTGGCCCCAATTGGGTCAAAATCCTAGCCGTGGAGCCCTCGCATCTAGTCATCTCCAAGGTTAGACGCCCGGATATTTTAAAACCATGACTTCCTCTCGGCTTTTATTCGGCACGGACGGCATTCGCGGCGTGGTTGGCCGGGCGCCCATGACCGCGGAAATGGCCCTTTCCTTGGGCCGGGCTTTGACTTTTTTATTAAAAGAAGACAAACGCTTAAGTCGGCGCCCCAAGATCGTCATTGGCCAAGACACGCGCCTTTCGGGGGACATGCTGGCCTCGGCCGTGGCCGCGGGGGTCATGAGCCAAGGCGGGGACGCTTATTTGGCCGGAGTTTTGCCCACGCCCGGCATCGCCAACCTCACGGCCTCAACGCGGGCCGACGCGGGCATTGTCATTAGCGCCTCCCATAACCCCTATGAGGATAATGGCTTAAAGATCTTTGATGGCCAAGGCTATAAACTGCCGGACGAGGTTGAGGCCCGCCTAGAAAAACTCATGGCCGACCCCGCCCTCCCCCAAAACCCGCCGCCTTCCGGAGCCGTGGGCCGAGCCTGGCCGGTGCGCGACGCCGTGGGCCGGTATGTGGTCTCCTTAAAAAACACTTTTCCCAAAACCCTGGATCTGGATGGCTTGACCATTGTTTTGGACTGCGCCCACGGCGCGGCTTATAAATCGGCCCCCGCCGTTTTTGAGGAATTGGGAGCCACCACTAGGGTTTTGGGGGCCCAGCCTGACGGCTTTAACATCAATCAAGGTTTAGGCTCCACGCGCCCAGAAGTTTGCGCCCAAAAAGTCCTGGAATATAAAGCCGATCTCGGGGTCGCCCTCGATGGGGACGCTGACCGGGCCATCCTTTTGGATCACACGGGCCAAGTGGTCGATGGCGATCAGATCATGTTTTTGTGCGCTTGGCACTTAAAAAACAAAAATCTTTTGGCTCACAACGCCATCGCGGCCACGGTCATGAGCAACATGGGCTTGGAGTTGGCTCTGGAAAGAGAGGGAGTCAAGCTTTGGCGCACCAATGTGGGCGACCGTTACGTGGCTGAGCGCTTAAGAAAAGGCGGCTTAAATTTTGGCGGGGAGAAATCCGGGCACCTGATCTTTTTGGATCACGCGACTACTGGGGACGGGACTTTGGCCGCCCTCCAGACCTTGGCCATCATGAAAACCACGGGCCGAACCTTAAAAGAATTGGCCGCGAGCATCACCTTAATGCCGCAGATTTTGGTTAGCGTCCCGGTGGCTAAGCCTGCGGCCACGGCCAAATTGCCCGAGGTTTTAGCCAAAGAGGCGGAGACCCGCGAGCGCTTGGGTCGGCAAGGCCGGGTTTTATTGCGGCCCTCAGGCACAGAGCCCGTGGTGCGCGTCATGCTGGAAGGGGAACGGGAAAGTCTGATTAAGGAATTGGCCGAGGAAATGGCCGCGCTCGTCGCCGCGGCGGGAGCCAAAGCCTTTGGGGCGGCGGCCAGTTAAGCCAATTTAGGCGAGCCAAATCCGCTTTGGCTAGTCTGGGGCAAACTTCTGAGTTAAGCTTCTAGGTCAAGCTTCTAGGTCAATCTAGGGGCATAAATTACTTCGGCGGCTCTAAATCATGCGTTTCGGGCAAAAACTCATTTTTCGCCAAAAATTCAGACAAATCCTTACTCATTGGAAGCAACTCGCTGGCGAAGGATCTTTGGCTATACGGAGTCAGGCGATCCCAGTCGCCAGATTCGATTAACTTTTTGACTTCCGGATGGTTAAGGACGACAGAAGTCCATATATCGTTTATATTGTTAGTCATAATAAGCTCCCTTCTGCTTGGCGCGGATTTTGCTTAATAATACTCAAAAAATTAAACTTTGGCTAGTCTTTTTTGGGCCAGCCGCCGGGGACAAAAATTGACCAAATATTAACCAAAACCGCCCTCCTACCCTCTCTCCACCAAAATTTCACATTTTTCGCGCGCCCTATTCATTAAGTCTCCATTTTTAAGCCTTATCATGACCCCTAAGCTCTAGTTGAGCTCCTAGTTTTTAGCTCCAGAAAACTCAACCCCAGGGGAAATGTCATGGAAGCCATATTTATCATCATCGCCAGCCTTATCTGCCTAGCTGTTTTCGCCTGCCTCATCGTGGGCCTCATTTGGCTGATCAAAAAAGTGGAGTTTACCGCCCCGTCTAGTAGCGGGATCCTCCGAACCTTAAATCAGCCCATTCTGAAGCGTCTTTTGGGTTTGGTCGTCTTGGGCCTTATCCTTCTTTGGCCCTTGGATCAAGTTAAAAACCTGGTTTGTGAAAGACAACGCCATTTTTTTGGGGTAGAGCGCGAGATAGGCCTTAGCTGGGGCGGCCAGCAAACCTTAATTGGCCCCTTTATCGTGGTGCCCTATGAGATCATTGTCGCCTATGAAGTGGAAGTGGAGGTCACGGAAAACCAAAACCAGGAGACCAACAACTCCGCGATCTCGCGCAAAACAAAAAAGACCATTTTAGAAGACCGCCGCGTCATTCGGCACGCCGCCATTCTCCCTAAAACCCTCGACGTCCGGGGCCGAATAGAGCCCGAAAAACGAGCCCGCGGCATCTATGAGGTCTTGGTTTACGCCAATAGCTTAAAAGTCTCCGGAACCTTTAGTCGGCCAGATCTCAAGATCCTCCATGAGCGCCTGGTTGAGGTCAAATGGGCCGAGGCCATCCTCGTGGTCGGCTTAACCGACACGCGAGCTTTTCGCGGCGTCAGCCCCTTGTCTTTTGGCCAGCGCCAATGGCCTTTTGAGCCAGGCGTCAAAAACGCGAAACTAGTGGAATCCGGCTTTTCGGCGGCCATAAATTTTGACCAAGAAACCGAGGTTCCCTTTGAGTTCGCCATGGAAATCGCCGGCTCCGATAGTTTCAAAATCGCCACTTTAGCCGAAAAAACCGTCATGGAGCTGGCTTCCCCCTGGCCGCACCCCAGTTTTATTGGCCAAGGCCTTCCTTATAAGCGCGAGATTGGCCCCGATGGCTTAACTGGCTTTACTGGCTATTGGAGCGTCCCCAACCTCACCCGCAACTATCCCCAGGTCATGAGCCTAGAAAACACCGTGGTTAAAGATAAGCAATCTCCTTTAGAGGAATACCTAGTGGGCGTGGCCTTGGTTGAGCCGGTGGATCTTTATAGATGTTTGGATCGGGCCATCAAATACGCCATCCTCTTTGTCGGTCTAACAATTTTAAGCTTTTTCCTCTTTGAGCTGGGCTCGCGTCGGTCGAACTCCAGGCGTTTGCGTATTGGGCAATACGCGATCATCGGCCTAGCTTTAGCGTTATTTTATTTGCTCTTATTGGCCCTAGCCGAGCATATAGGCTTTACCCCGGCCTACCTCGCGGCCTCGGGTTTAATTGTGGTTATGGTGGGCGGCTATGTCTTCCTAACGCTGAGGAAAATCAAGCCAGCCCTCTTAATAAGCTTAATTCTAACCTACCTTTATGGGGTTCTTTATATTATTCTTAATGAAGAGGATCTGGCTCTCCTGAGTGGCGCGGGCTTATTGGCTTTGGCTTTGGTCGCTCTAATGATCGCCACCAGAAACATGGCCGTCACCACAATTGAGGCTCTCCCCCAACCCCTCGAGGATCAAGAAAAGCCGGACGAAATTTAAAACAACCGCTCGCGAAAAAAGACCGGGCGAAAAAAAAGACCTCGCGAAATAATAGATCTTCATGGATCGGCCAAAACTTTGGCCGATCCATGAAGCCTCTCTAAATAAACCCGCCGAAATCTTTGGGTCTGGCCCATTTCGCCTCTCTCAAAATCGTTATCTTTTAGACCAGGATCTCATAATTTGGCTAGATCCAATTTTCTCTAGAGCTAAGCGCTAAAAGCCCCACTTTTTTCTCCCGTCGGCGAAAAATTGAGACCAATTGGGCGGCTAATAATAGGCCAGGATCAATCTATTTTTTCTAGCCCGCTTGATATGGCCGAAAAAATATGGTAAAAATTAATTGGCGGATAGAAGGACGCTAAAATTTATTTTTTTACAATTTTAAGATAAAAAATCGTATTCATATTATAAATCATACTTAAAGACCATATTTTACCAAAAATTTATAACAATTATAAAAGCCCAACTTTTTTGAGATCTCCCGCGGAACGCCTAAAGATAAGCTAAAATTGAAAATATTCTACGCCTTTTGACAGTCTCTAGTTTCAATCATATAAATAATTGACCCGCTTTTTACGCTTTGGCCTGGGACTGACCTATTTTTGCCCCTAGCCCTCAGGATCAGAACAGGTTTTTTATGGCCCCTAAAACCCATTCCTTAATGTGGAGCGGCTTGGCTTTACTCATTGTCTACCTGGCCGTTTCTTTGCCTCTCCCGGTCATCGCCACTTTTGTGACTGAACAGCTCCATTTTTCCAACGCTTTAGGCGGTCTAGCCGTGGGAGCGGCCTTTTTAACCACCATTTTCACTCGCGGCTGGGCTGGGCGGTTTTCGGATAAACGCGGCGGCCAACTATGTCTTTTTTACGGTTTAGCCCTCTATTCTTTGGCCATCTTTATCTGTTTTCTGGCCGCTTGGCGGATGAGCCAGCCAAGCCTGGCTCTCATATTATTATTGGTTGGCCGGGCTCTATTGGGGGTGGGGGAAAGCTTCGCCATAGTGGGGATCTTAAGTTGGCGCATTGACTTAAAAGGCCCAGACCGCTCAGGCCTAGTCTTCGCGGTGGTGGGGGCGGTCATGTATGGATCTTTAGCTATTGGCGGCCCCTTAGGCCTTTATATTTATAAAACCTGGGGTTTAGCCAAATTGACTCTCGTCTGTTTGCCCTTGCCCCTCATGGGCTGGGTCATGTTTTCTTTGGCCCCCAAATCCGCGCCGCGCCCGGCCAAACAAAAAACGCCTTTTTTAAGCATTATTGGGCGCGTTTGGGCCCAAGGAACGGTTGTGGGTCTCCAAGGCGTGGGCTTCGCTCTCATTGGGGCCTTCATAAACCGCTATTTCGCCAATAAAGGCTGGCTAGGAGCTGGTTACGCCTTAACCGCTTTTGGGGCGGGCTTTGTTTTGACGCGGCTGTGTTTTGGCCGTTTGCCGGATCTTTATGGCGGTTACCGGGTGGCTGTGGTGGCTTTAAGCCTTGAGGCCTTGGGTCAGGCCTTGCTTTGGCTCGCTCCCTTTTCGGCGGTGGCTCTGGGCGGGGCTTTTTTAACTGGCTTAGGCTGCTCTTTGGTTTATCCCGCCATGGGCCTAGAAATCATCAAAATCTCGGCCCCCGAGATCCGGGGAGCCGCGGTGGGAGCTTTCGCGATTTTCCAAGATGTCGCCTACGGGGCCACGGCGCCGGTGGTGGGCTTTTTTATTGACCATTTTGGCTATTCCATAGTTTTTCCTCTCGGCCTTTTGGCGGCTATTTTGGGCTTAATATTGGCTTTAATCTTAAAAAAATCCGCTTATATTAAAACCAAAGAGCGGGAGAGTTTAGCGCAAAATTAAAAAAGTCCCAAAGACGAAAAATTTTTCGTCTTTGAGACTTTTTAGTCTTTTTTTCTTTTTGGCCTAAAAATCTATAGCCAAGGCAAAACCTCTGGGGCGAGATAAGTCAGAATCAGATCCGCCCCGGCCCTTTTTATCCCTATTAAAGATTCCAAAGCCACGGCCCGAAAATCCACCGCCCCCACCGCCGCCGCGGCTTTTATCATGGCCATTTCCCCACTGACCTGATAAGCGGCTAAAGGCCGATCCAGGCGATCGCGAATCTCCCGGACAATATCCAGATAAGGCCCGGCTGGTTTGACCATTATAATGTCCGCCCCCTCGGCCAGATCCAGCTCCACCTCATAGCGAGCCTCCAACCTATTGGCGGGATCCATCTGATAGCCGCGCCTATCCCCAAAACTGGGAGCGGAATCGGCGGCGGCTCGAAATGGCCCATAATAAGCGCTCGCGTATTTAACGCTGTAGGCCATGATGGGTATATCCTCAAAGCCGGCCTCGTCCAAAACTTTTCTAATGGCCGCCACTCGCCCATCCATCATGTCCGAAGGCGCGACCATATCGGCTCCCGCTTTGACGTGGGTTAAGGCTTGCTCAGCCAAATGGGTCAAACTGGGATCATTTAAGACTTTTTGGTCGGCTATTAAGCCGCAATGGCCATGGCTCGTATATTCGCATAGGCACACGTCAGTAATAACCACCATTGGGGGAACCGCGGCTTTTATGGCTTTTATGGCTAAAGGCACAGGGCCGTCTGGATCCGCTCCGGAAGAGCCGACCATATCTTTATAATCAGGCAGGCCAAAGAGCAATAAAGCCCTCCCCCCTTGGCCATAAAAGGTTTCGGCCAATTTCGCGGCCTCATCTGGCGACAGATGATATTGCCCGGGCAAAGAGGGAATGGGCCTTTTTTGGTTCTGGCCCGAGACTACAAAAATAGGGTAGATCAGATCCAAAGGAGTCAGTTGGGTTTCGCGGACTAGCTCCCTAATGGCCCTATGATCCCGAAGTCGGCGCGGACGATGGATAGGCCAGCCCATGAATTTTCCCCCAAAGCTTCGCTCAATCAGCCATTAAAAACGTTTTTGATCTTTTTGCCCACTTTGCGGGTCCAACCGCGCAAAGGGGATTGCCCTTTTTTCTCTCGCTCGATCTCCCCAAACTCCATCAAAAGCTCTTTTTGGCGCTCGGTGAGATCTTTAGGGATAGTCACGGTCAAAGCCACGATAAAATCCCCGGTCTGACGATAGCCGCTAGGGTCTTTAAAGCCCTGGCCAGTAAGGCGAATCAGCTTGCCGTTTTGGCTGCCAGCGGGAACTTTGATGGTGGTCAGGCCACCCGTGACCGTGGGGGCTTCCACTTCGCCGCCCAAAGCCGCGGTGACCATGTCAATTTTGTGCTCCAAAATTAAATGGTTTTTTTCGCGACTAAAAGAATCCTGACGCCGGACAGCCACTTCCACGTATAGATCGCCATTTTGGCCGCCTTTGGGGCCAGCCTCCCCTTGCCCTCTTAACAACAGACGAAAACCCGTGTTAACGCCAGCCGGAACCTTAACGGCTAAGGTCTTTTGTCGGCGGATCCGGCCTTGGCCTCGACACTCGGGGCAAGGATCGCTAGCCCATTCCCCAGAGCCATGGCATTTGGAGCAAGTGGTGGCCATGCTAAAAAAGCCGCGACTCTGAACAATCTGGCCCGCGCCGCCGCATTGAGGACAAATCTGAAAAATACCCGAGCGCGAGCCCGTGCCATTACAAGAATCGCAATGCTCCTCGCGGGGGATAGTAATTTCTTTTTCAACCCCTGTGTACGATTCCACAAAATCAATATGGAGCTCTACCCCTAAGTCCCGGCCTTTTTTGGGCCCCCGACGAGCGTTTTGGCCGCCAAAGATGTCGGAGAAAATATCCCCAAAACTGGAGAAAATATCGCCAAAGCCTTGGAAACCCTGGAAGCCATGACGCTTGAGGCCATCATGGCCATATTGGTCATAAAGGCTTCTTTTTTCCGGATCGCTTAAAACCTCATAGGCCTCAGCGGCCTCTTTAAAACGATCCTCAGCCTGGGCGTCCCCTTGGTTGCGGTCAGGGTGGTATTTGAGGGCCATGGCCCGATAAGCTTTTTTGATGGCCTCGGGCTCCGCGTCCCTGGCCACGCCCAAAATAGAATAATAATCAGCCTTAGAGCTCATGAAAACGCCTTACTCGCTAAATATAGATGATCCTGGATCTTTATGAAGTTTGTTGATCCAACTGGCCCAAAAGCTCTTGGGCCTTATCCCGGTAAAAGAGCAAACCCGCCTCTTGGGCTTTCTGGGCCAAAGAGGTCAATTCCTCGACTTTTGGACTTTGGCCTAAATATTGGTTAGCCAGGCTATAGAGAAAAAAATTGCCCTCGCCCACGGCCATAGCCAAAATGTCTCGCAAGCCCTCATGATCCTTGGCTTTTCGGAAAAGCTCAGCCGATTCCGCTGGAAAGCCTCGCGTCAAGAGCTCGCGACCAGCTCGGCTCAAGACTTCTGGGGCGGTTTTGGGGTGGTCGATCAGGGCCCGGCGATCTTTCCATTTTAAGGCGGATTTGGCCATATTTAAGGTCATCCTCAAAAATTTTGGTCAGCCGGACATGACGGCTAAAGCAAATATAATCATCCTGAAAGCCCTGTCAAGACAATTTGTCAATTAATTTCCCCTAAAATGAAGTAAATTTTTTCACCCCTAAAAACCGTAAGGGACTCTTAGCTTCTTGGTCGTACGCCCTTGGGCGGATTCGGCTGGAAAGCGGTTTCTCCGCCATCCCAAATTTTGAGGCTTTTCTTGAATTTTCCCTCGGAACATAGAAATTATTGGGGTCAAATCCATTTAAAAATCTTTATTGAAAATAAAATCTGGGCATATGTAAAAATAAGGAGTAAAAATATAAATCTTTGCCTATTATTCTAATTTTTAAATATCAATAGAGAATCAGATAAACTAAAGACCTAGACTGCTCCCAATCTGAAAAAAAGCATGGAAGAGTATATGATAAGTTACCATAGATGCGGATTATTAATCATTTATTTTAAGATAGAAATACCTAAAATACCATAAAAAAGTATAAAGATTTTATTTTAAAAAATATAGTCCTAGAAAAAAATAATTGTAACTCTTTATATTTTGAATTTCTTCATAATAACAAATATTTTTAAATATTTAGAGTTTCGGTAAGACAAATTTTTCATAAATGGAGAGGTTAGTCAACCCGGCTAGCGCTGATATGTACTTATGATACTCTTTAACGCCTAAGTACAAAGAGCGTAGGCTACTTATCTCGACTAGCGGCGATAAGTCTATCAGATTCTTACAGTAACTCAAGACTATCGCGGTCAGGTTAGGCAACCCGACTAGAGGCGATATGTCTGTCAGTTTTTGGCAGAACGACAGATCCAATCTGGACAGGCTAGGCAAGCCAGCTAGAGGCGATATGTCTGTCAATTTTTGGCAGAACGACAGATCCAATCTGGACAGGCTAGGCAAGCCAGCAAGAGGCGATATGTCTGTCAATTTTTGGCAGAACGACAGATCCAATCTGGACAGGCTAGGCAACCCGGTTAGCGGAGATATGTCTTTCAGACTTTGGCACCGCGACAGATCCAAATCGTACAGGCGAGTCAACCCGGCGACCGCCGATATATCTGTCAGCTTTTTACAGCGATACAGATCCAAAAAGTACAGGCAAGTCAATCCGGCGACCGCCGATATGTCTTTCAGTATCTCGCAACCGGATAAAGACAAAGAGAACAGGGTATTTAACCCGAAGACAGCTGATATGTCTTTCAGCCTCACGCAGGAACCTGGGCCAAAATGGCCCACTTTTCTCAGAGAAAATTTGGCCACCTCTGTTAGGGAAATTTTAAAATTCTCAAAAAAAATGAGCCACCCATAAAATGACCGTATAAGCTCTTTTAAATATAAATAAACTTCGTTAGGATTAAAAATTATTATATAATAATAATTATTTTATACGATTATAATTTAAAAATTGAGATATTATTAATTTTTGAGTTTTGGGCAGTAGAGGCCGTGGTTCCCCGGCCTTCAAGCGTCTCTATCCTCATTTTAATGGCGCTAGTGGGTAGTATCTAGTCCATCAATAAGACCCAATCCTAATGTCAAGGAAAAAGACTGGAGACCGTATTAAAATACTGTGGAGGCGCCCTATCTATTACTGACTTAGAGTTGGGCCTGACTTAGCCTTGGGCTTAAAAGCGTCAAAGCTTCGCTCAAACATCGGTTGGTCGCTTAGCTCATGGACTAAACGGTTCGCTTGTCCTTGCGTTGGAGAGAGTTGACACAATGAGAGGCTCACCACTCTGACGCGCCCTTTTGTTCTGTCGCGGTTTACGCGGTCATCAGGCAAAAAAACTATTTCACCAATTAAGTCAGGTTAGGCAACCCGGCGAGCGCCGATCTGTCTGTTAGATTCGCGCAGTCCCCCAAGTTCAAATCTGTCAGGTTAATCAACCCGGCTAGCGGGGATATATCTGTCAGACTCGCGCAACCGCTTAAGTTTAAAGACCAAAGGTTAGTCAATCCGGCTAGCGGCGATATGTCTATCAAACTCTGACCATTCACTTCCAATAGTGACAAGTTAGTCAACCCGGCTAACGGCGATATGTCTGCCAGACTCTCACAGTCACTTAAGTTCAAATCGGTCAGAT
Source organism: Deltaproteobacteria bacterium (assembly GCA_031270705.1). Taxonomy (GTDB): domain Bacteria; phylum Desulfobacterota; class Desulfarculia; order Adiutricales; family Adiutricaceae; genus JAIROO01. The sequence goes on from JAISWW010000096.1 coordinate 42,476, forward strand.
TAAGCAACCCGACTAACGGCGATATGTCTATCAGACTCTCGCAGAAGTCCAAATCCAAAGTGGTCAGGTTAGTCAATCCGGATAGCGGCGATATGTCTGTCAGACTCTCACAACCGCCCAAGTACAACTTTGTCAGTTTAGTCAATCCGGCTAGTGGCGATATATCTGTCAGAGTCTTACACCACGACAAGATCAACTCGGTTAGGTTAGTCAAGTCGGCTAACCCCGATATGTCTGTCAGATTTCCGAGGCCCCAAAAGAACAAATGGGTTAGGTTAGTCAACCTGGCTAGCGGCG
>JAISWW010000106.1 GCA_031270705.1 Deltaproteobacteria bacterium
TTAGGCTTAACGATCACCAAAAGGCTCGTGGAGATGATGAGCGGGCAAATTTGGTGCGTCTCTATCCCCGGTCAAGGAAGCTCTTTTATTTTTACGGCCCGTTTTGGGGCCACCGAGGCTTGGCGGCATAAGGATCAGGCCCCCAAACTCTATGTGGGGCGAAGGGCTTTGGCCGTGGACGATAATCCCTCGGCTTTACAGATTTTGGGCTCAAACCTTTCTAACCTGGGCTTTCAGGTCATCCGGGCCTCCTCCGGGGAATCAGCCCTTAACCGGGTCAAAGCCAGCCAAATCAAAGGAGATTTGGAGATACCCGATGTCATCTTAGTGGATTACAAGATGATAAAGCTCAATGGTCTGGAGACCATTGAGCGTTTGTGGCGAGAGTACGCCCCGCAAAAACCCATGGCTATTTTGCTGGTCTCGGGACTGGCTTCCGAAGAGATCCAAAACCAGGCCAAAGCTTTGGGGGTCTCGACCATCCTCTCCAAACCTTTGTCCTTAACCTCTTTGCAGGCCGGTTTATCGGGCTTATTGGATCGCGCCGCGGCTCAAAAGCCCGCCGGAACGCCCAAAGTCGATCCCTTAGCCATCTTAGCCCACTTAAAAGGGCGCCCGATATTGTTGGTCGAGGATAATGAGGTCAACCAATTGGTGGCCAGCAAAATCTTGCGCAAAGCCGGCTTTGAGGTCAAGATCGCCAATAATGGCTTAGAGGCCTTGGATATGATCCAAAGGCACCCTTTTGATCTGGTTTTGATGGATATCCAAATGCCCGAGATGGATGGCTTGACAGCCACGCGAGAAATCCGCAAAATGAAGGGCTTTGAGGATCTGCCCATTGTGGCCATGACCGCCCACGCCATGAGTGGGGATCGCGATTTGAGCCTGGCCGCGGGCATGAATGACCACGTGACCAAACCCATAGACATGCCAGAGCTATTTAAGGCCTTGGCTCGCTGGATGCCCAAATCCAAGGAGGATTTGGAGTCCGCCGAGCCCGGTCAACCCGCCCGAGACCAAGCTCCGAGCGCCCAAGCCTAAAACCTAAATATCTCCCGCCTTATGAGATCCCTAAACCAGAAGGGGGGAGAGGCGATGATTTTTGCCCATTTAAGGAAGATGACATGAGTTTTCGGCCCTTGACCTTAGAAGACCAGCCAATTTTTAGAGCCTTGGAGAAAGAGTTTCCTCTTTTAGCCTCGGATCTAAATTTTACCAATATGTATATTTGGAATGATTATTATCATTTTGTCTGGGCCAAGGCGTTTGATTGTTTATGTTTAATGGCCAGTCCCGAGGGCGGGGAGCCTTTCGCTTTGCCGCCCCTAGGGGGCGGGGATCTGGCCGCGGCCGCCGACTGGCTTTTTGGCCAGATGAAAGAGCCGATTATGTCGCGAGTCCCCAAAGAGGTGGCCGAGCGGTTAGTGACGGCTCGGCCTAGCTGGCTCAAGTTCTCGGATCCCGATAACGACGATTATGTCTATTTGTCGGAAAAGATCATCACCTTAAGCGGTCGGCGCTTACACCAAAAAAAGAATCACTATAATCATTTTATCCAAAACAATAACGTTGAGTACATGGATGTCACCGCCTCCACGGCCAAAGAGCTGATGGAAGTCGAAGATCGCTGGCTAACGGCCCGGGCGGAAAGGATTGGCGATCAAACCCATTTGATCATGGAAAGACGAGCCATCCATCTCTTATTGGAAAACATGGCGACTTTGGATCTTCAGGGTTTGGCCATCAAGGTGGAAGGGCGGATAGAGGCTTTTACCATTGGCGAGGCCTTAAATAACGACACCGCCGTCATCCACGCCGAAAAAGGCAATCCCGAGATTCGGGGCATATACGTGGCCCTATGTAGCGAGTTCTGTAAAAGACGCTTTAGCCATTTAACTTATATAAATAGAGAGCAAGATTTGGGCTTACCGGGTTTGCGCTTTTCCAAGGAATCCCTAAAGCCATGTCATATGAGCGAAAAATTTGTGGTTAAGCCTTTTTAGCTAAGCCTATAAATAAAAAGAGCCTAAGAAAAGCTGGATTGTCCTTAACTACGTTTTTTAAGCTCTGACTGGGCTTAGGTGGTCGGGAAAAATTATTGCGATAAAAGGCTAGTTAATGTTATTATGCTCCAAAGTATGAAATTGTCCGAGGGCCCCATGGACTCCCCTGCCTGTCTTAAGTCAATTAGCTCTAAACCAGCCCAACTTTTGGCGGGCCTAGGGCTGGCTGTAATGATTTTTTTGGGGGGTTGCTCCAGCGTCTCGGATGAGGAGCTAACCAGGTTACGCGAGGAAACCTACGCTTTGGAAGCTGAATTGGCTGTAGCCAAGCGCGAGGCGGCTATTTTGGATCGGGTTTTGACGAAGGTTTATCAAGAGCGCGACCGTTTGGTGGATCAGATAGCCAGAGCCACGGCCGAGTCCCAAGGCCTGGAACCGCCTAGCCCCATCAGCCCGGCCATCAGTTCAGCCATTAGCCCAGGTCTCCCCATAAGTCCCGGCGCCCCGGCCACCCCAACGGCCAAACCCACGCGCTATCGGGCTCAGTCCGGCGATACTCTGTCGACTATCGCCCAGCGCTTTGGCACGACGGTCAGCGTTTTGTTGGAGCTCAATCCCCATATAAGTCGGCGCTCTAACCAAATGGTCTGGGTGGACGACGAGGTGGTTCTGCCGCGCTAATTGATTGGGCCCCAAATTTTAGGCCATAATTCTTTAGATAATCTGTAATTCCCGCCAAAGTTGGGAGCGCAAAAAATTTAAATTTTCTCGCCCACCCACGGCCTACTTTTAAAATATCAATTTTATATACTTTTCCTTCCCATTAATATTATAATATTATTAAACAATAATTTAATCGAATAGCCCATAATAGACATTTATATATTAATTATGTGTGAAATATAATATAGTAGATGTGTTTAACATTATTTCATCATTAGAAACGCCAATCTCGGAGGCTTTGCCATATTATTATTCACGCTAAACGCTAGAACAAATTTTTGATGTAAGGAAAAATTAGGCCAGATAACTTTCTCTTGGCTATCATGACCGCGCGGCATTTAATAGGCATCTATTATTATTATTTATCCTGGGTGTAGCGATGACGGGAGGAAATATTTTTTTCTGCCACTTTTTTGCGATCACGGGAGGAGCCTTATTTTTCATGGACTTCATATATATTGCTTGATTTCCTTCCTCCTAAAATTGGCACAGTTTTTTGCTTAAATTTGAGTTGTCTCGCGCTTTTACTGGTCATAAAAGTAATTGCGTAAATATTTTTTATGCCCATTTGGCATAAATTTTGCTATGAGTTATTTTTCTTATTATTATTGATTAAATACAATAATATTTTATTAAACGCATATTGCGTTGTTGATTTAAAAAAATAATTGTTACATTACTTGGCACAAAAATTGCTGATGGTGGTTATTGCCATTTTTTTAGAATCAGGGGAGAGTTCGACAGCCACGATAACCTGGCTTTTCTTATCCGCTCGCCTTCAAGGCCTTCCCGCCTCAGGGCCACCAATGAAGGACTCGTCAACCTCAACGATTGGTTCCAGCTTCTCAAGCTCTGGCCTGACCATGGTTCTACGAAGCTTATGGAGGATATTCCAGGCTGTCAAGCAAAAAGGATACCAAATTTTTTATTCCATTTTTGGAGCGCTATTCTAAAAGCCTTAAACTATAATCTCCTCCCGTGATCGCTAAAAAGTGTCAGCAAAAAATATTTCCTCTCGTCATCGCTATACCCAGGTTATTTATTATGGTAATAGTATATTTAAGGATATAAAAATTTTTTATAAACAGAAATATAATCCTATTAAGTTTATAACTGAACTTAAAGGTGTTACATATGGCGCTTATAATGATCATCTTCAAGTATTTGAACCGACCTCTAAGCAAAAAGACCTACTAAAAATATTGAAAATGAGATAGCTCTGGTGTCGCCGCGAAAACCCGAGGCCTTTTCGCGCGCGCGCCTTTGGCGGGAATCGCGGATAATTGAATTTCTTGGGGTTTTGGCTTCCTAATCAAAAATATTTTTGGACATATTTTAAGGTTTTGAGATATAATTTAACTAATGCGGCTATCGCGGATAAATTTTGGCCTTAGGACGCGCGTAGCCCATTTTTTAAAACGCGCTAAAATTTGCTCTATTATTAAAGGTAGTTGGGCTTTGACCATGAAAAAACTTCCCGTAGGAACCAAATCTTTCTCTAAAATTATAAAAGATGGTTATATTTACGTTGACAAGACTAAGGATCTTTATAACATAATACAGGAGCCACTGCCCTATTTTTTGTCCCGTCCACGGCGATTTGGCAAATCTCTCCTGCTCAACACTTTAAAACATATTTTTCTGGGCCATCGAAATCTTTTCGAAGGGCTGTATATTTACGACCAGCCATATGACTGGGAGCCCCATCCAGTCATCCATATTGATATGTCTTCAAAGTTCAGCTCAACCCCAGAGGCTCTTTACGCGAGCTTACTTAGCGAACTTATTGAGTATTCTGACTCGCTAGAATTATGTATTACTGATACAAACCCAGTAGACTTTTTCCAAAGATTATTGGATAAATATTCCAAAAAGCATGGAGAAGGGCGGATGGTTGTCCTTATAGATGAGTATGACGCCCCAATCCTAAGAAATATCCATAATTCTGGCTTGGCTGAAAATATAAGAGACGCTTTGAAACTATTCTACAGCGTCCTTAAATCTAAAGAGGATCTCCTGCGTTTCATCTTTATTACAGGGGTGACTAGATTTACCAAAACCTCGATTTTTTCTGACTTAAATAATCTTGTTGATTTAACCATTGAGCCCGACTACGCCAATATCTGCGGTTTCACTATTGAGGAATTTGACGCTCTTTTTCAGGAACACATGGAAAAATCCCTGGAGCCCTTAATCAACAATGAATCTTTGCCGCTAGGCTCCTCTGTGGCCGATTTAAGGGAGAAGTTATTGGTGTTCTACGATGGTTACTCTTGGGACGGAAAAACCAAAGTCTTAAACCCTTGGTCAGTAATGAATTGTTTTAGAAAACAGAAGTTTGACAACTTTTGGTTTGAGTCTGGAACCCCTAAATTTTTGGTGGATTTAATTAAAGAGCGTAAAAT
>JAISWW010000180.1 GCA_031270705.1 Deltaproteobacteria bacterium
CAAGGAGGTTAGCGAGGCCCTTGACAAAAACCTTCTCGACTATTTGCTTGGCCAGGAGGAAACAAACATAACCCTATTAAGGGAGCGGATTGGGAAGGCTCTGGAGGTCTATGACTCGGCCGCCTTAGCCGCGTCATTCCGGGAAATTCTCTTGTGGAACTCCCACCGCGAGCTTAAAGCCAGCGAAGGGCAGTACCATGGGCTTATTTTCTCTGTCCTGAAAACCTTGGGATTCTCGGTCATGACCCAGCCAGTCACGGCCAAAGGGGTCTTTGATATCCTCCTTACATTGGGCCAGAGGGTGGCTTTCGTTTTCGAGTTAAAGTACGAGAGCTTTAGCGCCGCTTTGGGCCAAGGCGAAGAGGACGCGAAGAAGATAGAGGAAATGCTAAAAGCCGCGATTAAAAAAGCGAAAGACCAGATCCAACGAAGGGACTATGACGCGAAATACGGCCCCGAGTACGGGGTCGTTAAGAAAGTGGCCGTGGCTTTCGTGGGGAAGGCCCGGGTCGCGGTGGAGATTTACTGAAACGTTCTCGACTGGCTAAAATTGGCGTTGAGGCGAAATTACTCGTCCGAGAAAACGCTCTCAAGCCAGAGGATGCGGTAATTCTTGGCATAACTTTTTTGAGACTCCTGTTACTTGACCCAAAGGGGTTAAAATGAATTTAACCACATTTTTTGATGTATACTCAATTAAAGTTTATCTCTTAATAACATAATAGTATGTTTCAAATCAGATAATACAGATGATTTTTCATTAATACGATTTTCTATATCATTAATTTTATCTGAAATAGAGGATTTTATCTCATATTCTCTGGGCCCAGGCCTAACGTTTGAGTGTTTATCGCGCTGAAATTGTAATGACTCGCGATCATTGTAAATTGAGTTCTTAATCCGGTCAGCTTTTTCTTCTAACCGATGAATTTTTTCCCGAGTCATCTCCCGAAAATGCTCTTGTTTTTGTTGAAACTCTCTTTCCCGTCGATCCCGAGCGTCGGCGAACCGTTGGCTCAACTGGTCATTGGCCTTGGTCAAAGCGTTTTTCAGCTCTTCCCTTTTTTCCTTTTTAAAGGGCTGACTTTCAAACAGCCGCGATCTGGCTATTTTGAGAGCCTCGGCGGCTTCTTTAAGATCTGAGCCATAATTAACTAAATTGACGGCCTTATTAACAAAATCACGGATAAAATCATAATTTTGAGCGCAGGCGGTCTCATATTCACGGAAACTAGCCTCTTGCCTTTGGCTTAATAAATTGAAAGCGCTTTGTAACTCCGCGTAGAGGGCTTGATTATCTTCTTTTTTGAGCTTTAAGCTCTTAAAAGATTGTTGGACAGCTATTAAATACTGGCGAGCCTCTTTCCAGTCGCGACTATTTTGGGCCAAATCCTTGGCTTGGTGGACTTTTTCGGTTAAAGAGGCGCGGTTGGCTTGGCAAAGATTTTCATACTCACGGCGACTGGCTTCTTGTCTGTCCCCGAGGACTTGAAAAGCCTTTTGTAGCTCCGCGTAGAGACTTTGGCTAACCTCTTTTTTTAGTTTTCGGCCCTTAAAAGATTGTTGGACAGATATTAGATACTGACGAGCTTCTTTCCAGTCGTGACTGTTCTGGGCCAAATTCGTGGCTTGGTGGACTTTTTCGGTTAATTCCCGGCGGTTAGTTTCACATTCATGCTCGTAATGTTCATGGCGTTTACGTTGAAATTCATTAATAACATTAAATTCAGTATTTATTTGATCCTTAATATTTTGATAATCTTCAGAAGATAGACGCAAATTTTTTAATTGAGCTTGAGTATCTAGTAAAATATTACGAATATCTTGACCATATTTTTCAAGATCAAAACGCAAATCTCTACAACTTTTTATTTTATTATTTAAGTTATCAATTTGAGTTTGATATTTATAGCCCTGATCCCATTTAGCGTGGGGAAACTCTCTTTGATAGACATAGACTGGCTCCCGGAATCGGCTATGGTCGTGAACTTGGCTGTGGCAGGTTTCGCAGAGGAGAACCCCGTTGTCCATGGTCATGGAGCCACCATCGGCTTGACGGAGCAAATGATGATATCTTTCCGGCTCGCCCTGAAATTTATGGCCGCAAAGACCACAATGGCCATCTTGACGGGCCCAGATCAAAACTTTGGTTTGTGGAGGGAAACCAGGCATCGGAAAATATCCATATAAGTTACAAAAAATAACTTATCGCTACAACAAAACTTTAAGAGCTGAACTATTATGATGAGCTCAATTTTACCATATAAATTGGGGCGATGTAAATTCTTCATGGCTCGGTGGATTGACCCTAGGCAAGCGGTCTGGCCTCTTAAAATAGTAATTGATTCGCGTGAAATATATTTTTTTATTCATTTAAATTTATATAATTATACAATATATATTTATGTTTTAATAGTCTAATCAATTTATTTTAGACCTCCAAAAATGCGCTTCCAAATTTCCAAAGTCAAGCGCTGACTCAAAATCGATCACTCATACCAGAATACTGTTCAACATCCGTAAACGATTGGTTTGATCATAGACCTTCATAGTTGGATTGATCCTTAAGCCGGGGAAGGTATTCAGGAAAATGAGCCATAAGTTAAGGCGGGTCAGCGCCTTATACGCCTCTTACGCGAAAAAAATTATCGAGGCGATTAAAAACGCGCCCGCTATGTTGGTCAGCCTGAACAACATAAACTAAAGATCGGCTTTGGGCCAAAGTTAGAGTGAATCTTTCTTCACAAAAAAGAAGTCTCGGAACGGATTTCTAGCCGTCAAGGATGCCTAAAAGTTTTGGTTTTCCTTAAACGCGCAAAGTATTGCGCACATCTAGACTGTATAAATTAGATGAATTTATTATGATAATATTATAAAAAATGGTTGATTAAATATATATTGTGACAAAGGTCAAGGGGGGCGGGACAATTATTTGAAGAAAAATCGAGCCTCCTTAAAGCGAGGGGTGAGGGTTATTCAGAAAATTGCGCGCGCTAGCGCGCAATTTGGCTTTTAGAAATAGATAAGTTATGGAAATCATTGGAATTATTGACTTGGCCTTGGTATTGCTTGTAACTGGTCAGACGACGACTTTGGACAGGAGGCGAAAACATGACCCAGTTACAATCCTATCAAGAGCTCAGCTTAAATCCTGGAGCCACGGAACCCGAAATAAGAGCGGCTTTTCGGCGAATGGCCAAAGAATATCATCCCGATAGCTCGTCCAATGGCGGCGACGCGCAAAAGTTTCAAAAGGCCCATGAAGCCTATCAAAGTCTTTTAGCCAAGGCTAAAGAGTGGAAAAAATCTCAAAAAGCCTTAAATGGGAGCCAATTTCAGTTTTTAAGCCAGACCCAAAATGGCCTAGATATCTATTATGATTTGGCGATGACCAAAAGCGAGGGCGATGGGACTTTAACCATTCCCAAAAGCGGCCAAGAAGTCTGCCCCCATTGCTTGGGCTCAGGTCGGACGCTGGTTTTGCTGAATCATGGCTCCATATATCGGCCAACAGTTTGCCCTCATTGCTTGGGGAGCGGGAAGTTGGAGCGGACGCGGCAAATTAAGGTTAAAGTAACGCCGGAAATGGCCGCGACCGGCAAAATCCGCTTAAAAGGAGCTGGCGGGCGAGATGAGAAGAGCGGCCAAAAAGGCGACCTTTACCTTTATTTTCCGCCGGCTGGAAGAGCGGGGTCACGTCCGCGGGCGAATCAAAACGGCGAAACCCTAGCCAGAGCTTAAGAGGGTTTAAGGGATAGAGGGCCCAGAGAAAGCGTGAGCGCTAGGCGAAAAGCCAAAGCTTTAGGGAGCGACAAGGCGCGTGGTCGAGCCCTCATATTGGGAAGCTACCCAGGTTAATTTTTCAAAAAACCCAAGATCCAGGATTTTTTGCTCTCTTCGTCAAAAATAACTAGCCAACCTTCTTTCAGGCCATAAACATATAACATTTATTCGCGCCAAAATTTTTGACCTTTTATTTTTATGGGCATGGGCTAAACTTGTCTCCTATACTCAATATAAAAATCGATCCCCCGCTGGCCTAAGGCGCGATCCCTCTAGGGGAACTTAACGGGGCTGTTTTAGAACCTCCGCCAAAATCCAGAATTTTCCGCTAAAATTGTTGAAAGGCTTTGAGCTGGGAGGCCATGTCTAGCTTTTGGCTATTCGACCAATGATTGGCGCCCGGCCAAGCCACTTCCTCATAACTTACCCTTGTCTTCTTAAATCCCCAGATTTTCGGTCTAGCCGAGGTTCTCCATCTGAGCTTTCCTGGGCCATCGCCGAGCTCCAATGACAAAAACTCCCTGACCGACCTAACCCTAGGCTCTTTTAACCGCTTAAGGAGGTAGTCAGAAGGTAGTCAAGATGGTTGAACCGCCGTTTGATCAAATTCTTGGCCCATTGATCCAATATTTTTTCAGACATTGACAGGAAGATTGACAGGGAGATTGACCGGGCGATTTGACAACCCTGTTTTTAACGGATTAACATGTCCTTTAAAAGTCAGTACAATGTGTCTTTTTTAGATTGGGATCAGCGTCAAATTTCGTAAGGCTTTAGCCGATCAAAAGCGCCCTTAGTCGCTATAAATATGGTTTTAGCGACTATTTTTACTTTCCAGACGGAGTAGTAGACTAGGTCGCTTTTTTATTATCTTTCGCGTCAGAGGTTCTTATGCCCAGAAACTTTTTAGTCTTTTTTTGAGCGCTTTTTTCTTATCCGCGCTCATCCTCGTCTCCTTTGATTCATCGCTGGCCCGAGCCGATAACGTGTCCATGGCTTGGGATTTTGTTGAGAAGAGTCGCGGGGCCGACGCTCCAAGCCCGGAAATCGTCCTGACTGGACTCCCCAAAGAAGCCTGTAGGGTCACTTTTACCATGAGAGATCTCGATCGGCCTGCCATTGATCATGGTGGCGGAGGGATGAAGTTTGAAAAAGGGACTGAGAAGCTAGTTGTCCCGACCGGAAAACTGAAAAGGGGCTATAACGGGCCGAGGCCGCCTAGTGGAGAAACTCACAAGTACGCTTTGACCGCCAAAATTTATGAAGAGAATGATAAAGTTTTGGCTGAAGTAACCGAAGTGAGACCTTTTAAATAATAAAAAACGGCTTGTTCGCGCTTCCGCGCGCCTTAACGAGTTTTCCGCCAGGCTCCGACGGTCATCGCCCAGTTAGTTGACCGTCGCGGCTTGGCCTTCCAAGGCAGACAATAATCGCGGGCTGACCGCCTCTATCGCGACCCGACCTCCGCGACCCGACCGCGGTTATCGGCCAGTTTTCGTCCTCGATAATTCCAGCTTAAGCCAGCCCTCGATTAACCAATATACTAGATAATCTTAACTATAAGCCATCTAATAAATTAAATATACGCTGTAAAATATTGTAATCACTATTCAATAGTAATATTGATTCTATAAATATCTAATAGATTTGTCAATATTGTAAATTAGAATAGATTATTTTTTTCTGTAATAGTATAGTAAAAAAATACATTTTTTGAATGTGAATAAACACAAAAAATTCAACGATTAAAGCTGAAAATTAATTTTAATTTTGATTAAAAATTTTATGAGCGTTTTTAGATTGTATATATCCCCAATCAATCTCATAGATGTGTATGACTACAAAAATCAGCTAAAATTAAAGAGGCTACTCGGGCCGGCGGGTTAAATTATTTTTCGATCTTTGTCAAAAAAAGTCTTGTCTTTCGGAAAATGATGGGTTATATTTTACAGCAATCACGGTCAACGAAAAGTCAAAAAATTGACACGAATCTAGTCTCAAAAGGGATAAAGGGAAGTTTGTTGTCAAATAATGAAAATCGAGAAAGGCCCGCCAACTATTTAATATTCGCTCTAATCCCGGCTTTATGTCTTTTCCTTGGCTCCAATGGCTGTGTCTTTAATCCAGCCCAACTGGAGAAGGAATCCCTCAAAATTTTACCGGGAAGCTATTTTTTAGGCGAGCCAGGTCACCAAAAACCTGATTTTCAGTTGCCATCGAGCGTTTCCTTATGTGGCCAAGCCCTACCCTTGGAGCGACCCTCGGTTCGCGAAAGATTAGACGCGGAATTTTTATTGGCGGTTAATCACCCAGCCCAGGTGCGTTTGTGGCAAAGACGGGCTCGGCGGTTTTTTCCGACCATTGAGGCGGCCCTAAAAGCTAGCGGCTTGCCAGACGATTTAAAATATTTAAGCGTAGCGGAAAGCGATTTAAGGCCTTCGATCTTTTCCCCAGCCGGGGCGGCGGGAATATGGCAATTTATTCCGAGCACGGCTAGACGCTATGGCTTAAAAGTCAATAAGCGCGAGGATCAACGCTTGTTGCCGGAACCCGTGATGGGGGCTGGCTTACGGTACCTTAGCTTTTTAAATGACAAATTTGGCGACTGGGCTTTGGCCATGGCCTCCTACAACGCTGGGGAGGCGAGAATTGGCCGGGCCATGGCTGAGCAAGGAACCGCTGATTATTATCAGCTCCGGCTCCCTCGGGAAACCGAGCGTTACGTTTATCGGATAGTGGCCATAAAAATAGTCATGGAGCGTCCCGAGCGTTGGGGCTTGGAGGACAACACGCCTCCTGGGCTCTATCTGCCCCAAGCCTATCGGGAAACGACCGAAGATTTTACCGCGCCCCAAACTTGGGCTCAATTGGCCGCTAAATTTAAGTGCGACTACAAGACTTTACGGGCCTTAAACCCGCACTTGGCCAATCAAGAAACCCTTTCCGGCGGATCGTTTGTAATTAGATCGCCGAAAAGCTCTTGAATTGGCCTCATTTTTGCTATATATTATGTTGTCGCTAGCCGGAACTAAGGATAAGGTTAGCGGCGCTTTGGTTGTCTTTTTTCTTTCGCTCTGACGACTGACTTAGAGGTGGACACAATGGCCATCAGCATAAACTCACGTTTTAAGGATCCAAACCTTTTCGGAAAGCCCCCGACTTGTCTCAAGGCGGATCAGTGTTGTTGGTACGAGACCGCCACTGATGAGAGCTCAGCTTGCCATAACCGCAACACCCTGGTCTGTCAACAACGCCGGGAAGAGGTTTTTGGGGGGGGCAATGAGCCAGAGGAAAGAGTGGGAGCTTGATGACTTGAGACTTAGGGCTTTTGTGTCGCTATTTTCCAAAATTTAACGCCATTCTTCCAGCTCTTTTTCCTTATTAATTTCAACAAAAATTCATTTTTTCTAACTAGACATTAAGAGTACCGAACGACAGCTAGGGATTTGTCCGCTAGTTCCCATTTGGATCTTATAGAGCTGGGTATGGCCAAATTGCCACACGGACGCGGAAAAAATACCACTATTTTCAACTTGGCGATCCGCTCCAACATTGGCGCGAGACCGCGAAAAATGATACTATTATCCTAATATATTTGGAGGTCTTTTTAGGTTTATGAAAAAGGTCCCAGGCGTTTTATTGACCCTTAGCCTCTTTTTTTTCTTGGTCAGCCCGCGGTTGGCTTGGCCCCAAGCGGCGGTGACTATTCCTTACGATTTTGCCGCCGCTTTCACTTATTCTGGCCAGACAGTTAGCCCCGATAGCGAGGTAAGCCTGGAAATTACTCTCCAGAACCTCGGCTTTCGAGGCGATACCTTTGATTTCGTGATAACTGAGGCTCCAGAAGGATGGACCACGGAACTTTCGCGCTTTAGCAACTCTTTAACCGGCGTATTCCTGGGAGCTGAGGATCGAGCCTCGCTAAATCTTTTGGTTTGGCCACCTGAGGGAGCGGAAATAATACCCGAAGGCGAGTATCCTCTAGCCTTTAGGGTCACTAGTCGGGCCGGCGGCAAAACTTTAGAGTCCAAAACTATCCTGAAAGTGGCCACGCGCAAGAAAAGTCTCCAGGCTTTAACCATCGCCACCTCTTATCCCGAGATAAGTGGGCCCAGCGATGGCAAATTCGCCTTTTCCTTGGACATTAAAAATAATTCCTCCGAAGACGCTCTGGTGAATTTAATCGCGGATGTCCCGCAAAGCTGGGAAGCCTCCTTTAAGCCGGGTTATGAGGACAAACAGATTTCCTCCATCCAGGTGCCCAAAAGCCAAAGCCGCTCGGTCACCTTGGACATAAACCCCGCCTATCAAGCCGAGGTGGGGGACTATAAGCTCACTGTCAAAGCCGAGACCCCGGCTGGCTCAGCGGAAACGCCTTTGACCATTCACCTCACTGGCACCTATAAAATCCGCGCGGTGACCGGCAATGAGCTCTTGTCCATGGCCACGGAAGTCGGGAAACCCGTGACTGTGAGCCTTTATGTGCTCAATGAGGGTTCGGCCAACCAAAAGGAGATCTCCTTTATGGCCGTCAAACCCGACAACTGGCGAGTGGATTTTAAGCCAGAAAAATTAACCGATCTGCCTGGTCGGGCCAATCCCACTTTGGTGGAGATGACCGTGACCCCCGCCCCCAACGCCCTAGTTGGCGATTATGGCTTAGGGGTCAGCGTTCAAGGGGAAAAGGCCCAAAGCTCATTAGACTTCCGAGTCACCGTGCGAGCTAGCTCGGCTTGGACTTGGGTGGGCGCGGGTTTGATAATATTGGTGGTGGGGGCCCTGGCCTTGGCTTTTCGGAAACTGGGCCGCCGCTAAAGACCTCGCGCGGACTCGCGCGAATAAAAAGGATCGCCATGAAAAGCTCGGCTTCGCGGATAATCGGCTTAGCGGTTCTCATAGCCTTTATGGCTACTTGGGCGCTTCCCGCTTTTGCCGTGACCCAAAAAGAAGAGCTGGAGCTGGGTCGTCAGGTGCATCGGCAACTGGCGGCCCAACGCGTCCTTTTTAATGATCCCACGGTCGATCAATACCTCCGCCGAGTCTCCAACCGGGTTCTTAAGGCGGCGGGTCCCCAAGGCCATCCCTTCCATTTTTATGTCATCCAAAGCGATGGCCTCAACGCTTTCGCCGTGCCCGGCGGCTACATTTACATGCACACCGAGACCATCAATAGTCTCCAAAACGAGGGGCAATTGGCCGCCATCCTTTCGCACGAGGTGGCCCATATTACCTCGCGCCATTTCGCGAGACGGCAAGAGGCCGGCAAAATGGCCTCCATCGCCTCTTTGGCTGGGGTATTGGCCGGGGCTCTCTTGGCTGGGGGCGGCGGGGGCGGCCAAAACACCGCGGCTTTGGGCCAAGCTCTGATGCTCGGCTCGGTGGGGGCCTCCATCCAAGCCATGTTAGCCAATTCGCGGGCCGACGAGACCGAGGCGGATCGCAAGGGGCGCCAATATATGGTCAAGGCTGGCTACAACCCAAGGGATATGTATGGGGCCTTTAAGATCATGAACGAGATGAGCTACCACATATCCTCGGAAACGCCCAATTACCTGCGCACCCACCCAGGCCTAACCGCTCGTATGGCTTCCACTTTTGGCGATCAAGCCAACCAAGCCCCCTCGCCGCCGGATCCGGCTTACGAGGCCATTAGGGATCGGGTTTTGGCTTTGTCGGCCCAGCCGCGAAGGGCTCGGAGCGTCTTCCAAAAGCGCTTGGAGAAAAATCCTAACGACGCCTCGGCTATCCACGGCTTAGCCATGCTGGCCGCTCGGGAGCAAAGTTTCGCCCAAGCCAACGATCTCTTGGAAAAAGCCAATAAGCTCGCCCCCAATAACGCCGATTACCTCTCGGATCTCGGGGATCTCGCCCTAAGGCGGCGGAAAATTCCCGAGGCCATCACCTTTTATGAAAAATCCCGGAGCCTCAACAAGGGTTTATCGGCCACTTTGGGTTTGGCTCGGGCTTTGGAGCTGTCGGGCAAAAACAAAGAAGCCTCGCCCTATTATGATGAGGCCGTGAATATGTCTGGCGACGACTATCCTGAGGCTTTGGAATTGGCGGGGCGCTTTTTTGGGCAAACTGGTCAGATGGGCAAGGGCCATTACCTCTTGTCGAGGTATTTTGGCAACATTGGTCAGTTAAAACAAGCCATCTTCCACTGTAAAGCCACCATTCAAGATCCGGCTGGAGGTCGTTACAGAAAAGACTGCGAGCAGAACATCCGCGATTACGAAGAATTAATGAAGGATGCCAAGAGTTAAGAATTCTAAGTCTAAATTGAAATAATCTAAAACTTCCGCCTTTTCTAGCGTTTCAAGATCTCATTAAATTTTAAGATTGAATATTTTCGCGTTTGTTTTTGGCGAGCTGAGGGCTTTTGAGCGCTAAAACCTTCAAGAAAAGCCTAAATGGCGGAAAGTCGAGCCCGACTATCCGCCAAAGAGCCTAAAACCGGCTTAGCTCGGCTGATCCAGCAAAGACCACAAGGCGGGCGCCGCCGAGTGGATAGCGAAAACCGAAAGATTACAGTTCATGGCTCGACGCGCGCCGGTGGGGAGAGCTTGAAAAGGCAACCAAGGCTCCTTGCCCTTCAAAAAGCGGGCCGCTCGCCAGTGGGGATAGCCAGCTTCCGCGCCCTCGTGATCCAATTCTGGATGGAAGACGTAATCGCCCGTGACCTCGCTCACGAAAATCGACTCATTTTGGGGAATGAGGGCGTAATCCCCTGGTTTAATTTCATTGACAAAGCGATCGAGAACGCCGACATCCATGGCTAGATCGTCTTTTTTGTCATTGAGGTAATGATCGTAGACCTGGCAAAGACGCTTGGAAAGTTGTGGTCGGCCCGGGTACTGAGTCAAATCGCCAATTTTGGGCCAGCCAATGGCCACGATGCCCTTATCCAAAAAGACGGGCAACCGGTTTACGAAATTTGGTTCTGGACGGACCACCCATAACTGTTTTTTCATCTCTTAGGAATCTCCTTAAAGGCTAGATGGTTACCCTAACAGGTAGCTATTTTTCCCAACTGGATCAACCAAAGCGACTAGATTATATACTGTCAGTTAATTGATTTCAAGCATAATGTTAGAATGGTATGGGCCAAGAGAAAGAAATTTTTATAATTTATCCATAGTCACGGTGATTTGTGTCAAAAAATAAGGCCCTGATAAATACCAGGGCCTTATGGAGAACGCCAAAAGGTGGCTTAGCGGGTTAGTACATGCCGCCCATGCCGCCCATGCCCGGCGCGCCGCCCATGGGAGCGGCGGGTTTGTCTTCTTTCTTCTCGGCGATCATGCACTCGGTGGTCAAGAGCAAGGAAGAGACCGAAGCCGCGTGCTGGAGAGCGAAGCGAGTGACCTTGGCTGGGTCAATGACGCCAGCGGCCAAGAGATCCTCATATTGGCCAGTGTCCGCGTTAAAGCCGGTGTTGCCGTCTTCGCTTTTGACCTTCTCGACCACTACGCTACCCTCATAGCCAGCGTTGGCGGCGATTTGGCGGAGAGGCTCTTCCAAGGCCCGGCGAATGATGTTAACGCCTTGCTGATACTCATGGTCTTTGGCTTGAACTTTGCTCAAGGCCGGGACGCAGCGAACCAAAGCCACGCCGCCGCCAGGCACGATGCCTTCCTCGACCGCCGCCCGCGTGGCGTGGAGAGCGTCTTCCACCCGAGCCTTCTTCTCTTTCATCTCGATCTCGGTGGCCGCGCCCACATTGATGACCGCCACGCCGCCAATCAGCTTGGCTAAGCGCTCTTGGAGCTTTTCGCGATCATAATCGGAAGTGGTCTCGTCGATCTGAGCCCGAATCTGCTTGACCCGGCCTTCCAGAGCCGACTTGAGGCCGCCGCCATCCACGATGGTGGAATTGTCTTTGTCGATGTTGATCTTCTTGGCTTGGCCCAGATCTTTAAGGGTAATGGTCTCTAACTTGATGCCGAGATCGTCGCTAATGACCTTGCCGCCAGTCAAAACGGCGATGTCTTCCAACATGGATTTCCGGCGATCGCCAAAACCAGGGGCCTTGACCGCGCAGGTGTTCAGAGTGCCGCGGAGCTTATTGACGACCAAAGTGGCCAAAGCCTCGCCATCCACATCCTCGGCCACGATCAAAAGGGGCCGACCTTGTTTGGCGATTTGCTCAAGAATGGGCAGAAGGTCTTTCATGGAGCTGACCTTCTTCTCAACTAAGAGAATATAGGCGTCCTCCAGATGGACAACCATCTTCTCGGGATCGGTCACGAAATAGGGGGAGAGGTAGCCGCGGTCAAACTGCATGCCCTCGACCACGTCCAAAGTGGTCTCCATGCTCTTGGCCTCTTCCACCGTGATAACGCCCTCTTTGCCAACCTTATCCATGGCCTCGGCGATGATGTTGCCGATGGTGGGGTCGTTATTGGCGGAGATGGTGCCGACCTGGGCGATCTCTTTTTGGTTTTTGGTGGCTTTGCTCATCTTGCGGAGCTCTTCGGTGGCGGCCTCAACAGCGGCGTCAATGCCCCTCTTTAAAGACATGGGGTTAACGCCAGCGGCCACTAGCTTTTGGCCTTCGCGATAGATGGCCTGGGCTAGAACCGTGGCCGTGGTCGTGCCATCGCCAGCTAGATCCGAGGTCTTGGAAGCCACTTCCTTAACCATCTGGGCGCCCATGTTTTCGAACTTGTCTTCCAGCTCGATTTCTTTGGCCACAGTCACGCCATCCTTGGTGATGGTTGGGGCGCCGAAGCTCTTATCCAAAATGACATTGCGGCCTTTGGGCCCTAAGGTCACCTTAACGGCGTCGGCCAGGGTATCAACGCCGCGCTTAATGGCTTCGCGGGCCTTAACGTCATATTTGATCTCTTTGACGGACATATCGGAAAATCCTCCTAAAGGTTTCGAATGTATATTTTTTTAGCCAGGGCCAAAAGACCCAAAGGGAAATTCTTAACGGCTTGGCCAAAAAAAGCCAAAAGCCGTAAGGCTGGGGTTCTAATATTAATAGTTAAATAGCGCGAGCCCCAGAAACTGACAGCCAATGGCTACTCGAGAATGCCGAAGATGTCGTCATCCCGCATGATGAGATATTCCTCGCCGTCGAGCTTGATCTCGGTGCCGGAATATTTGCCGAAAAGAATGTGATCCCCAGCCTTGACCCCGGATTTGACCCGGGAGCCGTTATCCAGAAGCTTGCCTTCGCCCACGGCGACGACTTTGCCCTGTTGGGGTTTTTCCTTGGCCGTGTCAGGGATGATGATACCGCCCTTGGTTTTTTCCTCTTCTTCCAGGCGCTTAACCAGGATGCGATCAGACAAAGGACGAAGATTCATGAGTTGCTCCTTTCCGCTTAAATGGGTTCGCGGGTATTGGCCAGATAGTCTAGCCGAAAAATTGATCCGACCCTAAAATAAGGTCAGTTTCATTTGAATTGAAATAATTAGAGGGTATTGAGACCCAAACAAGGCTAAAAACCAGGTAACTTTAGCGATCAAAAAAAATAGCGCTCTCGACCTTGGTTTGCCAGGCAAAAGCTAATATAAACATTGAGGGACGATTGTCAAGACCAAGGGGGAAAATTTTTTTGGATATTTTTGGCTCAGGATCCTAGAGAGAGATCCAGAGGGCGGTTTTTCCGTCGCCTTCTCCTCTTATAATAATGATAGGGAGAAGGGTTCATTGGGAGGGAGGGCCCCGGTCGCGTTTTTTGGCCAAAAAAACCTCTTGGCCGGGGTCTTTAGATTGAAAGTTTATAATATTAGCTCTTTAAAAAGTAATTATAAGAATTTTATCTAAGTAGCCTAAAACAGACGCCTTAAGTTTTTTAGGATCTTTTTTCAATTGGGGTTATAATTTTTTAGCCTCTAAACCTGACCTCTAAATCTGACCATAAAATTCGCTTAAATCTGATCTTTATATCTGATCATGGGAGGAAAAAATGGCGAACCCTGTTTGCCTCATAATCCGCGACGGCTGGGGACATCGGCGAGAACCAGAGGGCAACGCCGTTCTCGCCGCTAAAACCCCTTTTATGGATAGCCTTTTGGCCAATCGGGCCGCTTGGACTCTCTTGGAAGCGTCTGGCGAGCCGGTGGGTTTGCCTTCTGGCTACCAAGGCTCCAGCGAAGTGGGCCATTTAAATATGGGAGCGGGCCGGATCGTTATCCAAGAGCTGAAACGCATTGATGACGGCTTAAAGGACGGAACTTTTTTTCAGCTCCCTAAGTGGCGGGAATTAATGGATTATTGGCGGGACAAAGGCGGGACTCTCCATTTTTTGGGCCTCCTGCAGGACGAAGGGGTGCACGCCCACCAAGAGCATTTATTTAAGTCCATCCGCCGAGCTCGCCAGGAGAATCCAGAAGGGCGGATTGTGGTTCATCCTTTTTTGGATGGCCGGGACACGCCTCCGAGATCCTCGCCGGAGTTTTTGGCCAAACTGGAGCTGGTTCTCAAAGAAGTGGGTTTGGCCAAGATCGGGGTCATGATGGGTCGCTATTATGGGATGGATCGCTCCCGAGACTGGGCTTTAACCGATAAAGCTTATAAGGCTTTGGTCTTTGGGGAAGCTCGGGTTTATGAGGGAGAGGCCATAGACGCGGTCAAAGCGTCCTGGGCCCAGGATTTAACCCCGGATAATTTTGAGATGGTCGACGAGTACATTCCGCCGCTTAAAAACGCGAGCTATGAGGGCTTTAAGGCTGGCGACGGGGTTTTTCACACTAATTTCCGCCAAGACCGGGCCATCCAATTGACCCAAGCCTTTGTGGATCCCAACTATCCAGGCCAGCGAGTTCTGGGCCCGGCGGTAAAATATCTGGGCCTAACCCGGTATTATGACGAGTTTACGGAATATCTTCTCGGACCCATGGGTGGAGAAGGAGGTTTGGAGGGTCTTTTGGGCGAGGTGGTCTCTCAAGCGGGCCTTAAGCAACTACGTCTAGCCGAGACGCAGAAATTTCGGCACGTGACCAGCTTTTTTAATGGCAAATCCACCAAACCCTTTCCCTTGGAGGAACAGGTGGAAATTCCGGGCCGTTTTGACCCCGCCACCTTCGCCAGTCACCCGGAAATGGAGGCCGAAATCCTCTCGGAGACCTTCTTAACCAAGTATTTGCCGAATAATTACCCTCTAATTATCATTAATTACGCTAATTGTGACATGGTCGGGCATACTGGGGTGATGGCCGCGGCGACCAAGGCGGTGGAGGTGGTGGATAGTTGTCTAGCCAAGATTGCGCCGCCGTTATTGGCCAAAGGCTACCAGGTTCTCATTACCGCCGATCATGGGAACGCCGAGGAGATGATCGATTCTCAGACAGGCTTGGTTAAGACTAGTCATACGCTTTTTCCAGTGGAATGCGTCTACGTGGCCAAAAATCCCGTGGCCAAACTGTCGGGCCAAAATGGCAAACTCGCCGATCTGGCCCCCACAATTTTAAATCTAATGGGGCTAGCGGTTCCTCCCCAGATGACGGCCAATAGTCTTTTGGGCTGAGCGATTTAAGAAGCTCAGAAGCGGTCTTTAAAGGCGGTTTAGCCTTTAAGCTTTAACCAAGGTTAGGTTAAGGCTTAAGGTTGGCTAAATCGCCTTTGGCGTTTAAAATTTTGAAATGGTGGCCTTTTAGGCTGAAACCCGCGCAAAATTCTAAAAGGATTGAATATCTATAATTTTATCAAGTTAATAAGTAGATGTCAGGTCTAATATATTTTTTTAGAAAGACTGAAATAAATTATTTTATAAATTTTTAACCTTGGTGGAGACGTAAAAAGCTCCACGTTTGATAATTGAATATTTTGTCGCTGAAAGGCGGCAAAGCGCTAGACCACCTTGGCTTCCTAAGATGACCGTCCCTTACGTTCGTAGCTCGCTAGAAAAAAAATGTTGATCGCCGCCCCTAATCTGGTATAATGCGCATAATGGCCCATTAAGCGACCTAAAATATTTCTATCAAATTTTTGACGCGCCGCGATTATCTTCTCTCGGCGAAACTTCAAAAATGGCTTCTTAAGCGAAAGGACTAGGATAATGGCCTTGAAACAATTCCCTCTTGGCAACCAGTCTTTCGCCGATATCCGGGCTAAAGATTTATTTTACGTCGACAAGACCGAATACATTTATAATTTGCTTAAAAGCTCAAAAAATAACTATTTTCTGTCCCGACCGCGCCGTTTTGGCAAAAGCCTTCTTTTAAGTACCCTCAGAGAACTTTTTTCGGGCAACCGGAAGCCCTTTGAGGGTCTTTGGATTGACTCCTCTGATTACGCTTTTCCTAAGCGTCCAGTTATCTATCTAAGCTTGTCTATGGACGCGGGTACCCCAGAAATCCTCTGGAATAGTTTCCTATTTAAGCTGAGAAAAATAGCCGAGCGTGAAAATCTAGCGATTGTGGGCGCTTCGCCTGGCCTCTGTTTTGGCTCGCTCATAAAAGCTCTTTATAAAAAGGCCAAAGTTGAGGTCGAGACTTTACCCGAGCCAAAGCTTGAGCCTTATCGCGATGAGTATAAGGTCGCGATCCTCATTGACGAATACGACGCCCCGGTAACCAGGAAAATGGACAAGCTCGCCGTGGCCAAGGCCAACGCCAAAATTTTACGCGATTTTTTCGCCACGCTAAAAGACGAGGACGTGGCTCCCTGTATCCGCTTCACTCTCGTGACCGGCGTTACCAGATACGGCTTGCCCTCCACGGACTCGGGCCTCAACCCTTTAAATGATATCTCGTTGGAGCCTGAATTCAACGGTATTTGCGGTTTCAGCGTGGATGATTTTGACGCCCTTTTCGCTGACCGGATGGAGGATGTTCTGCCCGAGCTAAAAAAATCTGGCTGGCTAGAGCCTTCCGCCACCCAACAAGATCTCAAAGCCAAAATCTTTCGTTGGTATGATGGTAACAATTGGGGCGGCGAGACCAGAATGCTCAATCCGATTTCCATCCTCAATTTCTTTCAAAGAAGACGTTTTGAAAAATATTGGATCCATACCGGACGACCAGCTCATTTGACCCCCCTGATCAAGGAAAAGCCTGAGGATTTCTTTGAGCCTGGTCTGAAATCATGTCTTTCTAGGGAATTAAGAAGCTCAGAGCTGGAGGGACTCCAAGTCGCGCCGGTTCTCTTCCATAGCGGCTACTTGACCTTGGCTAAAACAAGCTTGGTCAAAAAGGTAAATCCTCTAACTAATGAAGAAGAGTCAGATATTTCTTACACTTTTAAACTGCCAAATTATGAAGTTTCCTCAGCCTATAACTTGGATTGGCTTGAGGTTATTTTTCACATTGGGGCGAGTTACGTTTTTAGTGATAGAAGAGACCAGCTTGAAAAGGCGATTCTGGCCAGGGACGTTAAGACAGTAGAGAATATATTTACCTCTTTCTTTTCCGCCGTAACTTCTGTTCAAATGTCCAATGATGAGAAAGCTTTTCATTCTTTGCTACGAATGAGCCTTTTAGGCATGCGCTTTTATGACCAAAGCGAGCTGT
>JAISWW010000208.1 GCA_031270705.1 Deltaproteobacteria bacterium
CTTTCGCTCTTTTCTGGGGTTTGTTTGGCTCGCTTAATTATCTACCTCGAGGAACCAATAGCTCTAATAAGGGCATACGCGAGACGCGCGAATCTCGGATCGCCAACATCAATAAACTGGGCCAAGCCGAAAAAGCCTGGCGGCAAAACCAAGAAAACGAGATCCGCGCTATAATCCTTGGCTCCAATGGGCGGGACTCCCTATTTGAGACTATTAGCCTTTCGCTCTTTTTGGCCCAAGCCCAAGAATCTAGCCAAGCTAACGAATTAGGCTTAAAGGCGGTTTTCGAAAACAGTCTCTATTTTCTTTTTCGTTTATTGTTCTGGGCTTATTTTGAGGCGACTAGCCAAAGCGAGCTCCAAGAAATAATAAAAGCTAGCCAATTGTCCTTGGCTAAAATCGGAAAAAATTTAAAACCAGATCCCCACAGTTTTAAGGCTTGGCCCAAACTCCAAAAACTTTTCGATCTCGCTTCTGGCCAAAACCCAGTTTACCCAAGGCCTTTAATTTTAGGCGGCCTATTTGACTCGGCCAAAGCTCCTTTGCTCAATCTACCCAAGGTTTTTAGCGATGAAACCCTAGATCGCGTTTTGCGGAACCTTTTTCAACCAACGACTGACCACAAGCGTTATCGCGATTTTTCGCTCTTGGCCCCAGCTTTTTTAGGCGACATTTACGAAAGCTTATTGGGTTTTGAGCTCCGCTTACCTTCTTTGGACAAAAATGAGCTAAATAGCCAGGCTCCTCTCAAAGACCCGCCAGCCCCATCGCCCGCTCAATCGCGCTTGGTGAAGTCTCAACGGCTCAAGAAAGCCCAAGGCGTTTACTATACCCCGAGCGCCTTAGCCTATCCCTTGGTTTCTGAGGGTTTGGCCATCCAGCTCCAAGGCCCTGGCCAAAATCGCTCGCTCCTAAAACTACGGGTTTTGGACTGCTCTTGTGGCGGCGGGCAATTGCTGTTAGTGGCCTTAAACGTCTTAACGCGGGCGGCTTTAGAGCGCTTGGCCGCGGATAAACTGGCTAGCCAATCTTTGGCGCGGGCAATTTTGGACTTAAAAGCCCAAGGCCAAAATTCACCCATCGAGCCGCCCGATACTCTTAACGAATTTCGGCTTTTCAAAAGACTAATCTTAAAAGAGACCATTTATGGGGTGGATTGCGCCCCCGTGGCCGTGGAATTAACCAAAGCGGCTTTAAGCTTAGAAACTTTTGTTTTCGGGGCTCCGGACTGGGAACTAGGCGAGCATATCAAACCTGGCGATAGCTTAGTGGGCGCGACTTGGGCCGATCTCAAGGCGCCTAGGCTACTTGGCCAAGACCCAAATGAACCAGACCTATTTGACCTATCGCGCGAAGATTGGCGCTCTTTAGATAGCCAAAATTTAAATTATCATTTCAATTGCCTTAACTATCTAGATATTTTAAAAGCCCAAAAAACTAAAACCCTCCCTAGGCTTTTTGAGCTCTTAAAAGCGGCTCAAGATAACCCTTCTCAAGAGTCTCAGGATTGGGCGAGCCAGGTGGAGCGGGCCAGGCGAGCCTACGGCTTTTTCAATTGGCCGCTGGAGTTTAGCCAGGTTTTCGCTGAGGATAATGAGAATGATCCGGGCTTTCATCTGATCATCGGCAATCCGCCTTGGGAGAAAACCAAATTTGAGGAACCGCAATTCTTCGTCCAATACCACGCCGCCTACCGCGGTTTAAGCAATAGCCAAAAAAAGGCCGTGGCCGACCAACTTCTGAAGAACCCGGCCATTAAAGCCCAATACCAAGAGGCTAAAGGGCGAACGGAGCTCATGAATCAGTATTTAAGCGCGCGGTATCCTCTGAGCCAAGGAATTGGGGACAATAACCTTTTTCGGTATTTTGTGGAAAAAGCCCTAAGCTTATTGGCCTATTCTGGTTCTTTAAGCTATATTATTCCTTTGGCTTTTCTCACCGATGATGGCTCGCGTAAATTGCGTCGCCATCTTCTGGAAAATTACCGTTTAAGAAGCTTTGATGGCTTTGAGAATAAGAATTGGATCTTTGGGGATGTCCACGAGCGCTTTAAATTTGGCTTAGCCCAAATCGAAAAAGTCCCTGACCCTCACCAAGTGGCCTTGGTTCGCTTTTTGTTGACAGATCCCCAATCTCTAAAGACGAAGACTGGTTCTTTTCCCTACGCTTTGGCCGACGTTAAAGCCACTTCGCCTAAGAGCTGGGCCTATATGGAAACCCTGGGCGGCTTAAAGGATTTACAAATCCTCAAAAAACTCTACGCCAAGTTTCCCAGCTTGGATCCGGGCTGGCTAGATTTTCGCCGCGAGCTGGACGCGACCTTCGACAAAAAGCTCTTTCGCGAAGAGAGAAAACCCAGTTATCTACCTCTCTACAAAGGGGAGATGATCTGGCATTTCGAGACCCAAGCCCAGCCTCCCCAATATTGGCTGGATCCCCATGAGCTTAAGGCTCGTTTAAGGGCAACTGGTCTCTATTGGCTAAAAAACGATCTTTTGGCCCAATTCGCGCGAGAATCCGGCGCGCCCCTGACGCCAAAACCGAATTGGCCCCAAGCCCAAGCTTTTTTCGGCCTCAAAAAAGATAAATATCTTAAGGATTTGGTCGTTTTGGAGAGGGGTTACCCGCGTTTAGCTTTCCGGGCCATCGCCAGCGACACCAACGAAAGAACCCTCATCTCGGCTTTAACGCCGCGGGATATCGGGGCTCAAAATTCGCTCTGGCTCTCCATGGCTGGCCATTACGCTTGGGATCCAGGCCAAAAGAAGGTGGTTTTTCGCGAGACGCCTTTGGCCAAACTCCTTTTCGCCCAAGCCATCTTTAATAGCTTGACCGTAGATTGGGCCTTAAGAGCCATGGTGGCCATGAACGTCAACAAAACCTACGTTTATCGGCTCCCCCTCCCTCAGCCCTCGGCTTTGGAATTAAGCCAAAACCCCCAATATCAGCGACTTATTTTGGATTCCGCGGCTTTAAGCCTTTATAAAACGCCGAAACTGGCCAAGGATTTGGCCGAATTCGCCCAAAACCGCGAGTTTAAACCCATAGCCAATGACAATAATTTTATTGAGCGCCAAGCGGAGTTGGATATGGAGGTAGCCCGTCTTTATGGCCTCTCCAAAAAAGATTTGACCATCATTTTGGCCGGCTTTCCGGTTTTAAGTCGCAAAAAACCCTTTTACCAAGAGCTCATCCTGGCCAAAGCCGCCAAAATTTTAGATCCTTAAAAAATAAGCCCCAAACGCTAAAAAGCGAGCGCTAGATTCCCAGCGCTCGCTAATAATAAAAAGACCCTTTTGCCTTAGAGAGCGAAAAAGCCTAGCCTCAAACCTTAAGCCTCGTCGCCAATATAGGTAGCGCAAGAGCTTTCGTTTTCCCAGGCGGAAACCGAATGGAGCTTGACCCGGCCTTCGGAAGCCGCGGCCACTTTTGGCCCTATTTGCCGGTAAATAAAAAGAGCGATATTTTCCGAAGAGACGTTATCGACCTTAAAATACTCCAGCTCATTTAAATACTTGTGATCCACCAAATCCAAAACCTCGGCCAAAAGCTTTTTGATAACGCCAAAGTCCATGACTAAGCCGATATTATCTAGCTCTTTGGCCCGAACCCGAACCTCCACAAACCAATTGTGCCCGTGGAGATTTTCGCAGCGTCCATGAAATTCCCTGAGATTATGGGCGGCCGCGAAACGGTTGGTGACTTTTAACTCAAACATGCCCTATCCTTAAACTAAAGGGCTAGGCCTAAGCCAAAACCCTTGTCAAAAACTAAACGTAGGCCCGCCGCTGGGGCTTATTCATTGTCGCCCTCGGCGTTATCAGGCTCGCTCGCCGCGGCGCCTAAAAGGCCCTTATCAATCCACTCGGTCAAAGTCTGAATGAGGTTTTTAGCCGAATCCATGGTTAAGTTAACGGCGTCGCGCTTGCGGTAAACGCCCTTAAATTTTTGATAGCGACGCAAGGTGGCCTTAGCCGGGCCAAACTGATTGGTTTTGCGATCGCGCTCGCGGTAACGGAAAATAATGGTTGACCAAACGCCCTTGGTCAAAACCACCTTATCCAATTGCTCGACCATGACTTCGCCTTCATTTTCGAGGTCGACGGTAATTTCGCTAATATTTTCCGCCATTGTCGCCTTCTTTCCTGAAAAAGATGTTGTTAGTCGCTAGACCAATTTAAAGCCTCAAAAGACTTTATTTCGCGCCTTTTTGAGGCGCTGCGGGAGGTGGAGGCGGCTCGATAGGCGCGGGCTCAGTCCGCTCCAGAAAAACGCGCCGCAAATAGAGAAATAGAGGGAGCCCACAAGCCACCCCCACGAAAACCGTAGCCAGCAAAGGTAGCCATAAGCCTTTCATTTTGCGGCGCCGCCCCTCGCTCAAAATAAAAAGGATCGTCACTAAGCCCGCGATTAGGGTGTTTAAGCCAAAATAACTACTGACCGGGCCAGCCCACATCTGGGTTTTGATCTCCACAAAGTTGAGGCCGGAATTGACAAAAAACTGCCCTAAAAAACTGTAGGGAGCCACGGCCCCTAAAAAGGCCAAACCTAGGTAGAAAAAAGCCATGTCCGCTCCTTCCTCCGTTTCCTAGTCGCCGATTCCTAACCGCCGTTGCCTGGCCCTAGTTTCCTGGCCCTGGTTAGTCAGCGGTCGGCTTATCGGCCGAATCCAAAGGAGTCGTAATTTTCGGCGGCAAAGGGGAGAACTGGCCGATCTTGCCCAAGAAACGCAGATACTCCATGGAATTGGGCTCCAAGAGGATAACGCTCCGGTCGCTTAAAACCTTTTGATACGATTCTAGAGAGCGCCGAAAAGCGTAAAACTCGGTGTCCTGATTAAAAGCCTCGGCGTAAATAGCCGCCGCCTCGGAATCAGCCTCGCCGCGAATGACCTGGCTTTTGCGCTCAGCTTCGGCGATGGTCTCGCGCACCGAGCGATCGGTTTGGGCCATGATCATTTGACCATTGCGGCGACCCTCGCTTCGATACTTAGTGGCTTGTTGCTCACGCTCGGTGCGCATCCGATCATAGACGGCCCTTTGGTTTTGAGGCGGCAAATCAGCCCTTTTGATGCGCACGTCAATGACCGTGAGCCCCGCGTTGGTGTCCTCGGCCAGCTTGCGATTGCTGAAGTCCGTCACTATTTCCATAATAGAGCCGCGGTTTTGGGAGATGATGTCGGCCATGTTATGGAGACCCAGCTCCCGGCGCAACTCGCCAACGATGATGCCGCCCAGACGGCTTTTGGCTTCCTCAATGATGGAGTAACTATTCTCGCTTTTAAAGCGCTGATAGAAAAGGAGGGGATCGTCAATGCGCCAACGGACAAAAGCGTCCACCACCAGGTTCTTCTTGTCCCCAGAATAGATTTCGGCCGCGGCCACGTCATATTCCATGAGGCGGTTCTCAAACAAGACCACCTTTTGGATAAAGGGGATTTTCATATGAAGGCCAGGCAAGCGAACCTCGCCGACTGGTTGGCCAAACTGGAGGACGATCGCCTTTTGGGTTTGATCGACGGTGAAAAAGACCGAAGAGGTCAATAAACCTAAAACGGCCAGAATAACAACAATGGTTGAGAGCGATAATTTCATGTTGTCCTACCGACCAGATGAAGGTTGAGTGGGCGTGGCCGGCGTTTGGCCAATGCCCAGCAGAGGCAAAATAGCTTGACCCGTGGAGCCAGGCATCACGTATTTGTCTACCCCCACTAAAACCCTATCCATGGTTTCCAGCAATAACCTTTGACGGGTGACTTCCGGGGCTTTGTGGTACTCAGCCAATAAAGACAAAAATCGAGCCGCTTCGCCTTTGGCCAAGGTCACTCGCTCAACTTTATAGGCCTCCGCCTGGGCCACCATGGAAAAAGCCTTGGCCTCAGCCTCAGGCAGACGACTATTTTTATAACCCGTGGCCTCGTTTACGGAGCGATCCCGATCTTCTCGAGCCGAGGTGACGTCCTTAAAAGCCTGCATGACGTCATTGGGCACGTGGACATCCTGGAGCTCCACGTTATTAATGATTAAGCCGGTTTGGTATTTGGCCATCATGACCTGGAGCGTGGATTTGGTGTCTTCTTGGATCTTGGCCCGGTTTTCGGTTAAGGCCCCATCAATGGTGTTCCGGCCAATGACCTCGCGCATGGCCGAGATGGCCGCGTCCCGAATGCTCTTGTCCGGATCATAGACCATAAAAGCGTAATCTTGAGGGTTATCGACTTTGTACTGAACCACAAACTGGATATTGACGATGTTCTCGTCCCCAGTCAGCATCGTGGCCTCGTCTAAGCCAGAATTGCCGCCCCCGACCTCAAACTGGCGAATTTGGTTAAAGTTAACCTTAATTACGCTTTCAATGGGCCAGGGCCAGTGATACCGCAAACCCTGCTCAACCGTGGAATTATACTTGCCAAACCTCTTAATGAGACCGCACTCGTATGTTTCCACAATAAAAAAGCCTGAAGCCATCCACAAAACAATGACGACCGCCAAAAGCGCCAGAATCGGGGATCGTTTGGCGGATCCAGATTTAGACCGGAATTTTTTTAAGATATTATCCAGTTGAGGGCCCAAACCGCCACCGTCATCAGAGTCGCCTTGACCATTACCATTGTCGCCACTTTTTTTGCGCGGGCGAGGTTGGTTCTTTTGGCGGCTTTTCTGCCATTCCTCCCAATCCATGGGCATATAAATCACCTTAAAATAAACCAAAAAGACGGTTTTATATTAAAAATTAACCCTTACCGGATTCCAAAACCTGGCCCGGAAAGGGCGCGCGTTGACCTGAACCTCACTATTTTAACACAGACCGAAAATTTAACAAAGAAGCGGCGGCTCTCATTTTGGCTTAGGGGGAGCCCAGAGTCTCTTTTGGCCCTCAAAGCTGGCTAGCCCATCCAAAGTCAGGCCTCTTTTTCCTCTTATGGCCATACTTTTATTATATAAATTAATCTTTTAGATCTTAATACAGGCAATCTAAGGGGAAAAATGAGAAAAACTTAAAAAACCCGTCCCCAGCTAGAAAGCCCTATAGCCAAGAAACAAGAAAAATTTACCTATTTTAAACAAATCCTTAAGCCGCTCTTAAGCCGATTTCCAGCCTTTGAGTCTAATGGATTATCGGGAAAATATTGCCTGGCCAGCCATTAAAACCTCATAATCGGCCTATTATCAAGGACTTATTGAACAAAAAAATTCTGGCGCCTGACTTGCTATAAACCATCGCGCGGACCGTTGGTCCTCAAGTGACGCCAAATTTTCAAGCGAGGATATAACATGCCCATGATCATCAAAAAGGACTGGCTTACTATTGGCGAAGTCTCGGATCTCACCAATGTGCCGATCCACACCCTTCGCTATTGGGAAAGCGAATTTGACGGCTACTTCAGTCCCCTCCGCACCAGCGGTCGTCAGCGTCGCTACAACGAGGAGGCCGTAGGCCGAGTGCTTGAGATTAAGACCCTCCTCAAAGAAGAAAAGTACAGCATCGCGGGAGCCAAGCAAGTCTTGACTCGCAAATCCGACCTGCCTATGCCGGTTGAGTTTGCCCTAACCGCTGGCTTGCCCGAGGAGAGACTCCAAACCGCGACCTTGGAGCCCACCATCAACTGAGCGCCCGCCGCCCTTATGGCGCGGGCTCTCATGATAATAGTTCGCCGAACGTTCCTCAACAGGAACCCGGTAGCCCCAAGGCCAAAAGCGGGCTCAGCTCCCGTGGTCGGCCTATCTCTTATATTTAAATAAGGGTTACCGGCTTGATGGCGGCCAATTATTTGGCCAATCGGCGCTGTTTTGGGTTTTAGCGGGCTTATTGGCGCCCACTAGAGCTCATTTTTGGGTTCCTTAGCGGGGTCGGCCAAAATTCCTACCCAAAAGGCCCTCCTTCCGGTGATCAATTTAAAAAATTAGAGTCAAGAGCGGATGACTACCCTTCTAACTCAATTTTAGGCCTTAGAAATTGGGGTAATGGACTTTTTAGCTAGAAATTTTTGCCTGGCTAGAGTCAATTTGAGCCCAATCTTTTGGCCGTCTAAAATTTTCCGCTAGTTTTCTCCCTCTCGAAAAGATCCATTTTAAGACGAAGATTAAAAGCCAGATAAGCCAAGATAAACCTAGAAGTAGCCTTGAGCTAGGGCTTTCTAGGCGCTTTCAAGGCCATAAAATAGCGTCACCGGCTCAGTGACTAAAATTTTCTGAGCCTAAAATCTAATTTTATTTGAATGTCTGGCTAGAAATAAATTTTCCGCCAAACCAGCGCCTATCAATCTGACCCCCTTTAAAACCTAGAATAAACCCTTGACTCAGCATATTAATAGTTTAAATAGTTAAACTATATTCTATTAAGCTAAAATTTATTAATAACAGAACTTTGGCCAAAATATCGCATCCAGGCCGCGACCGATTTTTTAGGGGCAAATTTTTCCCCTGGCCTAAAAATGAGTTTTATAGGGGAATTATTCTAAAGATCTAAATATTTACCGTTTATTAACCCCCTAAGGACTTCACTTCAAGATAGCCGTAATCTTTTCAACTTATTATAAATACCGCCAATTTAGCTATAACTAAAATTCCCGGTTTTTGGCTGGTAAGAAACGCCCTTTTATAGTCAGATTT
>JAISWW010000229.1 GCA_031270705.1 Deltaproteobacteria bacterium
ATATTATAGAGATAGAGCGAGAGAGAGAGAGAGAGACAGACAGACAGAGAGAGAGAGAGAGAGAGAGAGAGACAGCAATATCCATGCCAATCTTAATTGGTTAATATTAAATAAATTCATTGTATTTTTGGATAAAGCTAGATTCATCGGAGCGTAAAACCCTATTGTTAAAAAACAACAATCCTCTCAATCAAAATCAAAGACCTGACTAGAATCATTACTACCTAAAAATAAGTATAAAACTTTACGATAAATAAACTAACAATACTATTATTAAGATTCCACAAATTGAGAACAAAAAGCGGAACCTTTCCAGTCACAAAAAAAGTTAAAATTCATTTTACTAAAATTTATTTTACAGACCCGAATCTGATTGTCAAGGATTTTTTACAGGTCTCCCAAGATTCAGTTTTTGGCGCGCGCGAGCGCGTAATTAAAACGTTGGGGGATCTTTAACCATGGGGCCAACGGGGACGGTGAGGTTTGGGTAATTGTTGATCCCCAGATAAGTGGCCTCATAGACAAACTGGCTCTCTAAGACCGACTGAACATAGCGGATGGTCTCCGGGAGAGGCAAAGTCTCTATAAAAATGTCCAAAGGCAGGCCTTGCCGAGTTTCCAAATAGCTTCTAATGTTAAAAGGGCCACCATTGTAAGCGGCTATAGCCAATGGCCAATTCCCAAAAGCTTGCTTCAACTCGTTTAAGTACCAAGTTCCATAACGAATATTTAAAGCTGGCTCAAAAAGGTCCTCTTCTTTAGGCTCAGGCTCCCCTAAAGCGACGGAGATGGACTTAGCGGTGGAGGGTAGCAATTGCGTTAAACCCCTAGCGTTCGAAGAAGAGACCGCGTCAACTTGAAAGGCGCTTTCCACGCGGATCAAAGACAGAATCAATTGAGGCGGAAGACCATGGGTCCGAGCGGCTTTTAAAATGGGCCGACCATAAACCACCGGATGCGACCAGGCCTTAGAGATTGAGCCTAAGGGCTCTTTAACCCGGCCCAAAAACCTTAAGGCTAAACGATAATCCCCAGTTTGAGCGGCCAATAAAATCCATCTTTTGATCTCATCGCTCAGCTCTTCGGGTTTTTTAGGCAAAAGCTCGCCATAGCCAGAGGCTAACTCCAAAGCCGCTTCCTTCAGATCGCCTTGGGCTAAATAATGGTTGATGGCCGCCTTGGTTCGGGCCGCTTCGCCTAAGCCAATCTTGGAGGTAGGGGCGACCTTTAAATCTGTCCAAGGCCAAGAAACCTTGTCGGAAAGCCATAAATAATAGCCTAAAGTTTGTTGATCCTCTGGGCCTTCCATTAAAGGAAACATGCCCTGGCTCAAAGGTTTTGGCTGACCCTCGTCGTTTAAAAACTCATAACGACCAGCCGACAAAATCTGATAATAGCCGGGCGTTTTGGAACGAGCGATTTGATAGACCTGGGAAGCCTCAGAAAAACGCGACAAAAGCTCTAAGGAACGGCCCTTATAGTATAAAGCCCTGGTTCCCTGGAGCCCAGGGCGTTTTTCTTCCTGAGCGAAATACTCCAAAGCCCCTTCCGGATCTCGGCCCACCAATTCCGACAAACCCAAGTGGAAAGACCAAGAGGCCAATCTTTTTTTAAGCTCCGGCTCTTCTTCCAAAAGTTCTTTGGCTCGGTCAGTTAAACCGCCTTTCGTTAAGGCGTCAAAAGCCCGGCCCAATTCCTTAAGGCGAGCCGAGCCTTTTAAAAGTTTAGCGGTTTGTAGCCTTAAGCCCGCGGCCTCGGCCAGGCGTCCTTGCCGTAAGCGCAAGGTGGCTAAATACCGCCGCGAGACAATGTCTGGCCGATCGCGCCAATAAGCCTCAGCCGCGGAGAAATTGCCCACGCGAGTATCCAAAACCGCCGAGAAAGCCTCCAGATCTTGGCGAACCGCCGTGGGCAAAGCGACCTCAGCCAAAGTCTCTTCAATAAGTTTCTTGGCTTCTAAATTCCGCCATTCGGAAGCCAATAAACGAGCTAACCTGGCTCTAGCCAGATAATCGCCTTCCGCGGACAGATTTTTTAATAAAAACCTATACCCGGCCAAAGCTCTGACCCAATAGCGATCGCGAACGTCGGACTTTAAGATCCGATCATAAATAGCCAAAGCCTCGGTGGGAGCAGTCGAGGACAACAACCCCGCCTCCAAGCCGGCCAAACCTGGCCAAGCCCTAAGCTCAGAGGATTGTTTGCGCAATAAGGCTAAGGCTTCGCCAAACTTTTCTTGGCGAATAAAATCCACCACGCGTTGATAAGCCGCTTGACGCCGACCATAACGACTAGGCGATTCGGGAGTGGATTGAGCTTTTTGTCTAAGAATGACTGGCGGAGGGATGTCAAAAAAAATCATCTGAGGTGGCCCTTGGCTACCAGCCAAAAGGGCCACCAACATTAAACCGAGGGAAAATACTTCGGCCAAAATACCAAAGCCAACTTAGGCCTGACCGCCTAAGTACTCAACCAGAAGCTTAGCCACTTCTTCGGCCACGTTGAGCTGAGCTTCCAAAGAGGAGGCGCCCACGTGCGGGGTGGCCACAAAGTTGGGCAAAGACAATAAAGGACTGGCTCCTGGAGGCTCCTGGCTAAAAACGTCCAAAGCCGCCCCGCCCAAATGACCGCTAACCAAAGAGTCATAAAGGGCTTTTTCGTCAACTAAGCCGCCCCGGGCGGCGTTAATGAGGAAGGCGCCTTTTTTGATTTGGCTGAGGACTTTGGCGTCCACTAGATTGGTCGTCTCTTTGGTTTTGGGTAGATGCAAAGAGATATAATCGGCCCCAGCCCAAATCGCGTCCAAGGTTTTGGGCTCAGCCCCAGCCTTCTTCACATCCTCGGGCTTAATTAGAGGATCATAGGCCCAAACCTTGAGATCCAAGGCCTGGGCTTTTTTGGCCACCAAGCGCCCCACAAAACCTAGTCCCACTAAACCGATGACCTTGCCCGATAGCTCTGTCCCCACTAGGCCTTTTTTCTCCCAACGGCCTTCTTTAATGGAAGAAAAAGCCACCCACAATTTCCGGGCCAGAACAATAGCCAAAGCGATGGTTAACTCGGCCACGGCGTTGGCGTTGAGGCCTGGGGTGTTGACGACCTTAACGCCTAATTCTTGAGCCGCGGCCACGTCGATGTTGTCTAGCCCAGCCCCAGCCCGGCCCACTATCTTTAAGGATCCTTTTTGGCCAGCGACCAAAACTTCCTTGGTGACGGTGGTCGCGCTACGCACCACCAAACCATCATATTGGCCGATTTCCTTCGCCAATTCCTCGGGCGATAGGCCTGATTTCTCGGTGACGGAAAAGCCCGCCTTCTTCAAAATATCTGGGCAAACGGACTCAATCTTATCGCTTAAAAGAACGCTTGGAGCCATAATTTAGCCTCTCTTTTTTTGAAATTCGGCCATAAAATCAACTAAGGTTTTCACCGCCTGAAAATCCACGGCGTTATAAATGGAAGCCCGCATGCCGCCAACGCTACGATGGCCATTTAAGCCAGCCATGTTAGCTTTTTTGGCTTCATCCAAAAAGGTTTTTTCCAAATCCGGGTTAGCTAAGCGGAAAGTGACGTTCATGGGCGAGCGACTGTCGACTCGAGCCGTGCCCCGATAAAAGCCGCCACTTTGATCGATAGCGTTATAAAGGTATTCGGCCTTAGCTTGGTTGAGCTTTTGGATTTTGGCTAAACCGCCAATTTCGTCGCGCAACCATTTAAAAACTAACCCAGCCACATAAATAGCGAAGACTGGCGGAGTGTTAAACATGCTGTCATGCTCAATGTAGGTTCTATAATCGAGCATGTGGGGAACGTTTTTCCGCGCGGTCTCCGCGAAGTCCGGACGAATCAAGACAATGGTCAAACCCGCTGGACCCACGTTTTTCTGAGCCCCAGCGTGAACCAAGGCGAACTTGGACAGATCCAAGGGCCGAGAGAGAAACTCCGAAGACATATCGGCGATGAGGGGAGCCGGAGCGTCTTGAGGAAAGCTTGGCCATTGAGTGCCCCGAACGGTGTTGTTGCTGGTCAGGTAAACATAGCGAGGTTTTTCGGAATACTTATATTCCCTCGGAATGTATGTGAAATCGTCAGCCTTGGAAGAAGCGGCCAGATGAGGCTTGGCCCCAACGATCTCGGCTTCTTGATAGGCCTTGGTGGACCACATGCCAGTATCAATATAATCAGCCACTTCCCCAACCGCGAAGTTTAAGGGAATCATGGCGAACTGCAGACTAGCCCCACCTTGACAAAAAAGGACTTTCCACTCTGAGCCTAAACCCAACAGCTCCAACAATACCGCTTGAGTTTCCTCGGCCATGGCCACCACTTTTTTGTCTCGATGGCTATTTTCCATGATGGACATCCCTGTCCCTTGCCAATCGAGCATCTCGGCGGCCGCTCTCTCTAGGACTGGAACAGGCAAAGCCGCCGGTCCTCCGTTAAAATTCAAAACTCTCATCGATTAGTTTTTCTCCAATGAAGGTTGACCTTAAGGCCAATGGCCAAGGAGGTCAGTCGGAAAGGCTTCCTTAGAGGCCTTTAAAGGGGTTATTATTACCTTTTTGCCCCAACCCGTCAATCAAAATCCGAGTCCTGCCCGGCCCCTAGTTTTTGGCCTACAGGACTATAAAACCCAGTTTAAGAAGGGATTAGCCTTTGATTTTAAAATATTAAATTTTTATCAAAAATTTTAAATCATTAAACTATCATGGGTCTAGCGAACACGCGAGGAGTCTTATATTTCAAGTGGATAATAATTTTTACTTGTTTAGTATTCTTAACGTTTGGCATGTTTTTTTTCGCTAGAATATATCAAATAGAGAACGCAGATAATGTTATTTTGATATTGTTATGGTTATTAGATCATTTAAATATTCCAAGAATCCATCTTTTTAGAAGATAAAAACCAAATAACCATAAAGTAGCGATTCATCGTCATTCTTTATAACCTTGACGACGTAACCGTTCAAGCGCTTCTAAAGCCAGTTAAAGTTGAGATACCCGGCTCTGATTACCGGATGATTGTCCTGATCAGACCTTAAGACCGCTCATAACTTTATAAGTCTAGGTGGGATAGCGCCCCGTTCGCTCTGGATTTGAACAATATTTGGGCGTAATTAGGCCAGATAAACCTCCTGAAGTCCTAATATATCAAAGCTTTCCTCATGAAAATAGGAGGGAATCCGTGGTTCAGGGTTTTAGATAGAGACGCTTTTTTGTCACCTCGGGAAAAATGATCGTTGAGGAAGAAAACGGCCCTTTGGAAGAATTAGGGTCTGGACAAAAAAAACTGTACACAAAAGAGAAATTATGATAACATGACCTCATGATTAATTTAGCGACTTTTTTTGGCGCCTTAGAGCCACACCTAAATGAGAAGACTAGACGGTTAGTAGCGGCTGCCTTGACGCTAGGAGGTGTTCGCGGAACAACA
>JAISWW010000272.1 GCA_031270705.1 Deltaproteobacteria bacterium
TTAAATATAAATTCCTTTCCTTTATTAAATTAATAAAAATATGGCATCTGGTCTTAGTCTTAGGCTGGAGTTATTTTCTGGCCATCCCCCTACTCCAAGAATTTTTCTGGCCCATCCCCGACGAGGAACGGGCCATCAAATTGATGAACCGACTCCTAAAAACAATTGAGGTGGAGACTTTGCCCCTAACGCGCGGAAAAGTCGATCTGGAGCCCTCAAATCTAGCCGAAATTCTGCCCGACATCGATCTCTACCCGCCCTTAACGCCAGCTAGATCCAGGCGAGCGGCGGTGGAAATATTTTCCTCGCCCGAGAAAGCCACCGTGGCCGAGCGAGGCCCAGACAGCGACCGCTGGTTGGTGGACATGGCCCTGGCCTTTAACGCCACTCGGCCCGAGGCGGATGGGCGCCCTTACGATATCGTCGTTCGCGGCTTAAGCTCTGGGCTCGCCCTGGATTACATTATTTCCAATAAACGCGTCCCAGACGGGTACAGCCCCTCCAACGCCATTTGGGGCGAGGCCCTAAAAGCCCAGGGAGTCCCCTTGGAGCTGGTCGCGCCTAGGTTAGCCGGAAACGTGGCCGGCCTAGTTATTAACCAGGACAAATTCCCACAATTCCAAAAGACTTATGGGGCGGTAACCGCGCTTTCCATCGCCAAGGCCACGAACGCGGGCGATTTTAACCTGGGTTATACCAACCCTTTGTCATCCTCAACGGGGATTAATTTTTTGCTTCGCCTATTGGAAAGCTTTAACCCCGAGGATCCTTTGTCCGAGGAGGCGGTCGCGCCCTTCCAGAGCTTTCAACAATCCGTTCCGGTGGTGGCCTACACGACCCTTCAGATGAAAGAGGCGGCCAAAAGCGGGTTTTTGGATGGTTTTGTCTTTGAGTCGCAACAATTTCAGAACTCCCCAGACTTAAAAAACGACTATGTTTTTGTCCCCTTTGGCGTAAGACACGACAATCCTTTGTATTTTACTGGCCGGGAAGGTTGGCGGCTAAAAGCCTTACGCGCTTTCGCCGAGTTTTGCCTAAGGCCAGAAAACCAACAGTTAGCCAGCCAATACGGCTTTAACGAACTAGACGATTACCAACCGAAAAAAGCCGCCCTTACTGGGGAATCGCTGACTTTAGCCCAAAAGCTTTACAAGGACAAGAAATCAGGCGCTCGAGAGATCGTGGCCGTCTTTGTTTGCGATGTCTCGGGTAGCATGGCCGGCCAGCGCCTTAGGCTCCTAAAAAAGTCTCTCTCAGAAAGCTTTAAGGTCATTAGCTCAAATAATTATCTGGGGCTAGTGTTATTTTCCAAGCGAACCCAACTAGCCGCGCCCATTGGCCAATTTAATCTAAACCAAAGAGCGATTATTGCGGGAGCCATCGAAAACACGCGCGGCCAGGGCGGCACGGCGATGTATGACGCCATTTTATACGCGGAAAAAATGATCCAAGACTTCAAAGTCGATCGCCCAAACGCCAATTTCGCCATTTTTGTCTTAACCGATGGGGAATCCAACAGTGGCCTAGCCTACTCGGACGTTTACCCGGTCATCTCGGGCCTTAAAGTACCAATTCACGTCATTGGCTACGCGACGGAAATGGACTCTTTGCGAGAATTAGCGGCCATCAACGAAGCCGCCGCCATATCGGCCAATACTGAGGACGTAGTTTACCAACTAAGAAGCTTATTTAACGCTGAACTCTAGAAAACTATTCTCTAACTAAATAGAAACAGTATTTTAAATACCTATAAAAAATTATTTTCTAGTGGTAATCGGTTATAATTTTTTAGAAAAACGAGAGTTCAAATTATCTCGCCCAAACCCAAACGTCTTCTTCAGGCCGCCTTCGCGCGATCTCTATCCATTTCGCGCGAGCCTGGCCAATAGTCGCTGAACTACAATTAATATGGCTATTATGGCCTAATTAATAAAAAAACCGCTAGGGCGACCCCAAATATTTCCTTTAGCGTTGGGAGCGCTTTAATTGAGTCGTCGCGGAATTCAAAAGCTCCGCGCGCGTCGACCAGGCGGGAGGTCTTGACGGCCAGGCCCCGCCTTAGACGCGACTTCTGCGACCAAAAGAGATAAGAAAGCCCTTTCGGTGGGCCCCTTCATCTGACAAGCGGAGGTCTTGGACAAGACGGAGTCGATGATTCGGATGGGACGGCGTTGGTCATTCTGAGAGCCTCCTTTGCCCTAATGCCCCTAATGACTACGCTTGACGAACATGGGGCGAAAATGGTAACCTTGACTCATAAATATTTCATACGACAATATAATACTTTAGCTACTTAGATTATTATAAATCTTCTTAGCTAAATTGGCTGTGCTTGACAGACACGCGGGAACAGGGCCAACTCACGCGAATATATTGATTGACTAAATATGACGCCTTCGCGTATACCAAGACTTGTGTATTATGAATGGGATCATATGGCGTCTTAAATATGGCGACGCGCTCAGTCATGGCTCTAATTATCTTTTTAATAGTTATTTATTACGACAAAATAAACTCTCTGGCAACTTTGATTTTCCCAAGAGCTCTTAGCCACCGCTACTATTTTACGGTGGCGGGGTAGGTTCTTAAATAACTTTTCCGAGGATTGTTTTTATAGGGTTAAACTATTCTTTATATATGCGATTTAAGATTTAATTACGTCATATTACTTAAATTAAGTTAGTCTATTCATAACAGTAAATAGATAATTATGGAATATTTGTCCTGGGCGGCTCTTGGGCTCTCCAAGGCGCGCCACCCCAATAAAAATAATTCTTGACTTCCCAGTCTCCGCTCGTTATAATTTTAAATAATGGCTTGCGTGTTTATATTCTGATTGCCTGATCTTACTGAAGCTCTTAAATATATGGGAAATTTTAAATACTAAATATTATTTTGATTTTTTTAACATTTTATATTCACAATATTGAAGGTAAATTTGCTATGAAATATAAATCTAATTGTCTTACTGATGTTTTGGTAAGAAGTGAGTTTCTTGAACCTATAAATTTTATTGATAACAAACTTAATAATTCTATTTTTGATCTTTGATTAAGTTTTTTTCCACATCATGAAATTAGAAATATAACATCAGATAAAGATAATCTTTATTTATCAGTACCAAATAAACCAGATTTTGATGCTCTTGAAGCTGAAGAACTTCAAGAATGGCATTTCTCTTCTAAAGATTCCGATACTGAATTAATACTTTCTCGACAATTTATTTTTTATAGAACACAAAAATATACTAATTATGAAGATTTTATAGGCCCTTTTTTGAAAATTGTTATGGCATTTAAAATGTATTATAATAAACCTTTGTACCGTCTACTTGGCCTTAGATATGTTTATCAAATAGACATGTCTGATATTAAGACAAAATCGATAAATTGGGCTTCTTTTTGGAATAAATATATTGCGCATGAATTAATTAGTCCTTTATTCTTTATTAAAGATAATAACTCAGAATTATCTCGTCAAATGAGTACTATAGTGTTGAATTATGATGAATTTTTGATTAGATTCTTATTTGGTATTCACAACGAAGATTTTCCGTCTCAGATAAGTAGGAAAAAATTTATCCTTGATATTGACGTTTATTGTGATACTGGACCTGAATATCATGAATTTGAAGATCTATTAGAGAGATTTATGCTTGAAGCTAACGTTTTATTTGAGAAATCAATTAAACAATCATTACGACTTAAGATGGGAGTAGTTGATAATGAATAAAATATTATTTCCTTGGGATCCAATTACTGAGGAATTGTCCCCTAGTCTTTCGAAGAAGGATAGACTAGTTTTTGAAAAAGTTCCTCGAACTGAGTTAAGTGATCCAGGAGCTGAAGAACGTCTTTATGGATTTGGCAGAGCATATATAATAATTGGAAAATTTAGTATAGAGATTTAATCTAATAATGACTCCAATTGAATTTAAACAAGAAGAAAGAGTTTGTCAAGGTGATATTATTAAAAATGTCACTTATAGAAAAAATTTGCTTAACGATATAAAAGAGTTTAAATATAAATTTTCTTATTCTCTTGTGTTATCTCAAGACTGTGATTTACAATGGGATTATTGTTCACAAAATGAGGAGTATAAAAGTAGTTCTA
The DNA here is from genome assembly GCA_031270705.1 of Deltaproteobacteria bacterium. Taxonomy (GTDB): domain Bacteria; phylum Desulfobacterota; class Desulfarculia; order Adiutricales; family Adiutricaceae; genus JAIROO01. The sequence continues at coordinate 4,114 of JAISWW010000272.1, forward strand.
AATTACTTTCAATTCTTGTTGTGCCTTTACATAAGTATCTAGAATTTATGCGAGGCGTTCATTTAGAAGAATTTGGTTGGTCAATGACTACCATTTTTGATAAAGAATCAAGCACCGTATCTAAAATACTTAGACAGAACCAAAATCCGCGATATCATTATTGAAGGTTAATTTGCTATGAAATATACATCTAATTATCTTACTGATGTTTTGGTAAGAAGTGATTTTCTTAACTTTATAAATTTTACTGATAATAAACTTGATACTTCTGTTTTAGATCTTTGTTTAAGTTTGTTTCCACATCATGAAATTAGAACTATAACATCAGGTAAAGATAAATATTATTTATCATTACCAAATAAACTAGTTTTTGATGTTCCTGAATCTGAAGAACTTCAAGAATGGCATTTCTTTTCTGACAAATTCGATGCTGAATTAGTACTTTCTCAAAAATTTATTTTATGTAGAACAAAAAATTATATCAATTTTGAAGATTTTATAAACCCCTTTATGAAAATTATTACTGCATTTAATGTGTGTTATAATAAACCTATGTACTATAGACTTGGTCTTAGATATATTTACCAAATAGATCTGTCTGATATTAATAATAAATCGACCTCTTGGGCAGCTTTTTGGAATAAATATATTGCGCATGAATTAATTGGCCCTTTATATTTTATTAAAAATAATAACTACGACTCAAAATTAACTCGTCAAATGAGTACTTTAGTATTGAATTATAATGAATTTATGATTAGATTCTTATTTGGTATTCACAACGAAGGTTTTCCGTCTCGGCTAAAAAGGCAAAAATTTATCCTTGATACTGATGTTTTTTGCGATACTTTACCTAAATTTACTGACTTTAATGGTCTATTATATAAATTTATGCTCGAAGCTAACGCTTTATTTGAAAAATCAATTAAACAACCCTTACGACTTAAGATGGGAGTAGTTGATAATGAATAAAAAATTATTTCCTTGGGATCCGATGATTGATAAATTGTCCCCTAGTCTTTCGAAGCGGGATAGACTAGATTTTGTAAAAGTTCCTCGAACTGAGTTAAGTGCTCCAGACGCTGAAGAACGTCTTTATGGACATTCCAGAGGATATATGGTAATTGGTAAATTTAGTTTACAAAGAGAAATGCTCTACTAATGATTCAAATTGAAGTTAAACAAGAATAAAGTGTTTGTCAAGGTGATATTATTAAACATGTCATTTATAATAAAAATTTGTTAAAAGATAACGACGGTTATAAAATTCCTTTTTCGCTAGTATTATCTCAAGATTGTGATTTACAATGGCCTTATTATTCTTAAAAAGAGGCGCGTAAAAGTAGTTCTAATGCATAGTTAGGACTCGTTTACGCGGGGTCTTCATTTAGAACAATTTTGGTTGGTCAATGACTGCAGTTTTTCTAATAAAATGCAAATCACGACTAAAATACTTAGATAGCGCTAAAAATTAACTTTATCATTATTTGATTTTAATATTTAATTTCATTTTGTTTATTCTATAATTTATTTTAAACATATAAAAAAACAAACTATTAGAAAAAGTCAGAGCAACTGACCAGTAAGATTAATCGCCCCACCAGTTTTTATCCGCTTTCTAAATTAGCTCTAATTACCAAATTCGGCTAAGGTTTTTTTGGCCCGCTCATGGCCCAACTCGGCGGCCTTCCGGAGCCATACTTGAGCCTGAGCCAGATCTTTAGAAACCCCTAAGCCATTTTGATAAGCTTGGCTTAAGGCGTAGGCGGCCATATTATGCCCTTGATCCGCCGCCGCTCTAAAAAATGCCACGGCCAAGGCCTCGTTCTTCGGAACCTCTGAGTCTTGGGCGTAAAGAATTCCCAAATTATATTGAGCCGTGGGCTCGCCTTTTTCCGCGGCCAAGGTATACCATCTGATGGCTTGAACTTTATTGACTGGCGCGCCCTGACCAAAATGATGAATGATACCTAGGTTTAAGCTGGCTCCAGGGTGACCACTTTCCGCCGCCTTGGTATACCACATGTAGGCCTTGGCCATATCCACAGGCGTGTCTTGGCCCTGGCTATAGATAACCCCAAGGTTGAATTGCGACCCCAAGTCGCCTTGTTCGGCGGCTTTTTCAAACCATTTGAGGGCTTCGGGCATATTTTTAGGGTATCCATCGCCAGAGCTATAAATTACGCCCAGATTAAACTGAGAGGGCAAGTGGCCTCGCTCGGCGGCTTTGAAAAACCACTCAATCGCCAAAGCTTTGTCTTGAGGCGTCCCTTGGCCTTGGTTATAAGCCAAAGCCAGGTTAAACTGAGCCTCAATTTTCCCTTGTTGGGCCGCGGCTAAAAACCAATTAAACGCCTCTTCTAAATTTTGCTCCACGCCCTCGCCAGTAGCGTAAGCCACGCCGAGGTTATGCTGGGCGTCGGGTTGACCAAGTTTAGCGGCGGAAAGATACCAGTAAAAAGCCAAAATCTTGTTCTCGGGAACGCCTTGACCATAGTCATAAGCTAGGGCTAGCTTAAACTGAGCCACCTCGTCGCCTTCCGCCGCCAATTCGCGCAATTTAGTTAGCTCGTCTTTAGGTGGAGGATCCGTTTGGCCATTGATCATGGCTTGATATGACGGGTAAACTGAATTGGCTTCTGGTTGAGCCATTAGAGAGATAGAATCCCAGAGACCCAATAAACTCAATAAAAGGACCACAAAAATCCATCTAAATCGATCCATAAGGCTCTCCAGTTGGGTTAACAAATCCCAAAAATAATTTAGACACTCTTCATCAGTCGCTCTCCAAGCTTCCTTTAAGAAATTCCAGTCCAAAAGGTCATTTATAGCCTAATTTTTTCAAAGATTCTTTGGCTTCGTCGCTACCATTTTCCGCGGCTTTTCGGATCCATTTTAGGCCTTCGGTTTTGTTCGCGGGTAGCCCATCTCCATTATAGTACGTTAAGCCAAGGTTGTATTGAGCGTAGGGTTGGCCTTTAATCGCCGCCCGCTGGTACCATTTGATGGCCTCGGTTTTATTGACCGGAACTCCATCGCCTTGATCATAACTCACCGCGAGGTTGAACTGAGCGTTAAGCGAGCCATTCTCGGCGGCTTTTTTATACCACTTAAAGGCTTGGGCTTTATCGACGCTCACTCCATCGCCTAAGTCGTAAGCTAAGGCGATATTGTACTGGGCGTCAGCGTGGCCTTGTTCCGCCGCTTTAAGGTACCATTTCAAGGCTTCATCGCGATCTTTCTCTACTCCATCGCCCTGGCTATAGGTCACGGCAAGGTTAAACTGGGCGTTAACTTGCCCTTGCTCCGCCGCTTTATGATACCATTTCAGAGCCTCAGTTTTATCAACCGGAACTCCGTCACCATAGTCATAGGCGACACCCAAGCTATATTGAGAGCCAGCATGGCCTAATTCCGCGCCCTTCCGAAACCAATCAAAGGATATCCCTAAATCAATAGGGACGCCCTGGCCTAACTTATAGGCCACCCCCAGATCGGCCATGGCGGCGGCGTAATCTTTAGCGGCCGCTTGGCGAAACCAATGTAAGGCCGTCTCATAATTTTGTTCCACGCCCTCGCCAATTTTATAGGAAACGCCTAGATTATGCATAGATGGGGCGTGGCCTTTTTCAGCGCCTTTTTGATACATTTTACAGGCCTCAACATGGTCTTGTGGGACGCCCAGACCATCGTCATAAGCCAAGCCCAAAAAATACAAAGCCACGGGCTCGCCTTGATCCGCGGCTCGATTAAGCCAGTTAATAAACTCAGCCAAATTTTTTTCCACGCCCTCGCCTGATTTGTAAGCTATGGCTAGGCTTATCTGGGCTTCCGCGTTTCCCCGCTCAGCGGCCTTTCGATACCATTTGGCCGCCTCGGCTTTATCCTCAGCGACTCCATCGCCTAAGTCATAAGCTAAGCCTAAAGAAAGCTGGGCCTCGACGTCGCCAGATTCAGCTTTTTGACGGAGTTTATCCAAATCCACCTTAGCCTCGCTCAATTTTGGCTCGGCTTGGCCACCGCCCTCTTGAGCCAAGATGAAGCTATGAGAAAAGAAAATAATAGCCCAGGCCAAAATGACCATTAAAAAGAAAACTCTAAAAATGGAGACGCGATGTTTCACAATAACTCCAATCCCTCTGGCTAAGTTCGCCAGCTAAGGAAAAAACCGTCAATTAAAAAGGTCAAAAATCGAAATAGAAGGTTTCTTTTTCAATTGTTTTAAGAAATTAATGGCCTCGGGAAGCTTATTATTCGCGGCTCGGCGAATCCACTTAAGCCCCTCGTCTCTATCTATTGGCGCGCCATCGCCTTTATAAAAGGATAACCCGAGGTTGAATTGAGCTCCGGGATGGTCGCGAACCGCCGCTTTTCCATACCACTTCATGGCCTCAACCGTATTTACCGGAGTCCCATCGCCAGTCTCATAACTGACGGCTAGATTAAACTGAGCCTTGACTTGACCTTTTTCCGCGGCTAAGAGATACCATTTGAAAGCTTCGGTCTTGTCCTGGGGCAGGCCCTCGCCACTATCATAAGCTAGAGCCAGGTTATACATGGCGTCCATATGGCCAGCCTCCGCGGCTTGGCGGAACCATTTAAGGGAGGTCTCGCGATTTTTTTCCACGGCTAAACCATAACCATAAGCTAAACCCACGGCGAATAAAGCGGTTGGCTCATTTTGGGCGGCGGCTTTTCGTAGCCAATTGAGCGACTCAACCAGATCTTTTTCCACCCCTTCTCCCCATTTATAACTTAAACCAAGATTTAGTTGAGCCAAAGCGTAGCCTTGTTCCGCGGCTAGCCTATACCATTTGACGGCCAAAGCCTTATCCATTTCGACATCTTGGCCAATTTCATACGACCAAGCCAGGGAGAACTGAGCCTCAGGGTCGCCGGCTTCGGCTTCTAGGCGAGTTAACTCAAATTCGCTTACGCAATCAATATCGGATTCTAGGGTTGGCTGGTCGTCAGATTCCGAGGTCTCCTGGGCTAAAGCCAAGTTGTGGAAAACGAGCGTTAGGAATAAAGCGCTTGTTACAAAAGAAACTAATATCTTGAGTTTTGAGTTTTTCATAAAACACCAAATCGCGAGGTTATTGATTTAATTTTTTTAAGGCGTTTTTGGCCTCCGCGTGACCATTTTCCGCGGCCAGACGCAACCACTTAAGAGACAGATTTTGATCAACGCCCGTCCCTTCGCCTTTAAGATAAGAAACCGACAGATTATACTGCGCGGGGGCGTAACCTTTTTCCGCCGCTAAACGATACCATCTGAAGGCCATTCCTTTATCTACCGGAACCCCATCGCCTTGGTCATAATGGAGAGCCAGGTTATACTGAGCCGCGACTAGGCCCTGATCGGCGGCTTGACGATACCATTTAATGGCTAAGGCTTTATCGGCTTTCACGCCAATGCCCTCATCGTAAGCTAGGCCCAGGTTATACTGGGCCCCCAGATGTCCTTTTTCCGCGGCCAAAGAAAACCATTTCAGGGCCTCGGCTTGATTTTTTTCCGTCCCCTGGCCCAGAGAGTAAGCAACCCCCAGGCAAAACATGGCTTTCGATGAGCCTTGTTCGGCGGCTTGGCTATACAATTTAAAGGCTTGGGCTTTATTGACTTTAAGGCCTTGGCCCTCGTCATAAGCTTGGGCTAAGCTCAACAGAGCCTCTAGATGGCCTAGATCGGCGGCCTTTTTACGCCATTTAAGAGCCTCGCCCTGATTCTTAGGGACGCCTAACCCATCTTCATAGGCTTGGGCCACGTTAAAAATAGCGTTGAGATGGCCAGCCAAGGCGGCTTTGTGGATCCATTTAAAAGCCGCGGCCAGATCTCGCTCTTCTCCTTGGCTATAGAGAAGGCCTAGATTATACATGGCTTTAGGATGATTATTAGCCGCGGCCAGACTATACCATTTTAAGGCCTGGGCTCTATCCTTTGGCGCGCCATCGCCAGACTCATAAGCCAGTCCCAAATAGTATTGGGCTAAAGGCACTCCACCTTCAGCGGATTTCTGGAACCACTTAATGGCCTCGGCCTGATCTTTGGAGACCCCGTGCCCCTGGCTATAACTAACGCCAAGATTGAGTTGGGCCTCTGGGTGCCCTTGAGCCGCGGCTAAACGATACCATTTGACGGCGAGAGCTTTATTGACTTTGGTTCCCAAGCCCTCGTCATGGCAAAGGCCCAGGTTATATTGGGCTTTGGCGAGCCCCTGTTCGGCCGCTAAGCTATACCATTTAAACGCTTCGGCTTTATCTTCCGCGACGCCTCGCCCCAAATCGTAGGCTAGGCCCAAGAGATTCTGAGCCTCGGCGTCGCCAGATTTAGCCAGATCGCGCAAGGGGGATAAATCTAGGCTAGAGTTATGAGTAGTGGAGTCCTGGGCCCAACTATGGCTTGAGACGAGAGAGGCCATGACCCCAAACAGGACTAAAAAAGGAGCTAAAAACCAGGGCGCGTATCTATTCACAGTCGCTCCAATCATACGCGAGCCCGCTGTTTCAAAGTCAAGCTCGGTTAGCGCGAAAACGAAAAAAACAATGGCCAAAAAATCAAGCGAAAAATCGCGAGCGGCCCTAAGCCTTAGGCGACTTAAAAAGGTGGCTGGCTATCTTCATCATAAACGGTCTCTAGCGAATATCCCTCTATAGGCCAATCAGTAAAGACTAAACCATAGGCGGCGGCTTTATAAAGCCAGAGATCGGCGAGGGCCTTATCCTGAGGAACGTCTAGGCCATTAGCGTAAGAAAGGCCCAGCTTATACATGGCTTGGGGATGCCCAAGACCCGCGGCCTTGATTAGCCAATCGATCGACGAAGTCGTTCTCCAATTAGGAGGAAGCAAGGTCAGATGATACATCCCCTCCGCCTGCCCTTGAAACGCGGCCCAGTGATTATATTTATAGGCGAGGCTCCAATCTTTGACTTTAAGGGCATTGTAATAATTAATCAATTTGAGCGAGACGCCTTTGTCGCCATAAATATAGGCCTTATCATACCATTTAATGACATTAGCTTGGTTAGCGGAATTTTTCGAGTCTAAGGCGTAAAGATCCCCGACTTTAACCATGGCTCTAACGTCACGCTCCGCGGCCTCTAAATACCAAAATAAGGCTTGTTCTTTGTCTGGAGGCGTCTCTAGGCCAAATTCATAAACCTCGCCCAAAACGATTTTGGCTTCGTGACAATCGGCTTCGGCGGCTTTTTTAAGCCAGCTGATGGCTTGAGCTTGAGTTTGATCTTGAGTTCGATCTTGGCTTGTTCCCAACCCCTTGGCGTAGGCCAAAGCGATTTTATACCGCGCCTGACCATATCCAGCCTCGGCCAGCTTATGAAACAATCTAAAAGATTCTTCGTTTTTGGCGCCCTTTGGGGATTTGAGCTCTAAGGCCTCGGCCAATTTGAAAGTCGAGTTAGGATCGCCTAGGTCAGCGTCTAACTTAAACCATTTAATGGCCTCGTCAAGGTCACGCGTCTTCAAATCGTCCTCAAGGCAAAGACGCCCAAGTCGAAATCGCGCTTCTTTTAAGCCTTGGGCGGCGGACAAAGTCAGCCAATTTCTGGCCTTAACTTTATCGAATTTGAGAGCGTCTTTTCTTTCCACCGGCTTTTTCTTATTCTTTGATTGCTTTGAATAGGAAAAAAGATCTTTATGGAAAATTAAAAAAAGATTATATTGAGCGTATGGATCGCCTAGCGCGGCGGCTTTTTGAAGCCATTCGACATTATTAACGCTTAGATTAGATAGATATACCTCAGAATAGGCCTGGGACTTAATAAAAGTTTCCACGCCCAAATAAAACATGGCGTCAACGTGGCCCGCCTCAGCGGCGAGTCTGAGGTAATCCTTTTCGCTACTGTCTTTTGGAAGATCGCCAGAATCTTCTAAATAAATCATGCCCACATTGAACATCGCCAATTTATAGCCCGCGCTAACAGATTGCTGATAATGCCTTAAAGCTTTAAGCGGGTCTTTTTCCACGCCTAGGCCTAATTTATAAGCCTCGCCCAAGGCAAAATGAGACAAAGCGTGGCTCTGAGAGGCGGCCTCGTTAAACCATTTAAAAGCCAAAGAACTATCTTGAGGCGCGCCCAAGCCTAGCTCATAGGCGGCTCCCAAGGCGAACCGCGCCTTAAGGTCGCCAGATTCAGCTTCTTCGCGGGTTAAGGCCAAATCAATATTTGTCGCGCTATTCGTTAGAGTCTTGAGCCAGACTTCTTTACCCCATTCGCTCTCCAGGGGTTTATTGAGGAAAAATCCCGAGAGCGCGAAAAAAAACTCCGTTCGCTCAATCTTATTTTCTATTTTGGCGTTCATGGGGATTTGATCGCCCCACCACTTGGCTTCATTTAAATTTTGAATTGTCCCTAAGCCTTTCGCGTAGGCCAAAGCCAATTTATAGAAAGCCCGCGGGTCGCCAAGTTTCGCGGCTTTTAGATAAAGGTTAAAAGACTCGACCAAATTTTTTTCCACCCCCAGGCCATCTTCCATTATTTTGGCTAACTTTAAGATAGCCGGCAAATAATCTTGGGCGGCGGCCATCCGGAACCATTTGGCCGCCTCAAAGTTGTTGACCGGCGTCTCATCGCCAAGCGCGAACATTTGGCCTAGGTTGTACTGGGCTTCGAGCGCGCCATTCTCGGCGGCCATGGTCAGCCATTTTATGGCCTCGACTTTATCAACCGGGACTCCAAAGCCGTTAAAGTAAATCAACCCCACGTTCAACTGAGCCATTTCCGAGCCGAGCTCGGCGGCTTTAATAAAAAAATCCAAGCCTTTTCGCGCGTCTTTCTCGACTCCGTAACCATTGGTATGCATTGAGCCAAGATAAAAATAGGCTCCCATGTAGCCTTGGTCAGCGGATTTTTGGAACCAATTTAAAGCTTGGGCGTAGTCTTTTTCCACGCCCTCGCCGAAAAGATATATCTCGCCCAGGTAAAACATAGCCTCTTTATCGCCCTTTTCGGCGGCTTTTTGGCTCCACGTTAAAGCCTTAGAATAATCAATTTCCACGCCTTCGCCGTATTTATACATAAAAGCCAGCCGTTCCATGGATTTTATATCGCCTTTTTCCGCGCCCAAGAGATACCATTTTACGGCTTCGACAAAATCCGGCTTAACCTCCCCATGACCTAAGCGGTGAGCGTCGCCCAGCCCAGAATAGGCTCTCGCGAAATCTTTCTCAATCGCTTGGCGATACCAATTGATGGCCGCGACTCGATCCTTTGGCGTCTCCCCTAAGCCATTCCACAAGATTATGCCCATATCATTCATAGCGGGCGGGTAACCACCCTCGGCGGACAAACGAATCCATTTAACGCCTAAAACCTGATCTTGCTTTAAGCCCTCCCGGCCATAATAATAGTTTCTACCCAATTCGCGCCGCGCCTGTAGATCGCCTGATTCGGCTTTTTGGATGAGCTCTAGCGTTTTAGGGCTCAGCGTTTGAGCATCAACTGGGGGATTGGCCTGGTCTTCCTCGCCTAAAGCCAAATGGGATCCAGCCATAACAAAAGCTAGCGCGACAAAAAAAACTAAAATAACCAGCCGCTTCATGGTCGATCTCCAGTTAGGCGGAAAACAAAAAAACGAAAAAGAACTAAAAAACTAACGCGACCAGACGGAGACAAAGGCCTAGTGGCTCGAGGTTTTCTGGGCAATCTATAAATTTTTTAAAATTACGCCCCGCGCCTATAGCTAACTTTCATTTTGGCTCTTGTGGGCCTTTTGACGAATTGGCCTCTAAAGCCTCCCGCGCGGCGTTAAGGCCAAGAGCGGCGGCTTTTTGGAGCCATTGGTCGGCGATGGCTTGATCCTTTTCCAGGCCTTCGCCTTTAGCGTAGGCCTTCGCTAAATAAAACATAGCTTCCGCGTGACCAGCGCTCGCGGCTTTTTTAAGCCAAATGACCGCCTCAAATTTATCCTGATTGGCCCCTTGCCCTAATTCATAGGCTTGGGCCAGCCGCCACTTAATCTCCTTATCGGCTTTATCGCCAATTAAAAGATACAATCTAACCGCCTGAGCTTGGTCATCGGGCGAGTCAGAACGCGAGAAATAATAATCGGCCAACTGGAGCGTGGACTTAAAATGACCAAAAATTGAAGCGATGTGAAGCCATTTTATCGCCTCAGCTTGATCTTGGTGATTTTCCGCGTCTAAACCATACAACTGGCCCAATCTATATAAACCTTCCGATTCGCCTAAGGCCAGGGCCTTTAAGGCCCATTCAATAGCTTGAGCGCGATCTTTAGCGATCCCTCCTCGACCTAGAAAATAAATCTCGCTCAAATCGAGCATAGCCTTTTCGTTAAAGTCATCGGCGCTTTTTTTGAGCCACTTAAGAGCTAGGAGCGTATTCTCTTTTGTCTCTGAGCTACTAGCGTAAAATTTGGCTACTTCATATTGAGCCTTGTCATAACCCTCTTCGGCCAGCCGCAGATACAATTTGAAAGCCTCGTTGGTTTTTTGCTCTGACGAAAGGACTTTAGCCAATCCAAAAACACAGTTAGGCTCGTCTCTCTCGGCGCGCGAGCTTAGCCATTTAAGCGCCTCAGCCTTGTTTTGGGGCCTTTTTAAATTATACAAATATTCCCTGGCCAGTCTAAGGCGGGCCTGGGGCAAACCTTGTTTGGCGGCCATAACGAGCCAGTTAAAGGCCTGGTCATCATTGTCAGGCTTTTGATTATTTAATTGATGGAAAACAAAAAGGTTTAATTGAGCGTAGGGGTCACCTAACTCCGCGGCTTTCAAAAACCACATAAGGGCTTTTTCTTTTAACAATAGCGCGACAAAGTCAGTGGCTCTAAAGGATCGCCTTAATTCGCTCGCGCCTAGATAAAACATAGCGTCAACGAGCCCTTGATCGGCGGCCTTAATTAACCAAGCCATTCCTTTATGCTCATCTTCAGCCGCGCCCTGGCCTTTCGCGCCTTTTAAATAGGCTAAGCCTAAGGCCAACTGAGCCTCGGCCTCGCCCTCTTGGGCTTTTTGGGTCAATAAGGTTAAATCGCTATTAGAGTCTAAGGTTTTAAGGGTCTTTTTATCTCGCCAATAAGGAGCGTTTATCTCCTCCATGACTAGTTTATCCATGACAAACCCAAAGCCAGCGTAAACCATCTCTAAAAACGTGACTTTATCTATTGACAAATTATTTTGGCTGGCGGCGCTTCTCCATTCAAAGGCCGCGAGACCATCTTGAAAAGTCCCTAAACCCAAACCGTAAGCCTGGGCCACTTTAAGCTGGGCCAGAGGAGCGCCGAGCTTTCCAGCCTTCTTATACCATTTGAAAGCCTGGATCTGATTTTTTTCGACCCCCTGGCCATTTTCGAAAATCTCGCCCAGCCTATACATAGCCGAGATATCGCCTCGCTCGGCGGCCAGACTAAACCATTTAAAAGCCTGGGCTTTATTGATCGGCGCGCCCAAGCCATAGGCGTAAATATTGCCCAGAATTAACTGGGCTTTAAGGTCGCCATTCTCGGCGGCCAAAATAAACCATTCGCGAGCCCGCTCTTTATTGACGGCGACGCCCAGACCCTGATCGAGAGCTAAGCCCGCGTTTAGTCGAGCGAGATTGTGGCCCAGCTCGGCTGATTTAATAAACCAATCAAAACTAAGTCGCTGATTTTTTTGGACTCCCTGCCCCTGGGCGAACATTAGCCCAATATGAAACATAGCCTCGAGCCGCCCTCGCGCGGCGGCCTGGCAAAACCATTTAAAAGCCTGGGGCTGATCCGGGAGAAACCCATCTAGACCATAGAAATAGGCCATAGCCAAGCGTTCCTGGGCTCGCGGGTCGCCGCCCTGGGCGTTTCTAATGGCTAAGGCCATCTCCGAGTTAATCTTTTGGGGTCTTGATTGGGGAATTTTATTCGCGCCTTGATTGAGATCATTAACCCAGACCAAAACCAAAGCCAGCGAGACCAGAAACGCTAAGAAAGGCCGCTTGGGCCTGGCCATTCTCCAATCAATTGGAGCAATAGGATTTGAGCGCCAAAAACTCATTTCACAATAGCTATCTGGTCAACCTCAACTTCCACGCTATTCCAGTCTTTGTCGATTTCGCCCCTAATCTCCACCGTCGTCTCGGGCGAGACGTTTTGTCCCCGCCATTTGTCGTTGTCTATCTCAACCGTGATTTCTCCGGTGAGGTCGCGGAAAAGAAACTTTTCTTTGCCCAAGTGGCGGACGATGTTGCCCTTTAAAATCACGTAAGAGTCATCGCGCAGTTTTAGAGCGTCCGCGACAGAGCTAGAAGCAAGGCCTGGGCCAGTAAAACCGCCGCCTTGCTGGCCAACGGGACCGCCCGGCAGGCCAACCTGGGCTCCTAAAGTTGGGCTAAAGGCCAAAACCAACAGAGCCAATAAAACAAGCGACTTTTTCATGGGTAACCTCCATCAATTTAAAAAAAATATTTTTTGAGTAAAAAACAGGAAGACTTACTTATATAATAACTTCAAATATTATATTTACTAACTCGCAAAGCTCTTTAACTAAATAAAAAATCATTTTCGTTACATTTATATCAAAATTTTAATCAGGACATTGATTTTTATCTTGATATATACTGTTTAACCATACTTCATTTGGGGGTAGGCGTCAAGGGGTTTATCATGGCTAGGGAATCTTTTGGTTTTTCCGTTATAAAATTGGGACACCCCAATCAATATAGTAGTCTTCTCCAATACTAGCCAAGCTTTCGAATTTCAGATCCTGGCCCTCTGGCCACCCTCACAAAACGCCCGCGGCTTGGCCAGGTCTCCTTTAGGCCTTTAAACTATAATTAATTTTAAAAATATACTATATATTTCAAGCTAATTTACCATAAAAATGTCAAATTTACGCGCTCTTTGGCGGCCAATAGCCCCCCTGGTCTTAGAGAGCCTAGCTGTCACGTCTCCATCGATCCTGGATCGCGGATTAAGGGCTAGAAACGTTTGACGGATCATAAAGACGTCGCTCGCTTTAGCCGACCAAAAGCAAAAATGAATTTAAATTATCATAATATTTTTTGTAATTAATCTCGATCAAACTCAATTTTAGCGATCAGTTGACAACGCCCCTAGATTTAAGTTAAATTAGGTCAGCCAATGATGCCTTTGGCCGGCCTATGATAGATTTTTTCTCGGGAGGCGTATTTATGGCTCTATTTAACTTGCCCAAAATTAAAAAGCCCCCTCAAGCCCAGCCCAAGGCCAAGGCCAAGGCTAGAGCCATATATGCCAAACGGAGCGAGGCTAACGACTCGAAATATCAAGAAGCTAACCGACTTTTCTTAGCCAGTCTAGCTACTGGCGACTCCTTGACCATGGCCGCGAATCGCGCTGGCAAATCGCTGGGTTGTTTCACTAGCCGTCGCCAAAGAGATCCAGAATTCGCCAGCAAATGGGCTCAAGCCTTAGAATTCGGGGCCACATTTGAGGAAGCCACTAAGCAAAAATTTTTAAGCCTCGTCACCCAAGGCCTAGCCCTAAACAAGGCCATTCGATTGGTGGGTCGGAGCCAATTTTATCTCAGCCAACTCCGGGCTAAAGATCCCGCTTTTGACGCGGCTTTGCGAAACGCCAAAACCACGGGCTTAGAAAATCGCTTAGCCAATCTGAAAAATATTGACACGGCGCTATTTTTCGAGATCATTAAAGCGGGCCATACCGTGGAGTGGGCCTGCCAAGCCATTGCCGTCCCGTTGTATCTGATGTATTTTTATAAAAAACACGCCCCCGAGTTCGCCAAAGAATGGGCCGAGGCCATGGAAGCCAAAAAAAACCCCAAAAACCCCGACGAAACCGCGGAAAATGACCGATCCGAGCCGGATCCCAACTTACAGCCTTAGAAAGTACCCATATGACGGATTTTATTCCCCAAGTCGCCTCTGAGCTTAACATAGCCCCTTGGCAAGTGACCGCCACCGCCAACCTTTTGGCTGAGGAGGCTACTGTCCCTTTTATCGCCCGTTATCGCAAAGAAGCCACCGGCGCCTTAGACGAGGTTCAAGTGGCCAACGTGCGCGATCGCTTAAAAGCCTTAGCGGATCTTGAGCAAAGAAGACTGGCCATTGTTAAGTCATTGACGGAAAGGGAACTCCTGACCCCAGAGCTGGCCCTGAGCCTAGAAAAGGCGGAGTCCCTGGCCGAGCTGGAAGATCTATATCTCCCCTTTAAGCCCAAAAGGCGCACTCGGGCCATGATGGCCTTGGAAAAAGGCTTAGGGCCACTAGCCGAGCTTATTTTGGCTCAAAACCCCCAAGACGATCCCGAAACTTTGGCCGCTCCTTTTATCGACCCGGAAAAATCCGTCCCAGACGCCCTCTCCGCTTTGGCTGGGGCCCGCGATATTCTCGCCGAAAAATTTAATGAGGACGCCACCGCTCGCCAAAACCTCCGGCGCCTTTACGAGACCGAGGGCGAAGTCAAAAGCCTGGTCATTAAAGGTCAAGAAGAAAAAGGCCAAAACTATAGCGATTACTTTGATTTTCAAGAGCCCGTTCGCTCCATCGCCTCGCACAGGTATTTGGCCATTCGCCGGGGTGAGGCCGAAGGGATCTTGTCTTTATCCATTCAGCCAGATCCCGAGCGCTCTTTGGCCATTTTGAGCGATCTATTTTTATTGAATGATTCCCCTTCTGGGCGCGAGGTGCGCGAGGCTATTCGCGATTCTTTTAAGCGCTTAATCTCCCCCTCTTTGGAAACGGACACGCGTTTAGCGGCCAAAAAGAAAGCCGATCTCGCGGCCACGGAAATATTTTCGCAAAATTTAGGGGAACTATTGATGGAGCCGCCTTTGGGCGAGAGAGCCATTTTAGCCATTGACCCAGGCTTTCGGACAGGTTGCAAGACCGTGGCTTTAGGCTCCGATGGCCGCTTATTGGAATACGTGGCCATCCAACCGCACGGATCGGAAGCGGCTAGAGCTCAAGCCGCGGCTATTGTCTTGGCTTTGATTCAAAAGCACGCGCTAACGGCCATCGCCATTGGCAATGGCACGGCTGGCCGCGAAACCGAGTCCTTTGTCCGAGCCATCCCCAATCTACCTGATATTCCCGTGGTTTTGGTCAACGAGAGCGGGGCTTCCATCTATTCGGCCTCCGAAGAAGCCAGATCCGAATTTCCCGATCTAGATCTGACCTTTCGAGGCGCCGTCTCCATTGGTCGCCGCTTAATGGATCCCTTGGCCGAATTAGTAAAAATCGATCCCAAATCCATTGGCGTCGGCCAATACCAACACGACGTGGATCAGACGCTTTTAAAAAGTAGCCTCGACGACGTGGTCATTAGTTGCGTGAACCGAGTCGGGGTGGAAGCCAATACGGCCTCGGAAAAGCTCTTGTCTTATGTTTCTGGCTTAGGGCCATCGTTAGCCAAAAACATCGTCAAATTTAGATCCACTAGAGGGCCTTTTCAAAGTCGCGATGATTTTCTTTTGGTGCCGCGCTTAGGCCCCAAGGCTTTTGAGCAATGCGCGGGTTTTTTGCGCATCAGCCAAAGCGACCAGCCCCTCGACAAAAGCGCCGTTCATCCCGAATCTTACTGGGTCGTGGAACACATGGCCAAAGATCTCGCCGTCACCGTGCCCGATCTTTTGGAGCGGAGTTCCTTAAGATCCAAAATTAAACCCCAGGCTTATGTCTCGGAAAAAGTTGGTTTGCCCACTTTGATGGACATCATGGCTGAGCTCGAAAAACCTGGGCGCGATCCCCGGCGAGTCTTTCGGTCTTTTTCCTTTGCCCAGGGATTGGTAAAACTTGAGGATCTGACGCCGGGCCTTAAAATACCTGGCCGAGTGACCAATATCACGGCTTTTGGGGCTTTTGTGGATGTGGGCGTTCACCAAGATGGCCTGGTTCATTTAAGCGAAATGGCCGACCAATATGTCCGAACCCCCTCGGACGTGGTTCGCTTGGGGCAAGAAGTTGAGGTCACGGTCTTGGACGTGGATATCAATCGGCGACGCCTGTCCTTGTCTTTAAAAACCGGCTCCAAAGCCGCGGAGAGACATTTGGCGGGCCCCAACGCTGACAAAAAAGATCGCCCACAAAATAAGCCCGGGCCCAAAAAACCAGCTCGCTCTCCAGAGCCTTTTAACAACCCTTTCGCCGCGCTCAAATAAAGGGGCGCCTATTTCGACGCGCGACCTTGACGGCTTAGCTCGATCCTCTGAAACGCTTAAGAGCCTATAAACAATAATTGTTTATAGGCTCTATTATTTTCCTCTGCTATTATAGAAACTCAGCCATAAAAACCAGCCAATTACGAAAAGAGAATCGAGCGCGGTTTGGAGCCATCCTGGGGGCCTATATAACCATCGCGCTCCATATCCTCGATGATCCGCGCCGCCCTATTGTAGCCAATGCGCAAGTGTCTTTGGATAAGCGAAATAGAGGCTTTGCCGGTTCGGCGCACTAAATCTAAGGCTTCTTGGTATTTATCGTCGCGTTCCCCGCCTCCCTCGTCATCCAGGCGCTCTGGGGGCGTCAAATCCTCTAAGTACTCAGGCGGGCCAAACTGATGGATATAATCGGTCACGCGCTTTTTTTCCTCATCGGAGACAAAAGCCCCGTGCACGCGCTCAATGTTATTGGCGCCAGGGCTCTGAAAAAGCATGTCGCCTTTGCCCAAGAGTTGCTCGGCCCCCATGCGATCCAAGATAGTCCGAGAGTCGATGGGGCTGGAGGTTTGAAAAGCGATCCGCGTGGGTAGGTTAGCTTTAATTACCCCAGTCAATACGTCCACCGAGGGCCTTTGCGTGGCCAAAATCAAATGAATCCCCGAAGCCCGGGCTTTGGCGGCCAAACGCGAGATGGAAACCTCCACGTCTTTAGCGGCGGTCAACATCAAGTCGCTTAACTCGTCAATGACAATCACCAAATACGGGATGGGCTTAGGGGGCTCGCTCCCCTCTTCGGCTTCGCCTGGCCAATTGGCCAATTCCGTCTCAATGAGCTCATTATACTTGGAGATCTGCCGAACGCCTTTTTCGGCCATCAGCTTATAGCGCAAATCCATTTCCGAGACCGCCCACTTTAAAGCCATGGTGGCCTCTTCGGGATCGGTTAAGACTGGGTGCAATAGATGCGGCAGATCTTGATATTGAGCTAGCTCCACGCATTTGGGATCTATGAGG
Organism: Deltaproteobacteria bacterium; assembly: GCA_031270705.1. GTDB lineage: Bacteria > Desulfobacterota > Desulfarculia > Adiutricales > Adiutricaceae > JAIROO01. The sequence continues at coordinate 21,237 of JAISWW010000272.1, forward strand.
AGAATCCGCACTTCCCGGGGCGTTGATTTATAAAAAATGGACATTATTAAGGAGTCGAGGCAAACCGACTTGCCGCTCCCCGTGGCCCCAGCGATCAATAGATGCGGCATGCGGCCCAAATCCCGAACTACTGGTTGGCCGGTGATATCCACGCCCAAGGCCAAACTCAAAGCGGATCCGGAATTGACGAACTCAGGGCTTTCCACCACTTCCCGAAAAGAGACCAGCTGACGGTTCGGGTTAGGCAATTCCAAGCCAATGGCCCCTTTCCCCGGAATGGCCCCCGTGACTCGGCAAGCGGCGATCTTTAAAGCCATGCTCAGATCTTCGGCCAAACGCTTGACTTTATTTATCTTAATGCCTGGGGCGGGCTCAAACTCAAACTGGGTGACGACTGGCCCCCAGCTGACTCCCACGACCCGGCCCTCCACGTCAAATTCTTTAAGTTTGCTTTCCAAAAGGCGAGCGTTGGCCGTCATATCCTCTTGGCTAAAGCCTGAGGGGATGGCCTCGCTAATGGGATCCAAAAGATCCACCGAAGGCGGCTCATACTCCCCGCCCGTGGCTTTTTGCGGTCTGGTGGGTTTGGCGGCTTTGGTTTTTTTGGGTTTTTCCCGAAAGACCAAAGGCGGCGGGGCTTTTGGGTCTTGTTCGGCCATTAAGCCCCCGCCTAAGCCCAGGCCCTCGGCTAAGGGTTCCGCCGCGTCTTGGCTATCAAGATCTAAAGTGGGGTTTTTGATCCGCCCGCCTTTGGGCGGGCGAATGGTTATGGTCGGATCGGGTTGGGATTTAAGTTTTAAGGCTTCCCAAACCACGCGAAAAATCCGAAAAATAAAGCCTAAGCGCCCTAAGCTGGAGGGAGTTAGGCCCGTTAAAATGGCTAGGCCGCCCAAAGCCAAAAAAGGCGTTATGACCAAGCCGCCCACCCGGCCCAAAGCCTCGCTCAAACTTTGGGACAAAAAATCCCCCAAAAGACCGCCCCCCGGAGCCTCAGGCCAGATAGGCGATTGGCCTAGCGGCCAGATGAGCCCCAACATGGCCAATAAAGCGAATAGGGTCAATAAAAGACCGACCACGGAAGGGAAAAGCCCTTCGCGTTTTTGGGGCCTTTTAAGAATATACAAAGCTCCCCAAAAAAGAACCGGCGAGGGCCAAAAAGCCAGTAAGCCGAAATACTTAATTAAGAAACTAGCCGCGTAAGCCCCAGCCGCGCCAATATAATTGAGGTAAATGGGCTGACCATCGAGGGGTCTATGGGAAATTAGGGATAAGACCACCAAAACCGAAAGAAGCAAAGCTATTAAGCCAGGCACCTCAGTGGGAATAGTTCGGGAGGGTTTCGCCATGGGCTTTTTTTTGCGCCGAGCCATGTTAAACGGATTGTCTGGCCAATTGAGCCGTTTGGGCCAAAAGAGTCATGATGAGGGAAGCCGTTCGCGGGGGCAAGCTTCCTAAGCCGCAAGAGGAGGTCAAAAGAGATCTTTCTATTAAAAGCTCGCGATCAATAACGCGCGTTAGAGGCTTGAGCTCCAGCCAAAACTTATCCAGTAAAAACCTCGACGTTAGATCAGGGGTAAATTTATCCGTGGGCACTAAACCAAAGGCCAGGTAACCGCCTCGCTCCAAAAAGGCTTTTAACTCTTTCGGGTAAAGACAAAAAGTCTCTAAGTAGCTATAGGCGTCAAAATTTAAAATATCCAAAGGAGCTTGAGACAATAAGCCCCAATCAGTATTGCCACAAACATGGCAACCGATAAAAACCTGGCCTTGGCTTTTGGCCGTCTCAATAGCCTGGCTCAAGGATTTTAAGACCGTCTCGGCCGACAAAGTGGAAAAGGCCGAGCCATAGCCAGTTAAGCCAGGCTCGTCAATGAAAACCACCGGTTGGCGGCCCAAGGCGCGAATTCGGCTGGCTAGATAGGCCGCCTTGGCCCCTAGACCCAAACTTAAGGCCTCTAAAATATCCGGTTGATCCACGGCCGAAGAGCCATTTTCCAAGCGAGCGCTTTGGGCGAAAGTTAGCGGCCCCACGACCTGGGCTTTTAAAAAATTGGCCCCAAAACTAGGTTGACCCTCGGCCTTTTTAAAAAAAGCCTCTAAGCCAGTTGAGGCCTCGGGGCTTAAAGCCGCGAAAGAAAAATCTCCCGCGAAATACAATTCGTAAAAATGGGCCAGATTATCGGCTAAATTCTTTTGGGGAACCGTAACCTTTCGCTCTTCCAAATTGGCCTCTATAAAAGGCAAGCCATCCACGGCCCCAAAAATCATATCCTCGCGTAAATTTAAGCGCGTCAGCTGGGGGGCGGCGGGAATGTCCAATAAAGCCAACTCGTCCAAAGCTTGGCTCAAATCCGTGTAAGGGAGCGAGCCAATGGACAAAGTCGCGAAACTTGGCCAATGGCCTAAATTATTTAAAGAGTCGGCCATTAATTATCCTCAATCGGGTGAGTCATTTTTGATTTTCGCCTTCAGCGTTTTAGGAGGGCCTAGCGATAAAGTCACTTTAAGCGCCATTAAACAAGTTATCGGCTTGATGGATCTCTCTAGAAAAATAGCTCGTCAACCTCTTCATTTTTTCGCCTAGCGCGTGGTCGCGCTCAACGCTCCAAAAAGAAGCCATTGAGTCTAGATCGCACAAGGCTGGGTTATTGGGCGCGCCCCTAATAGAGGACATGAGCATAACCTCGGCTATGTCGCGAGCCCAGCCGTAAAGCTCTAAAGTCGAGGGCCAGGGCGCCCCCAATTCTCTATCGCGATGAACCAAAATAGCGATAAAGGTCCAGGGCGCCCCCATGATCCGCCCCAAGGCCAAAATATCGGCGGCCACGCGCGAGGCTTTCTGATAATCAGGGCTTTTCGGGTGGCGGCCCCGAATTTCCGGCCACGACTCTAAGATATAGCCGGTCAATAGCTTATGGCTATCCTCCAAAGGTAAATTCTTTATCTCCTTAGGCGTCACCAAGCGACCGCCAAATTCGAGATCCAAAGGCGAATCCAAGCGTTTAGCCAAATGCCAAGCCAAACCCAAAGAGGCTTCCTGGAGATCTTGGGTTTTTTGGAAAAAATCCAAAAACAACCGATCCCAAAAATCGGCCAAAAATTTAGGTAGCCTATCCAATCTCGGCAATAAGTAGCGACCCAAAACTTCCTTAAAAGAAGAAGACCTTAGAGCCCTAGTCATATTCGGCAAATGCGGGCGACTCAGGTTCAGAACCGCCTCCTCGCCGCTTAACTCAGTCAGAAAAACCGTTTTGTCCTTGTCATAGGCCGCCCGGATCAAGCGGATTAAAACCACCGTCGAAAGGCCCCATTTCCGGGCTTGAGCGTCAAAAAACTCCATGGCCTCGGCCTCGACGTCACTATGCCCGTCGGCCAAAACGCCTTCTAAACGCAATAAGCCTAAATCGATAACTCGGCCCAAAGCTCGGCAAGGGTAGCGCGTGGCTAAAGCTAAATCATTCGCGGCCGCGGAGCTTTCCCAACGCTCTTCACCGCTAAAATGCCCCAAAGGCCTTAAACCAGGGTCTTTATAGACAATGGGAGCGTAGCGCGAATCTAAGGAGGGTCCTGGGAAGCATTGAATAATTGACCGCGCCGCTGGCTCGCTTTGAGCGTCTCCGCTAAGACCTTGAGATTGGGCGCCCGGAGCCAAACTTTTTTTGGCCAGGATAAAGTTATCCATCGCCTCGAGTTGGACAAAATTGGCCGGGCGAAGAGGTTGAGAGGCAGATTGGGCTCCGCGATTGAGCTCAATCATGGGCGTCTCGGGGGTTCCCAATAATATAGGTTTAGCCTCGCCAGGGGCGGGAAAATGCATAACCAAGCCGCCAGTTATCATTAAGCCAAAAAGGCTTTTGCGAGCGGCTTTGCGAATTTCGGCCAATAAGCCCTTTCCAAAGGAGGTTTTGGGGGCTTTATCCGGCTCGTCGTCATCCTCGTCTTCCCCTTCTTCCCCTTCTGACCCTTCTGGCTCTTCGGGCTTTAAGGGCTCTTCGGGACTTGGCAGAGCCTCAATCAGGCCTTGGGGGAAACTCAATTGGCCCTCAGCGGCCATTTGGGCTACTGTCCAAAACAAAATGGACAAACTGTCTTGCCGGTTTTCCAGAGTCTTAATGTTCTCTTCTTTTTTGGCTAATTGTAGCTGTAAATCTTCGCCCCGCCTAACTTCTTGATCCAGACGAGTCTTCAAAGCCTCCAAAGAGTCAAGGGATCTGGCCTTTAAGTAATTAAGAGCCCCCCAAACAGCTTCCAACTGGCCATTGGAGCGAGGAGCGGCGTCTAAGAGGGCCAACTC
>JAISWW010000039.1 GCA_031270705.1 Deltaproteobacteria bacterium
AACCCGAGCTTATCTCGCGGCCCGCCTTCGGAGCTCTTCATGACCACCCTGGAACCGGTTATCGGGCTTGAGGTTCACGCCCAACTGAACACCCAAACCAAACTTTTCTGCTCGTGCCCCACTAGCGGCTCCGCTGAGCCTAATGTAAATATCTGTGAGGTCTGCACGGGCCAACCAGGAGCTTTGCCCCGTTTGAACGCCAAAGCCGTGGAACTAGCGGCCAAGGCGGTTTTGGCTTTGGGTGGCCAGGTTCAAGAAAGATCTCTCTTCTCCCGCAAAAACTATTTTTATCCCGATCTCCCTAACGGCTTTCAGACTTCCCAGCTGGATCCCCCCGTGGGTTTGGGTGGTTTTTTGACCATTGACTCCGCCGCTGGCTCGGCCAAAACCATTCGCTTAAATCGCGTCCACATGGAAGATGACGCCGGTAAATGCGTCCATGACGAAAAAAGGGATCGCACCTTAGTGGATCTGAACCGCGCTGGCACCCCTTTAATTGAGATCGTCACTGAGCCCGATTTAAGCTCTAGTCGCGAGGCGGTTGATTTTTTAAAAAAACTCCATGGCCTTTTAACCCGCTTGGAAGTCACCAAGGGCCGCTTGGAGGAAGGGGAATTTCGTTGCGACGTCAATATCTCCTTAAAGCCGGTCGGTAGCCCCATTTTAGGCGTGCGGGCGGAAATTAAAAATCTCAATTCCTTTCGGTTTGTTGGCCAAGCCATTGATTATGAGATTAGGCGGCAAACGGCCCTTTATGAGGCCAATAAGCCCGTGGAGCAACAAACCCGGCATTTTGATCATATTAAAGCCGAGACCAGGGCCCTAAGATCCAAAGAAGAGGCCCATGATTATCGCTACTTCCCCCAACCGGATCTGCCCCCGGTGGAAGTTAGCCCAGAGCTTTTGGCCCAGCTCCAAAAATCCCTGCCCCCGACCCTTGAGTCTTTACAAGCTCGTTACGCGGCTCTGGGCTTAAAACCCGACGTTATGGCCAATCTTTTGTCCGTGGTGGGGGCCTCGGTATATTTTGAGGAGGCTTTGGAGATCTTTCCAGACGCCAAAAGGCTGGCCGTTTTAATGACCGAGCTTTTTCTGCCCGCTTGTCGCCAAAGCTCTTTGGAGCCTAGCCAAGCTCTTTTTAAGCCCAGTAATTTGGCGAAATTGGCCCGCTTAATGAGCGAGGGACAACTGGGCAAACGAGCCGCCTACGATATTTTTAGCGAGCTTTTCGCGACCGGGGCTGACCCACAGGAACTAGCCGAGGCTAAGGGTTTATTCTTAGTTTCCGATAACGCCGCTTTAAAGGACTGGGCCCAAGCGGTCGTGGCCGCTCATCCCGCCGAGGCCCAAAAATATCTGGCCGGCCAAGAGAAAATTTTGTCATTTCTGGTGGGCCAGATCATGCGTCAAAGTCGCGGGGCCGCGGATCCCCAATTGGCCGCCCAAGCCTTAAAAGATGTTTTAGGGGTCAGCGCGGCTTAAATTATTTGGGCCCATTTTTTATGTTTTTACTTCAATAGATAAATTAGCGGAGCGACATGACCAATAACCGCCAAGCGGCTCTCTCCATGGCTAAACTAGCTCGTCTCGGCCAGACCCAGAGCGAGGCCAGCCAAGCTGATCAGCTGGCCCAAGACTTTGACCGGATTGTCAGTTACATGGCTATCCTAAATGAGTTGGACACCACCAATATTGAGCCCATGTATTCCCCCATGGTCGATCCTCTGGGCCCCAGAGACGACGAGCCCAGGCCTAGCCAACCTCAAAAGAGCGAGGCTATTTTGGGTCAAGCCCCGGAAACGGTGGGCCGATTTTTTAGCGTGCCGCGGATCTTTTAAAGAATTTAGATTTTAGGGAGAAAAGATTTGACCGATCTTTGGCGATTGGATCTCGCCCAGGCCACCAAGGGCTTAAAAAAGCGCGATTTTTCAGTGACTGAGCTAGTGAGCTCGTGTTTGGCCCGCTTAAAAGCCACCGAGCCCATCATTGACGCGACTTTGGCCGTTTTTGAGGAAGAAGCCTTAAAAACGGCTAAAGAGCTGGATCAGCGCGGTTATGATCCGAGCCAAGAGCTGTGGGGTCTCCCTTTAACCATAAAAGACGTCTTTTGCTTAAATGATGGGCCCACCACGGCTGGCTCCAAGGAATTGGCCAACTACCAGAGCGTTTTTGAGGCCACGGTCGTCCAAAGACTCCGGCGAGCTGGGGCCATCTTTTTAGCCAAAACCAACTGCGATGAGTTCGCCATGGGCTCGTCCACGGAGTTTTCCGCCTTTAAACCCACCCGCAACCCTTGGGATCCCACCCGGATCCCCGGCGGCTCCAGTGGGGGAGCGGCGGCTTCGGTGGTGGCTGGCCAAGCGCCCGGGGCTTTTGGCACGGATACGGGCGGCTCCATTCGCCAACCCGCTGGCCTTTGTGGTTGCGTGGGCCTTAAACCTTCTTACGGCCGCGTCTCGCGTTATGGCATCGTGGCTTACGCCAGCTCTTTTGACCAAGCTGGGCCTTTAGCCATGACGGTTTCTGATTGCGCCCGCTTATTGACCGTGGTGGCTGGGCCAGACGATCGCGACTCAACCGTCTCGCGGATCCCTACTAGCGATTATTTAAACCTCAAAATACCTAAACCCGCGGATCTGGTTTTAGGGCTCCCCAAAGAGCTCTGGCCCGAGGATTTACCCGCGGGTCTCGCCGCGGTTTTGAAAGAAGCCAAAAAACTTTTGACCGAGGCGGGCGTTAAATTTATTGAGGTGGATCTGCCCAATTTAAGATACGCCGTGGCTAGCTACTACATCTTAGCCTCGGCCGAGGCGAGCTCCAACCTCGCGCGCTACGATGGGATCCGCTATGGGTTTCGCGAGCCCAAAGAGGATCTCGTGGAACAATACGCCCAAACTAGAGCCGAGGGATTGGGCCCAGAAGCCCGTCGCCGCGTCCTTTTGGGCACTTTTGTTTTGTCCAGCGGCTATTATGAGGCTTATTTTCGCAAAGCCGCGCAAGTTCGTCGCCTCATCGCCCAAGACATTGCCCGGGCTTTGAGCCAATGCCATTGCCTTTTCGCCCCCGTGGCCTCGCGCTCGGCTTGGCCACTCGGGGCTTTTATCGATGACCCCTTAACCGTCTATCAGATGGATCTGATGACTCTGCCCTTAAATCTCTACGGTGGGCCAGGCTTATGCTTATCGGCTGGGCTGGATCCCGACCGATTGCCAGTAGGCGCCCAATTATGGGGTCGACCCTTTGACGAAATGGGCGTCTTAGGCGCCGGAGCCTTATTGGAAAGTCTTTGGCCACCCCTGGAAAGGCCCAAAATCGTCTCTTAAGAAACCAAAATAACTTTTTTTTCGGCCCAACCGCCAAATTGATGTTGCGAAATTTTTCAAGCTAGTATATCTTTATCTCGGAATTCGCTAAAGCTAGGAAAGCTTAGTTCCCGTAAGGACAGGTGGTTCTTAGGGAGTCCAAGCCGGGATGTATAAATTGGCCTTTTGACAATTAATTAAATTATTAACTGTCAATTATCGCTTAAGTTGCGTTATTTTTCAGATATATTAATATTGTTTTTAGTCTGTTTTTGCCTTTAACGCCCATTAGGGCGTAAAATTATATGGGGACATTTTGCTCTCCATCGATCGCCCCTAAGGAGAACGCTATGACCAAAGCCGAGCTTATCACTTTGATCAGTCAAGAAACCGGGCTGACCAAGTCCAACGCCCAAAAAGCCATTTCCTGCCTCATCGCCACCGTCGTCAAGACCCTAAAAAAAGACACCCGCTTTCCACTCTTTGGTTTGGGCGTCTTTTCGGTGGTCAAAAGGCCTAAGCGCAAAGGCCGTAACCCTCGCACCGGCGAGCCTTTGACCATAAAGGCCCACAAAGCTGTCCGGTTCAAACCCGCCAAGCAGCTCAAAGACAGCGTCAACAACGGCAAGTAAACGCGGCTTTGGCTTAAGGCGGCTTCGCTGGGGGCCGCCTTTTAGGTCGGGCTCAAAGCTTATTGATTTAATAGATCGGCGCCCTTAGCTTTAGCGGACGCTTAAAGCCTATTTCAATATTTTTTTCTTTTCGCTCTTTTGGAATTTTTTTAACGATTAAAATAGCTTTATTTGGATCATTTTATTAAGCGGAAAAACGACTCGCCTCCGGCCAAGAGCCGGTCTTTAAATACGCCCCAAACCCTAAAGCGTAGCGATCGGTCATGCCGGCCACAAAATCCACCACGGCTTGAGACCGATCCCGCTCCCCAGCCTCTACTGGCTCCAGCCCCAAGCGCCCCGTTAAGCTCTCGTCTGCCATTAAGCGACCATAAATGAGCCGAATGATCTCATCGCCTTTTTTCAGCTCTTCAGCCAGCTTGGGATGCTCATAGACGTTTTTTTGGAGAAAAAGGCGCAAATGGCTCATGGCCGAGCGCATTTCGGGGGAAAAACTTAAATAAAGGCCGGTCTCGTCTTCCTGGGAATGAGCGAAAAGATCCGTGACCATGGCTTTTATGCGGGTGGAGGCGCGGGGGCCAAAAACCTGGTTGATTTCCGGCGGGGTATTTTGGGGCTCCAATAAGCCCGACTGGTAGGCGTCATCCAAATCATGGGCCAAATAAGCGATGATGTCCGCGGCTCTGGTCAGTTGCCCTTCCAAAGACAAAGGCGCCTCTGGGCCAGTCACGAAGATGGGCCCGCCGCCTTTGGAGTGTTTGCCCACGCCATCCCGCACCAACGCGGTTAAATTTAAGCCGCGGCCATTGGCCAGGGTTTCGATAATCCTTAGGCTATGTTTTTGGTGCTCAAAACCCCCAGGACATAGAGAGGCCAAAGCTCTCTCCCCCACATGGCCAAATGGCGTATGGCCCAGATCATGGGCCAAGGCGATGGCTTCGGCCAGATCTTCGTTTAAACGGAAACAGCGAGCTAATGTCCGGGCGATTTGGCTGACTTCCAAGGTATGGGTCAGGCGCGTGCGGAAATGGTCGCCTAGAGTGGCCACAATGACCTGGGTCTTGTGAGCTAGGCGCCTGAAAGGCCGACAATGGAGAATCCGGTCGCGATCCCTTTGATATTCCCCGCGCCAAGGACACTCTAGCTCGGGTCTAGCCCGAAGCGCCTCGGAGCTTCGGGCGGCCCAAGGGCCCAGATAGCCCTCTAGAACGTCCCGATCAAGGGCAAAGGAGACCTTAGGCGAAGATCTCACTTATTTTTTGTTTTAGCTCATCGAGCTCAAAACTCTTGACCACGTAGTGATCGGCGGCGATGGACTTTAAGTCGTCTTTAAAGGTGTCGTAAGCCGAGCACAGGATGACCGGCAAATCGTAGTATTTGTTGCGGATATCCTGTAACAAGTCCAGGCCATTATAATCGACCATTTTAATGTCCAAGACAACTAAGTCCGGCTTATCCTCCTCAATGCGCTCCAATAGGCCAGCCCCGTTTTCAGCGGTGGTGACCTGGTAGCCTTCCTCGGTCAGCTCTTCGGTATAAAGTAGGCGGATGTGGGCTTCGTCATCTACCACTAAAATCTTCCTAGGCATCAGTTATCCTCCCGGATTTAGCGGTTCATGTAAAACCGCCAGGGCGATCTCCAAAATCTGACCAAGGGCCTTTTATTCGACAATAGCACAAGGCGCGAAAAATTAATAGATCCGCGAGCTTATAAATTAAAACTAAGTCTTTTTAAGTTAAAGGGACAAAGAGACTTTTAAGGATTTCCAGTTGTTTCTCCACCGCGGTTTCGCGGTTGATGGCTTGCCTTATGGCCGCGGCTCCAGGGGTTTCCCGGGCGTACCACATGAGAACCGTTCTGAGCTTAAAGGCCGCTCGAGGGCCCATGGTCTCATGAAGCCACTGGGCGTGATCCAGAGCCACTTGTAAACGTTCCGCCCAGGTGGGCTCCCAAGGCTCTTGGCCGCGCCATAAATCTAAGCACTGCCGAAAAAACCACGGTCGCCCTCGAGCCGCCCGGCCAATCATAATCGCGGCCACCCCGGTTTCTTTTAAGAGTTTGACGGCTTGGTCGGGCTCGGTCACGTCCCCGGAGCCAATGAGGGGAATGTGGATTTCTTCGGCCAATCGAGCCAAAGGTTCCCAATCGGCTTGGCCCAAAAAACCCTGCGTCCCAAAACGGCCATGAACCGTGAGAGCGGCCACCCCCACTCCCTCCAAACGCTTGGCTAAGGAGAAAATATCGGGATAACCGGGGGCCCAGGCCAGGCGCGTTTTAACGGTCACGGGAGCCGAGGTGGCCTTGACCACGGCTTGGGCCAGATTTTCGGCCAAGTCGTGGTCTTTAAGGATGGCCGCCCCATGCCCAGAACTAACGACTTTGCGGGCCGGGCAACCAAAATTTAAATCAATTATTTCCGCGCCTTGTTCCACGGCAATTTGAGCCGCTCTGGCCAAAGTCTCTGAATCCTTCCCAAAAAGTTGGACGGCCAAAGGCTTTTCAATGGCCGGATCGGTTTGGAGAAGGCCGAGAGTTTTGGCTCCATGGTGGCTTAAAGCCACGGCGCTGACCATTTCGGTAAAAGTTAGGCCGGCCCCAAATGACCAACAGAGCCGCCGAAAAGGCCAATTAGTCAACCCCGCCATGGGGGCTAGGATAAAAGGCGAGCTTAAGCGGATGGAGCCAATGGCCAAATCGTTATGGGCGGACAAAACCATTAGCGCAAGACAATCACATGATCCGCGTTCACGTCCAAAGGCTTGGTTTTGACCAAAGCCCGGCCATCGCCTAAAGACATCCAACCAGAAACCTGGGGAAGCAAAAGCTCCTCCTCGCGGGTAAAGCGGTTCAAAGTCTGTTGGTCTAAGGTCAGTTCCCCGCGATTGCCCACGCCGACAAATTCCACTATATAAGCTCTTTCGGTCGGGCTCCCCGCCAAAACGCCCGTTTGGCGATTGATGGTCAAGATATAAGAGGGTCGGTCGGGGTTGCCCTCGGATCTTAAAAGAAAGCGCGTCGTAATGACTTCGGGGGTCAAAGCGGGAAATTGGCACTCGTCTTGAAGAGGATCGCTAAACGGGTGGACGGGCGGCAGGGGCCGAGACTTATCCGGCGGGCCCGACTCTTCAGCGGCCTCCGGCGGGCTTTCTGGCTCTTCGGGCTCCAAAAGGAGCGACTCGCTGGTTTCTTCGGGCGTCTCCAGGATCGGCTCGCTGGCTTCTTCGGGCGTTGACCCTGGCGCTTCCGGGCTCGGCGAAGAGGCGCCGTCGCGTCGTCTTTGGCCCCGCGACCAATAATTGAAGGTCATGCCATCATCTTCGCGCCAATCAAAAAAAGTTTCCTCCTTGCCCGGAAAAGCGATGATTTGGACTAGCTCGCCCAAGGCGGGATTTTCGGGTTTGGTGGGCACAATCGCTCCCGAGCGCAAAAGGATGGGCGCGGCGGGAAGGCCATTGTGCCGGGCGGTCAAAACTATTTGGCCCGTCGTGGGCTGTTCGATAATCGTCCGCCGCAGATAATCGAGCCAGCGCCCGGCCGGCAAAGTAAAGCTTAAGTTGTTTTCCTGGCCAAAAATCCCCGCCACCACCAAGACAAAGGGGCCGACCATGGTTTCGATGGCCGAGTCCCTAGCTAAAACATCCTCTTGAAAATGATAAGCCAAAGGCGCGTTTACTGGCTCGCCAGTCAAATAAGCCTGATGAGCCAAGGAATAAAGGTAAGGCTCAAACCGCGTCCGTAAATTTAGGCTGGGCGTTGACCAGGGCTGATCCAAAAAGACCCTCGGCACCAAATAGGGGACGCTCAACAAAGCGTTCCGCGACAGCCAAGCCGCGAAATTATAAGAATGTTGCCTTAAGGAAAAGCGACTGAGCCACGGAAAAATGTCCGGAGCCACATAGTCCACCCCCGATAAGCTTAAGTGAGCCCGAGCCAAGCCTTCGGAGAGATTGAAGATCGGGTTAGGATCCATGTAATAAAAACCGGATCCGTAACGACCAAGGCTGGCCAACCCCGAGCGAGCCATTAAAAACCGGCGCGGCTCGTCTCGACTGATGACCCCGCCCGCTTTTTTGCAGGAAGAGCGCCATAGAGACTCCATCCATTTAAGACTAAAACGGTTGGCCCACGCGTAATGGGAGCGCTCATTGGCGTTGCCCTGATACCAAGCCAAAGCGCTATAACTTTCTGGCTCCCCGCCTTGCAAGAAAAAGGCCGTCACCCCGCGATCAAAGATCTTATAGCGATAGTTGTCATGCCAATAATTGGCCGCCCTAGGGTTAGTGTAATCCAACAAACCGCTATTTAGGCCATTATGCTTGACTATTAAAGCCGCCCCATCCTGGTTTATCTCTTTGACCAAATAGCCCCTATTGACATTGGCGAGATCGTTAAAAACCTCGCCCACGGGCACATAAGGAGTTTCCACGACCATCAAATCTAGGCCCGTCTCCATGGCTAACTCTAAAGGCGCGTAACCAGAAGGCAAACCCAAAATGAGAGCCCCAGACTTATAACGCTCCAACTGCCCTTTAAAACCGGCGTAATAACCATCGAGGTTTTCGGCTCCCCGAAACTGATCCACGATCCAGGGCCGAAAAAGGGATCGAGGCGGGACAGGCGAGCGCCCGACCATACTCATGTATGTCTGGCGCAAGGCTTTGAGATCTTCGCCCACAATCACAAAAAACTCTAAGCTCCCAGCGGGGTCAATGGGCCCCACTAAGCCCACGGTCCACGGATTGGAGGAAAAGTCCCAGACCAAAGGCTTGGTTTCATTAACAAAAATGGCCGCGCAGTTTTTGCCTTCCCCCAAAGCGAACATGATGGGAGCCTGCAAACCCGCGGTTCGGCCTTCCATCTTATTGACCATGCGGTTGCCAGAAGGGCCGCCCACCTGACTGACGTGGCCTTTAAGATTTAAAGACCCCCCCATTAAGCCAAAATCCGCGCCCAAGCCCAAAACGTGAGAATAACTATCCCCAAAGATGGCCAAACCCGAGAGCAAGCCATCCGGGCTATAGGGGGCGATGGAAAAAACCTCTTGCCCATCGTCTTTAAGGATTTTTAAGATTTCCAAATTCGCGCGTTTGGCCACGGTCACTTGGGTTTTCGGGGGTTGGCCATGGGAGCGCCAATTATTGACCGGGGCGAGCATGATGGGCGAGGCTTTTTTTAAGCCATAAGTCTCGGGCTTTTTTTGGGTGAGAACAAAGCGCCACAACCCGGCTTTCACTTCCCGAACGCCGGCCACCCGATTTCGAGGATTTAAGCGACGCTGGGGGACTTCCTCATAGGTAATAAAATATTCGCCTAATGGGGAAGTCACCGGAAATCCTTGGGCGGGGGCAACCCAAAGAATGAATAAAAAGGCTATAATAAAGCCAAAAAATGATCCATAAAACGCGCTTTTAGCCACGTGCCCCCCTCGCCAAAAACAAAACTTCCGCCCTAGCGGTTATAGTCGCGGACAGCTCTAGCCATATCTCTTTTGGAGTCAGCGTCTTTCATGGTCTGACGCTTGTCATGGAGTTTTTTGCCCCGAGCCAGAGCGATTTCCACCTTAGCCAAGCCTTTTTTAAAATAAAGCTTGGTCGGTATGAGACTAAAGCCTTTTTCCTGGGTTTTGCCAATCAGGCGTTTAATTTCCGTCTTGTGAAGAAGGACTTTGCGCCGCCTAATAGGATCATGATTGCCAAAATATGCCTGCGGATAGGGGCTAATGTGGGCCCCAATGAGATAAGGCTCGCCTTGAATAATCCGAGCGTAAGCGTCTAAAAGGTTGGCTTTGCCTAACCTCAGGCTTTTGACTTCCGTGCCAGTCAAAATCAAACCCGCCTCAAAACGATCGCCTAACTCATACTCAAAACCAGCTTTTTTATTTTGGCAAATAATCTTAAAGCCTTCCGGAATTTTTGGTTTCATAATCCGACGTCTCCCTTTTCCAAAGAATTCTAAAGGTGGCCAAAACGTCACGCGTCGTTTTGGCCAGGTAATTTAGCGATTATAGTCCTTTAAGGCTCCTAACTCAAATCATTAATATAGGGAGCGGCCCCACCATCGCCCAGAGTCGACCAGCCAGAGTCGAGGCTCCGACTCTATAAATCGAGCCTGTTTAGCTTTTATAAGACCGACCCGTCGCCTAAAATGAGCCCAAAAAGCTCTTGCTCTCCAAAACAAAAAACAGTATATTGGCTGTCCTAAGGCTTTGAGAAAAATAAGCCTGGCCATAAATGGGGATGTAGCTCAGCTGGGAGAGCGCGGCGTTCGCAATGCCGAGGCCAGGGGTTCGAGCCCCCTCATCTCCACCCTATGATATTTTCTTAAAGTGTCAAAAAGGCCCAAAGCCCAATAAAATCAAGGCTTTGGGCCTTTTTACCTTCCCAGGCCAGCCCCTAAAAATCCTTTAAAAATCCTTGCCACCCATCCCAATTGTTGGTATTTTTGATGGTACGAACTCTTTTCAAATAGGCGATACCAACAGGCCCTTAAACGATAGGTTCCTCAAAAACCTTAAACCTCCGGTTAGTCCTAAAAAATATAAGGATTTCGATGGGTTATGCCTATATTCCGCCCCTATGGATCTAAAATCGTTACGGTTTAAATACAGATTTGACGGCCAACAACAGACTTTAACCCGGCTCTTGAGAAAAAAAACCTTAAAGAGGTCGAAAGATCGGTTATCCTTAACTTTTTTGAAATCGTCGAAAGGGAGTGGTTTGAAAATAAACCCTCAAAAATAATGGCCTTTTAGCGCTATTAATTTAAACATAAAATTAAACTGAGTTTATTGTTTGAGCTGTTAATTGATATTTAATGTATATTTTTCTGGCTTTAACGATTGATTTTTTTCAAAGCGTCATAACGCGTTAATAAGACCAAGGTTAGAGATCACTTGTTCTATCTTAGGCTCTATAACCTCGCTGATCTGGTCGGCGATTCTATCCGTCAACTTATCAAGATCCTTGTCAATGCTTTCTCCGAATTCATGTCTGAGTTTAACCAATTTACTATCGGAAATGATTAATTCTAACAACTTGCCGGGTAAAGAGATCTTCTTGAGCTTTTCTTTCAACCGGTTAGAGCCCAAACCCCAGGCTAGGCCGCTTAAAACCAGGCCGCCGGCCGCTCCAGCTATCAGCCCAATTGGGCCCGCGGCCAACAAGCTTAGGCCCGCGCCCCCGCAAAGATTAGCGCTAATAGTGGCCACGATGGAGGCCATTAAGGCGGTGACCGATTTAGCCAGAGTCCCGGCCAACCGCTCAGACACGCGCTTGCCCACCTCAGGGTCAACGACAAGGTCTCGCCAAGAATCCGGCGGGGGCTCGGCCTTATGCCCACCAGTTTTCAGCCCATGCTCTTCCAGCCACTTGTCTAGGTTTTTGAAGGAGGTGTCGTTAAGAGTCGCCAGCGCCTGACAAAAAATCTGGTCTAAGAGGTCAGGGAATACTCCCTCATATTTTCTAACCACCTCCTGGAGGTCGGACTCCAACTGATTGATGGTAAATTTTTGTTGACGCGCGGATTTAATGGTTTCGACTATCTGGCGATCAAACAGCTCAATCAGAACCGAATCGGTTATGGTTTGACAAGAATTTTTAACTGATGATTTTATATTCTTTTTTATCTCATCTAGAAAATCAGGTTTGTCTTTTTCTATATTTTGTTTTTTATCCTCAAATTCAGCCAGGACAGATGGTAAAATAGATAAACCTTCAGAAATAGCGCCATAAGGATTAAAACTAGTTAAAATTTTATCGGGAGCGATTTTAAGCTCTTCAATACAAATTTCTGAGACAAAGTACCATTTAGAGCTACCGCCAGAAAGCGAGACTGTCTCAATTTGGTTACTATATTTTCTTAAAGTCTCCCCAAACCAGGCGATCAAATCCACTTGGCCAGCCTGTAATTTGGGGGATAAAGGGATTTGGTTTTTCTGGTGATACTCTATAAATGAGTCGGTCGGTTGGTAATGTCGGGCCCGCTCAATAAACTCTGACTTGGTCAAATTGACTAGCTGGCCATAGCGCCCGACCTCTCTTGTAAACGCGGCTTTGGGATTGCGCGCGATTGTTTCGGAGAACTCTTCTTTGATCCTTCGGCACCACAAATCGCGAACCAGGATCTCCCGTTTTTCCCGCCTAAGTTTTTCGGCGCTACCCGGATTCAGCTCAATAAACCACCGGAAAAACAAATCATCAAACAACCGGCCACCCAGACCAAAGTCGCCCCAGGAGCGAACCACCTTGCCGCTTTGCAGAAAGGCAAAATCACAGGTGCCGCCCCCGAAATCTATCACCAACAAACCCTTCATAATGTCTGAGAGGTTAAAACGACCGCCGCCCAGCTCAGTTAGTAACGCCCCAATGGGCTCATCGCGGATTTCGGCTTGGCCAAAGCCAGCCTTTTGCAAAATTTCCCTCAACGTCTGACGGTAGCAGTCGTTGGCTTCCGAGGGGACGCCCACAATAACCAGGTTTTCGGCGGCGCTCAGGGGATTAAAATTTAAACGCGCGTCCCGGTCTATGGCTTTGAAAAAATCAATGGCGTATTGTTTTGCTTTAGTGTTGGCCACGATGTTGGGCTTAAACTCGGAGTGGTAACGGTAGCCTTCGGTGGCGATGGCCTTTGCGTCGGCCTGGCCATAGGTTTGAGCGGCTTGTTCGCCAATCATGGGAAAAAGGCTCGGGTCAGCCCCAGGGCGGTCACTATAAAGAACGCAGGTGTCGATGCCGGGGTTTTTGCCAGATAAATGTAACGGAGACTTGTCGCGTTTGCCGTATGAGCAGATCGTCACATAACTGTTGGAGGTTCCGAAGTCGATCCCGATAACTTTTTTAACCATTTTTGGCCCCGCTCCTGATGGCGATTCCGCGCGCCCAACTAAGAGTCAATTCTTAACTGATAAGCCTTTAACGATTGGCTAGTTACGGACAGACCAAGCCTTTTTTCAAGACCTCGCCATCTCTTATGATCGGCTCTTCTTCCACTATCACCGATTGCCCTTCTCTGACCAGGCCAAAAGTATCGTAACTCTTGGCCATGATCGCTTGCCAGGCCAAAACTTTGGGCGCGACCTGTCTGGGCTCAGGAGTAAGCTCATAGCCGGCGTTGCCTAATTTCTGAGCCAACTCGGCCAGAGGGAGGCTGTCGGACAACCTGGGGTCAGCCATTAGGCGCTTAACTAAGACGCTTATTTCCGCGGTTAAGCGCGTGTCCGAGGGTAAGCTTTTGGGGGCGGAGGGCTGGCGGAGCCGAAACATCAGAACCGCGGCTACGCGCGCCGCTGACTCAAGCCAAGCTAAAGCCGTGGATTCCAAGAGTTTTCGCCATTTTTCCCGATCCAGGCTAGTTTCGGGTTTCATCATTAAAAGAGCCAATATAGCCAAAATATAAACAATCCGACGTTTAAAGGCCATATTTGAGCCCTTTAAAAAAGAGGGGATAAGAGCGGATTTCAAGGACGTTATGATTGTGTCAAAGACAGCTATACCGCCCACGATGGCCAGAAGGCGCAGCCGGAGCTGGTTGTTTCGGGCCAGGGTTACGCCGAGCCAAGCGCTGATGGCCGCCCCCAAGCAGACCCCGGGAAAAAAGCCTGTATAGGCTGGCTGGCCCATTAAAGAAAAAAGCCCATTGCCGAGCAGGCCGCCAGCCAACGCGCCCAGAGCGGCCAATAAAGCCATGGCCGAGGCTCTGGGGCTAAGCGCCCCTGGCTCAAAAACTGGGATTTTAACTGGCGGAAGAATAGTCGCTAAGTGCGTAGCCAAATAAGACGAGTCTTCAGTCGAGCCGCCAGTTAGGCCTCGGGCCAGCTCCGGGTCGGCCAAGGAGTTGGTGAGGCTCAACTTCAGCCGTTCGGAGGCGGATTTGAGCTCTATCTCGGTTGGCCCAGAGCTCTCTTGGCTAGGAAGCGCGGCCCAAAAGGCTGACACCGCCCTCTGAGCGGAACGGGAAATCCAGCCGCCCAAAATCTCAGGCTTGGAATCAGCCAGCCAATGATTGGCAAAAATATCCCGCCGCGGATCAGGCTTAGTTGTGTCTAATAAATCTGATCCGGCCAAGACGTTAATGGGGGGCGATTCTTGGCCCAAGGCCAGGTTGGGGCTAGCCAGGTTGGGGCTAGATGGATTAGTCATAGTCTGAGTCGACTCTTAGGAAAAAAACCGGCGACCCGGTCGAGGTTAAACAGACCCCCAAGGCCCCGCCGGACAGGAAACCGGCGATTTTCGAGGCGGGGCCGACGATTTGGCCAGTAAAAGCCTAAGCTCTCTTGGGGTCAAGCCCCTATGGGTAATAATCTCAAAGATCAGGCCTTCTTTTCAACTGAGCCATTGCGGCGCCAGTAATTAAGGCCCTTATGCCCTAGTTAAAGGTCGCTGAAAGCCATGACTCGCTAAAAAATCAAGCGAAAATTTTTTTAACTATCCGCGTTTAATATTAAATTACTGATTTATACTCTAATATATTAATTACTCTCTATGTTATGATAATCACGGATAAAACCTTTAAAATTATTTCATTTGAGCGCTTTTAATCAAGATCTTAGATGGAATTAAAAAAATTTACGCTAGGCTTAGGGGCGCCTAAAACGCCCTGCCCAGCCCCAATAGCGGTTTAGGCGCCATATCTAGATCAATGGCTGACATAACCTCAATTTCGCCGCGAATAACCCTTAAATTATGGGAAAATCGTAAGCCTGAAATTTTTGTTGGTGGGGCTTCCAGACAGGGGGAATAAGCTTTTGGAGCTTTTGTTTCAGAGTGGTCACAACCCCTTCCCAAGCTTGCTCATCGTCTTTCTTAAAAAAGAAAAACAAAGCGATGGCCAATAGGCCAACGCCACCAAGAATCCAGACCAGGCCAATAGGCCCCAAAACTAAAGCGCCAGAGAAAAAAGACATTATAGAGACGAAGATGCCCATGCCCGAGCCTAAGGCTATGAGCGTCCCATAGATTATCAAGCCTATAGCGGCCGTTCCGGTCATGACCGAGAGCGTGTTTTTAATGAGCTTGAGCTTTTCAGAGGGCGGGGCCAGAGCCATGTCCGCGTAAACGCAGGCCCTTTCAATTTCGCTGGGCACATAGCCTATTGGGTTCCGATATAACGATCTTAAGGGGCCCGTAATAGACTTAATATCAAGATACGATACTTTTTGCGGTGGGTTAGCTGATTCCTTAGCTTTCTTAATATCAACTACTATTTTATCGATAGCGGCAATATTATAACCAATAAACTCATCCGCATTGTTAAAATGCATAATTTAAGCCCTAATGTTTAAAAACACAAAATATTATACAATTTTATCTGTAATTACAATAACTATCAAACAGACAATATCGTGAGCGATAATAATTTTTAGAGCCTTCCGCGTAAACCAACATACCCTCTGGCCAACTGTTTTTCAAGAAAAAAAATAGGTTTAATGTTATGGATAGACAAACTGGAGTTTCGCCCTGTGGCCAAATCAAGCAGACCGCCATTAGGCCATTTAGGTTCCCACACTTTCCCTAGAATGCCCTTATCCGTATTTCCCGTGCCAATTCTTACCACATTAAAATTTTTTCAGCAAATCAATTTAGGCGTAAATACGTACAATAAGAGATATTTGAATTTTAATAGACCATTAATTAAACAAAATTATAGTCTAAAAAATTGGTATCCGTTCAGGATGGTATAATTTATTGAGGTATTAGCCCCTCGCGGAGTCTGAGTCTTGTTTCAGTTAGAGGTTGGTTAATACCCGTCAAAGAGCCACGCCTTCCAGACAGTCCTGCCAGGTTCTCAGTCAGTTTTCCCCCAGTCGCGGTTTTTTATCTCTTCCAGACTCCGACGTCGAGACATGGAACTATCTCCAGTCGGCCAGTCAAGGCGCCATGAGTCGGTGTTTAAAGTAAACCCTAACTCCTGAGCGTGGCCTATACCATATTTTATCTTCAGACAAATCTTACCTATGGAAGCCAATTCTGATGTGGCTGAGCTTCCGCTTTGTTTTTTGCGTCAGGTATCTTTTCAGAGATTTGAAGAAAGAGCTAAACTGGAGAGACTTTTGACGCTACTTTGCGGCGGTGAGGCCCAGGTGGGTAGGCTCCAGAACTTTTCGCTTGTTCTGGAGCCTTGCTGGGTCGATGACAGTAGGTCAACTCTAGGAGTTTTTGCCTTATAGCCTTGGAGAGCTTTGGCCCTCTCCATTCTTCTTGAGACGCTCTTAGCTCAACTCCATTTGAAGATGGTCGCGCGGTTGTTTGCCCTGGAGTTTGATCTGTACTCTTCGCGTTCGCGCCAACAGTCTCAGGGCGTGGATTGGGCGTAGTCCTGGCGTCGCTAGTGGATTTGGTCTCTAAAGGTTTTTCATTTCCAGGATCATTGGCGACCATAGGACTAGGCGCGAGAGGCTTATCTCTGGTTGGGACAACGGGAGGATTTTCGTCCTTAGCCTTATGGCCA
This sequence comes from Deltaproteobacteria bacterium, assembly GCA_031270705.1. Taxonomy (GTDB): domain Bacteria; phylum Desulfobacterota; class Desulfarculia; order Adiutricales; family Adiutricaceae; genus JAIROO01. Next base: position 16,380 of record JAISWW010000039.1, read on the forward strand.
GTTCCCGGTGGCTTCTTAGGGATTGCCTTTGGACGCTGGTTCCGTTGGCAGTATTAAGGTCTAAGGCGGCGGGACTTTTGGTAACTCCAAAGCGGAGATTTCCAAAATAGTCGAAAAAGTTACGCTTTGTTATGGGTCATGATACAAATAGTCTGTTACCAAAAAACGGTAACATTAAAAAAAATTAAAAGACAACTTATGTCATATGTAGTAATAAAATCAGCGCTAGCAATACTGATAACAATTCTTAATAAATTGTGAAAAATGACAATAATAATTTTCTAGAAAATTTTATTACGATGATCAAGCTTTTACCAACTATTATAAAATAATACAAGCTAAAAAGATGATTAAACCATGTTATTAAAGATGATTAGGATCTAAAGGGGTTAGTTTTTCAATTTCCGCCTTAGTTAGACGCGTACACAAAGCGATTTCATCAATTGGTATTTTAAGCCAAAGCATTTTTCTAGCCGTTAAAATTCGGCCTTGAATTTCGCCATCATCTAGGCCTTTGGCATAGAGCGAACTCATATCGTGGAGTTGTTTTTCGCGCGCTTCGGCCATCCGTCGAGTTTTTTGATCGGCGGACAGCTCAATCAACCTTTTTCGAGCTATCTCAATCCCGGGATCCATTTGTCCAACCATTTTCATT
>JAISWW010000092.1 GCA_031270705.1 Deltaproteobacteria bacterium
CGCTTTAGAAGGTAAATTAGGACGTAAACTAAAATTTTAACTTATTGAATTATTATGGCTAAAAAACATTTTATATTTAAATTTACATTGTTAAAATATAATGATTAGAGATTAATAACGTTTTATAATAATATAGTACTGAGTTTTACCGCTAATTAGTTTAAAATAATTGCCTCGGAAAACCAGCGCCTTTTGAGCGGCTAAAGACGCTTAGAAAAAGAAAGTCAATTGCGCTAAAAATCTAGGCGTAAGGCTTTTTCAAGAAGTTTTAAACCAAAGTATGATCCTCTCCACCCAATGTCGCTCAATTGGCTGGATAAGATAACTTGAGGGTTTGGGGATCCGTAGGCGCTGAGCTCCAGAATTATTGGGCTGAAATTGGCTTAAAGCCTAAGAGCGATAGGTTATGATATTTTAGTTAAGTTATTTTTTTAGTTATAGCTATTTAAAATAATTTTTAATGCTAAAAATATCTATTGAGTATAAGATATGCTTGTAGATACATTTTATAGCCTTAATTATATTTTTCTCCTCACTTGTCCTCTTAAGTCCTGAACTTCCCCTGCCCAAAAGAACCGCCTCATCCGCTGACTAAACCTCAAAGTCATGATTAGTCTGGAAGAAACGCCTCTAAGTTTTTGGCGGCTTATAGCCTTCGCGACTCTTAAAAAAAGCCGCGTTTTTCGGTTTATATCTTAAGGTTTTTCCATAATCTCCAGGAAAGGTTTCCAGGCAGGAGCTTCAAGGTAGCTTTAAGGCTTGGCTTAAGGCCTAGGTTTAGGGGGTCTAGGGTTTTGCCGGTAGCTACCAGAATTTACAATTATCTGGCTAGTAGGGAATACGCGGTAATTTTGGGGTATTCTAGGCCAATTTCGCGCCTTCCGGTCTTATTTTTTAGGTTTGGGCCTCATTCGCGACCGCTTCTTTCAATATTCGCCGGGTTTGGCCGAGTTTTGGGCCAAATGCCTAAGGGCTCAAAGGTCTCTTTCTGTCAAGATATTTTGTTGACTTGACCAGCGAAAAACGCCTATAATTTAAAGGTCTTTTGTTTCAATAAGAGTTTTTGGTATCTTAAAACTCTAGACCTAATATCCGCCTTTTTCAGTTGGAAAATGTGACCTGGCGACAATTGGGAAGCTGGCCCTCTGGCCGCGTTGGCCTAGGCCAAAAAGTCGTCTCTTTTCGCCTGTAACAGTTGGAGGCCTTGATGGACCCAATTATTTTATCCCGGTTACAGTTCGCCGTAGCTACCATCGTTCACTTCTTTTACGTCCCTTTAACTATTGGTCTTGGCTTTTTTATAGCCATTATGGAAACATACTATGTTAAAACTGGGGACGAGAAGTACAAAAAACAGGCCCAATTCTGGGGCCGGATCTTTCTTATTAATTTTGTCCTGGGCGTGGTCACCGGCATTGCCCTGGAATTTCAGTTTGGCACCAACTGGGCCCTCTACTCCAAGTACGTCGGGGATATCTTTGGCTCTTTGTTAGCCATAGAAGCGACTTTGGCCTTTTTCTTGGAGTCCACTTTTATAGGGATCTGGGCTTTTGGTTGGAACCGAGTCTCCAAAAAGGTTCACTTGCTCTCTATTTGGCTAGTGGCTTTCGCGGGGACTATTTCGGCTTTATGGATCCTCCTGGCTAATGGGTTCATGCAGAATCCGGTGGGTTACGTGGAAGTCGATGGCGTGGCCAAGCTCGACAGTTTCTTGACAGTCGTTACCAATCCCTATGGCTGGTGGATGTACATTCACACGGTCGCGGGGGCCATGCTCCTCTCCGGTTTTTTGGTCATGGGCGTTTCGGCCTGGCACCTCTTCTGCGGTCGCGACGTGGACTTTTTCTCCAGATCCTTCCGCTTAGGCTCCACCTTCGCTCTGATTTTTTCCATTGTCTTGGCTTTGGCTGGCCATCAACTTGGCCAAGTGACCGCCAAGTACCAAAAATCTAAGTTCGCGGCCATGGAATCCGTCTGGGAAACCCAAAAGGGCGCGGACATGCATATCCTCAAGATCCCCCATTTTACCGCCGAAGAGGGGAACGTGGTTGAGGCTTTGCCTCTACCAGGCTTTTTGAGCTTTTTGGCCACCAATGACTTTGAGGCCGAGGTGATTGGGCTCAAAGACATAAAGCCCGAAGATCGCCCGCCGGTTTGGCCGGTCTTTTACTCTTTCCGGCTGATGGTGGGTCTAGGATGTTTATTCTTGGCCGTGGCCATTGGCACCTTTTTTATCAGAGGTCTAGTTCCTAGCTTGGGTTGGGGGTTATGGATCTATATCTTAATGATACCTTTACCCTATATCGCTCTCCAGTTAGGCTGGATTGTCACGGAGATTGGCCGTCAACCTTGGGTGGTTTTTAATGTTATGCGCGTGTCTGAGGCGGGTAGCCCACCGGTGGATTGGTACCAGATCTTACTGACCCTATTGGCGATGATCGCCATTTATGGGGCCATCACCATTACGGGTTTTGTCTTAATGATCAAATCCGCCCTCAACAGTCCCCAAAACCGGGTTGAGCATTACGCCTAGGGAGGTGCGCTATGGATTGGAATGTTGTTTTGCCCGTGGTTTGGTTTATTGTCTGGGGAGTTCTTTGGGGCGTCTATTTTGTCTTGGACGGCTACGACCTAGGCATCGCCATGTGGGTGCCTTTATTGGGAGCCTCCAGCGAAAAAGAGCGCGGAACCATGCATCACGTCACCGGGCCTTTCTGGGATGGCAACGAGGTTTGGCTGATTACGGCGGGCGGGGTGACCTTCGCGGCTTTCCCCTTAGCCTACGCGGTTCTTTTTTCTAGCCTTTACACGCCTTTGATGATTTTGCTCTTCTGCCTTATCTTAAGAGGCGTTTGCTCGGAGTTGCGCTTCCAATGGGATAACCTCTATTTCCGTTGGGCTTGCGATGGCCTAATCGCCGTGGGCTCCTTTGTGGCCACTTTGCTTTTGGGCGTGGCTTTTTCGAATCTTTTCCGGGGTTTGCCGTTATTGTATACCGCGGAGAACCAGTTTTACCTCTTCCAGGGCAACATCTTAGATCTTCTCCATCCCTATTGTTTATTGGGCGGGATCGTCTTTGTGCTAATGTTCTTGGTTCATGGGATATTGTATCTGGCTTGGCGGGTAAAAGGCGATCTTTACAATAAAGCGCTTTATATGGCCAAATTTACCTGGCCAGTCTTTCTCTTCTTGTTTTTAATTTACGTGGTTTTAACCTTCGTTTTCGCGGGGCTCTACGTTAATTATCTCAGTTCGCCTCTTTTGTTGGCTCTGCCTTTATTGTGCGCCGTCCTCTTCGTCTTGTCCGGCTTTGAGCTGTACAAGAAAACCAACGTGGGCAAATCCCTACTCTATTCTTGTGGGGGGATCTTCGCCTTAACCATGACCGGGGTCATTGGCATGTATCCCAATGTCATTCCTTCGCGGTTAGGCTCAGCCATTGACGACGTCTCCCTTTTTAAAGCCGCTTCTTCCACCCCAACTCTAACTATTATGTTAGTGGTGGCCCTAATTTTTGTGCCCATAGTCATCGCTTACCAGATCTGGGC
>JAISWW010000101.1 GCA_031270705.1 Deltaproteobacteria bacterium
AAAATTTTGCCGTTTTTTATACCCAGCGTCAGGGTTGGGTTTTAATTTCAGCAGAGGCCAATGGGGAATTTTTGTGAATTTAAATAGGGAATTTTATAAAATCGACAGCAAACCGGAAAGAAAATTGAGAGCTAATTGGATGGGGAATTTTCGTGTTTCACATGGGGAAAATTGAAGTAATTTCCACTTAAAACAAGTGATAATATAAAAAAACTAATTATAACTAAATTAGTTATAATTAATCTAATTAAAAAATGGGCCACCCCGGACGCCGGAATTTGCTCCGGATTTTATGGGGTTTTTCAGCGGCGACGAAATAACATCCAAAGATATTAATAAAAAATTATTAGGCTCTATTGTCCAAAAACAAACTATATCTTCATAATTTTCTATCAAGCCTGTGTCAAAAATAACTATCTCACCTTTTTTTATTCCTCTACAGATAAATTACCAGCCATTTACTCCAAGATTTATTCCATTTTTAAGAGCTTTTTTAAGCGAAACCAACAGCCAATATTGGCCTCCTTATTGAGTTTTGTCGCTGGACTGTGGCTTTAGAATTGACGGCTGGCCCAGAATCGAAAGTAAAGAGTTCAACACGGGAAAGGTCATAAGATGGTCTCCCGAAGTCGTAGCGCGAGACTATAAAGATATCCGAGGCTAAGCCCAGAGTAAGTCTGGATAGATCGGTTTTTAGGGCCCTGGCCTAAAAAGGCGAATTTAGGTTAGCTCGCGTCAAAGGGTAGATCCCCTCTTAAGCGTTTATTGGGACTTAGGACTTGGGAAAAGATGGATCTATAGATTAATGATCTAGGGATTAAGGATCTAGGGATTATTGAGATTAGGCCCGGCTTTAAAGAGAGGGAACCCGCGGACAGAAATTCAAAAGCAAAGAGACTTGGGAGAGAGGGAAGACGAGGAACCAAGAGTAGCCTCTGGCCTAGGCTTAAGGTAGGCTAAAATTTCTTGAACGGAATACAAAGTCGCTTAAGTGGATGTGATACAATATAAATTAGATATTTAAGGTTAATATTAAAAATTAAGAAATTTAATAAGTAAGTTGTATATATTGAAAGATTAAAAAAAGAATTTATAATATGATTTTAATCTGTTATATGATATTAAAAATATTTCAAAGGATTTTAACGTCATACTTAAATATAAGTAAGATATTCAACTGATTTATAAAAGCATCATAATTCAGAAAAATCCAAATCAGTTTTTTTGTCTTGGAATCGCGCTCTTTCCAGTCTTACCCCTAAAAAAATAATACAGATGGTGTTTTGAACAAATTACAAACTTCATTGTTATTAGCGACTTAAAGTTTTGGCAAAAGGCTTATCATTAATATAGAGCCTGTCAGGAATTCTGAGTTTAACGCGCGAGTTAAATAAATAAAAAAAATGAAAATCCGTCTTGACAAATTTCGCGTGGCGGATTATAACTATATTGTTAGAGCGTTTTAACGCGATGACAGGAATTGTTCTATTTTTTAACCTTGGCAAGTTTTTAGACCTTGATTGACTTGCCCTTGGCTTTATGTGGTTTTTATGTCAAAGATTGGAGCTTCTCCTCTGTAGAGCCTTCCGCGCCTTTTTCCGCTCGGAATCTTTTTGTTGATCGCGATAACCTTCTTTATATAACGCCATTTAGCGTATTAATTTATTTTTAGACCTAGATTAGGAATAATTGTCAGCGGTGTCTGGGATTATAGCCTCTAGGATTTTAGACAGGGAACGGAAATGTTTGATTTGTATTGCCCTAATTGTCGAAAAAAATTGAGACTAATCAAAAATCCTCCGGTTACGGGGGTAATTGGCTGGGTCAAATGCCCAAGCTGTGGCGAGATCTTTCAAGGCCAACAAGTTGATTTAAGAGACGGATCCTTTGAGCCCAGAAAAACCTTATTTAAAAATCCTAATTCATCGCGCCATTTTGAAGAAGGGATTAATGGCTTAAAGGCGACGAGTGACCATAAGAGCCGCGGAGAGACGAGCGTAAAGGGTGGGAGTCAGGGAATTCAAAAGGGTTTGGGCCGAGATTCTCTTCAGTTGACTTGTCTAACTATCAACTCGGAAAACGAAATAGCCTTTAAAAAGCCTTATAACCAAGCCAAAGTCGAGGGGCGAGAGCTAATAGCCCTAAACGACTGCCATCCAGTCGCCACGACAAAAAGCGGCTCAAAATTGGTTTTATTTTGTTGTGGTTTTTTGGTTTTGCTAGCTCTGGGCTCCATAGGCTTAACCGCTAAGGATCAGGAACAGCCGCCAGTTGTGGTCGCGAAGCCACTAACCGTGGATTATGGCGCGAATTTTTTTAAAGGCGACTTATTGGCTCTCAAAGAGGATCTCGGTCGATTGGGCCGGGCTGATAAGGAAATCGCTTATCGAGGCTATGAGTCGCGAATTTATAAGCATTTCCTGGGCCTACTGAATGGGCAAATTTGCGAGGATATCGTTTTGCTTAAAATCTATTCCGATGACACTTCGTCAGGCTTGTGGGCTAAAGGGGTTTGCGCCAACCAAGGCCATGAGTGCTCGGAACTAGCCATAACTTGGGATGGCTCTATAGCCCACGCTCAGCTGACCGGCGAAGAAAAGATTGTGGAATTCAATACAAACCCCGTGGATAATTCTAGAGAGGCGACGAATAGTTTGAATGGCGGCGGACTTGAGCGAGCGTCTCTCAGACAAGATAGACTAGCCCGCCTTAACCCTAAAGATCATGATTCCGAGTCCACGCTCGGCTCGGAAAGATAAACGATTAAGCCATGAGCCATTTAAGCCATAGAACGGCCAAATCTATAAAACCGCGCCTATTATTTGGACAAAAAGGCCAAGTCTTTAGACAAAAAAGGCCAGAACAAGGCGGATTCACTTTGGTGGAGCTGTTGGTGGTTATGGCTATTGGCCTAATTGTCGCCGCCGTGGCTTTTGGCTTATATCGCGTCAATAGCGACTATTATCTCCAAACCGACGATGAGATCCAGCGTCAACAAAACCTCAGAGCCGCCACTTTTGTTATGACGAGAGATCTGCGCATGGCGGGGAGCGGGATTTTCCTCTTAGGTAGCGGAGTCAAGCGCGTTCAGGCTTATGTCCCATTTTCGGACCATCGTCAATGTGGGGAGAGTATGGGCGACAACCAGCTGGATTGGTTTAGCCATTGTGACTCTCGAAATGTCAAAGGAGTTAGGGCCATTTTTGTGGAAGATGGCGGAGCCGATAACTCCGACATAGTCACCATCTTTCGCGCCGCGCCTGAATTTAGCGGCGTGGTGGGCGAGGTGGCCTCTTATCAAAGTGGGACCATATCTTTGACTAACTCCGTCAATAGGCAAGCGGTCGAAGCGGGCGACATCATGGCTTTGGCCAAGGACAATGAGGCGGTTATCTTTGAGGCTCTGGAACCGGAAGGCTCTGGGGAGCTAATCAATCAAATAAAAATCAATCTTAAGGGCCGATTTACTGGGCCCACGGGGATCGCCCCAAATTTCCCGGTTATGGGATCCGCCATTTATAACCTTAAAGACGTAACCCTTGTCACCTATTATGTCGATGAGGACGAAGATAAGCTCATGGCTCTCACGCGCGATCAAAAGGTCTTAAAAAATGGGGCGACCAAAGCTGACCCCATCTTGGTGGCGGATCGGGTTGAGGATCTGCAAATTTATCCTCATTTTGAGAACGAAATTGTCGATCCCGCTCGGATCAGCCAGACCGCGGGCCTAAATAGCTCAAAGCTAGATCAGTATCACGTGCGAGCCGTGAGTTTAGGGATATCGGTTAAATCCCTCCGCAAAGTTGGCAAAAAACCTTTATCTAGGCCCGCCTTTTTCAATAGGCGGGCCGGAACCAAGTTGGATAATTTCAATCGCTCCTCCATTGTGAGCGTCATCCAGTTGAGAAATTATGAAAGATAATTTCATTATAAGACCTTTAAAGAGGCCTTTAAAACTGAAATATAGATCAGGCTTTTCCTTAATGGAGCTTTTGACCATCATTGTCATCATAGCCATTTTGATAGCCATATCCTATCCCTTATTAAGCTCCCATAAGCCGGAGCTACTGGCTAAAGCTGGGGCTAGGCAAATCGGGGCCTTATTTCAAAAGGCCAGGATCCGCTCGGCTAACCTGAATCGGCCCATTCGCGTGGTCATCAATTGCTCTAAGCCCAGCCAAAAGGATCAATGTTTTATGGATCTTCAAAGCGCCGTGGTCAAAGAGACTGAGGTCAGCGATTGGGAGAGGATGCCAGGCGATCACGAGCTTTTGGATCAAAACTTATTGGTGGTCAAAAAAGATCCCAACGCTCTGAAAGATGGGCAACTGTCCTTTAAAGATATTTTCTGGGTTATTTTTATGCCCACGGGCCGGGTTTTTTCGGATCCCAATCCCTTGGACTTATTTCTTTACCATAAGAATCAGAAAAAAGAGCTGAAAAACGGTTGGAGCCTAACGGTGGACAAAGAAACTGGCCGGGTCGGCCAAAATCGAATAGAGGCTCAAATTCAATAAAGCCCATTGTGGAGGCGCCTAATGCGGTCTAGCCAGATTACCCATAAAAATGGTTTTACCTTAATCGAAGTGTTGGTCTGCGTTGTCTTGATATCCATAGGCTGTTTCGCGGCCTTTAACGCGCAATTTTCGGCTTTAAAAACCAAAACTGTCTCCGATAATGTCATGGTGGCCGCGATTTTGGCCAATTCTGAATTGGAAAGATTGAAGACTTTATCCCAAAACGAAATTTCGCGACTTAAAGATACGGTGGAGGATAACCTCGATCGTTTTGGCCTGGCCCATCCAGATAGCGAGAGCTCGGAAGCCCTTTTTCGGCGCGAAATAAAGTTATTTCGGGAAAGTCCGACCGCCTTTAGCTATCACGTGGAGGTCATTGTCCATTGGCGAGACATTGGCGGAGAGCGCTCTATTGGTCGCTCGGCTATCCTAACTGGGTCAACTTTTTCTTAAAAAGGGACACGAGGGATTTATGAGCTTAAAAATATTTAAGAGCCAAGCCGCTAGCCAAGCCTTTGGCCTTTTGAGGAAGGGCCAAAAGTCGGGCATGGTTTTGGTTTTCGTCATTGTGGTTTTGCTTTTGATTGGCTTAATGGGCCTAGTTATTCTTAGCTCCACGCGCTCGGAAGTCAATATTTCCAGTAACTACCGGCAGAGCCAAGACGCCTTTCAAGCCACGGATTCCTTGGCTAAACTGGCCGTTTTATTGAGCCGAGCCGCCGTAAAGCCTGTTTTGGGGACTCCACAAGACCTTTTGGGCGTTATGGCCCCCAAGGAGCCCGAAAATCCGATTACCGTTGAAATCAATCGCGATCGCTTTAATCTGGAGAGCTTAATTGAGGAGTCTGACCCTTTCGCTTACGCGGAAAGATATTCCGAGACTAGCGATTTAGCGGCTCAACGCCAAAAGGCTCCTCATCTAATTTTTAAGGTCAATGGCCAAGTGGTGGGCCAGGCCTCGGTGACCTTGGACGCTAATTTGGATATGACCGGCTATTCCTTGTCCGGATCCGATCGCTACGATCCCTCTAGCGGCGGCAACTCGCCCGTGGATTTGGTTATTGTGGTCAGCGGCACTATCGCCCGTCCGAGCGGCCAAGCGGACAGCGACGCCACCCTCGCTCCCAAGACGGTCATTACGGCTATCACTCGAGATCTCTCCTAATTACTTATAGATTAAGTTTTCTGGGGAATAGTTAAATATAAAGTTAGTTGAATATTTTTTTCAAAATATTCAGTCAAACATTTCGGTTGGCCAAGTCAACAGTCTGGAGGCCGCGCTTTGAAATCCCAAATTTACCGACAATCTCTTTTGACTATAATATTATTTTTCCTTAGTTCCTCGATTCTTTTGGCCGTTCCGGATCGGAGCCTTTACCAGGCCGCGCCATTCATGTCCTCCTATAAGGCCATCCCTCAGGTTCTCTTGGTCCTGTCCAAGGACTATAAAATGTTCCAGCAGGCCTATAACGAGTTAACGGACATGGATGGCGATGGCCGGATCGATACTGGCTTTAACCCCAAAGTCGAGTATTACGGTTATTATGACTCCAAATCCTGTTACAAATACGTTGGAACCATCAATCGAGGCGGGGATCAAAACGGCTATTTTCAGCGCTCAGGGCCAACAATTCCCGATAAATCCCAAGAAGAGTTAAACGCTATTCGGGATCGGAATTTAGGGTCGGGCGTTAACGTAAGGGCCGCGCGCTCGACCCTAGGTATCTGTCAAGAGCCGCATACGGATCAATCTGGGACTTTTAGCGGCAATTGGCTCAATTACGTCGTCACTACCCGCATGGACGTTATTCGCAAAGTACTGTATGGAGGCTATAGATTTAACGATACGCCAGGAGCGACTATTTTAGAGCCCTCCATGGTGGCTCGAGACTCTAATTCCTGGGGCACGGACGTCTTGGCCGATAACCGTTGGGAAGACGAGACGCCCATGACCGATTACTACGACATCTCCAAATACACGCCTTTTCCCAAACCTGGCGCGAACAAGGCCCACTTTTTCGCCCGCACGCGCAACACCTCGGGAGCTGGCAATTTTCCAGTCATTGAGAGCCTTTTGAACGCGGACAAAAAATCTTTTTTAGCTTCCTCCACCATTACTGGGGCCAATGGTCGTTATTTTGATTGGGTTCTCCAAGACGGCCCCAATCCTTCCTCAAACCGCTTAGCGACCGCGAGCGCCATTCGCTCTTATGGCCTCAAAGTCATGGTTTGCGAACGCGATAACATCGGGGCCGGGGAAGATTGTCGGCTCTATCCCAAAGGCGGCTTAAAACCCGTCGGCCTTCTCCAGAAAAATGGCGAAAACGGGGAGATGTATTTCGGCCTTCTGTCGGGTAGCTTTGACGAAGAGACAAGACTGATGGGTGGGGTCTTGCGCAACCACATTGAGCACATAAATCGATCCGTTGACATGGTTAACTATGGCCAGATTATAAAAAATGGCCTCATCTGGAACCTCGACACCTTGCAGATCGCGGGCACAGACACGCACACGGGCCTCCAAACCTATGACACATCCGCGAGTTGGGGCAATCCCATTGGCGAGATGCTTTTTGAGGGCGTGAGGTATATGGCTAGGATGGCCCAAAGCGATAACGCCTCGCCTCTCTGGCCCACGCCCATGTTTTTGCCCAATAAAGAATATAACTATAATCCCAAAAATAGGGCTCCTTTAATTAAGGATTGGCAAACTTTACCGACCTTGGTTGGCCGAGAATGCGCTAAACCTATAATTTTGCTCATTTCCGAAGTCGATAGCGAGTATGATGGCGATTCGGCCATTGATGGGCCAAATGATTTGGATATGAGCGTTTTATCCAGCCTTAGTAACCTAGAAGCCGCCAAATTGCCACGTTTTGATTTGACTAGATATCTGGCCAGAATCACGGAGCTGGAAAATTTCAATGACAATACAGAATACGTTTACGCTAAAGATCGTTACGACGAGTGTAAGCCGCGAACTTTAAACTCCTTGTTGGACGTCAAAGGCATCTGTCCTTATAGAACCTCCCAGGAAGGGACTTATAGCGCGGCGGCGGTGGCTTATTTCGCCCACACCCATAATTTCGCCCGCGAGCCGCGGGAAACCTCTTTGGATGTCTACACCGTCACCTTAAGCAGCGCTTTTCCGCGTTTGGAGTTTCCTTTAACAAATGAAAATGGCCAAGAGTTAGGGAAAATTTCCATTCTGCCCGCCTCCATGAGCGACACCAGCAAGCTCTATTCCAAAGGCCGCATCCTCTCTTTTCTTAACTATTATATCTTGGAGTGGTGGGTGGATAAAAAAGGCATGCCCTACCACGTGAAAATCAAAGTCAATTATGAGGACTCGGCTCAAGGGCATAACAAAGACTTCGCTGGTTGGCCCTATTCTGATTGGGACATGGACGTCATGATCGAGCACACCATCGATCTTTTGACGAAAAATAGCCCTAACCGCGACTCAGTATTCCATAACTTCGCCTTAAACCCTAGAGCCTCAGGCGCTTTAAAGGTCAAGGGGGGAACTTATTACGCTTTCCGGAAACAGGGTCACAATCCTTTTTCCATAAAACCCAGCGAAGTGGTGGGTTTGGCCATCAAATCCTGGAAAGTCAATAACTCCACTGGCGAAAAGATGGCCTTAGGTTACAGTATCAATGGCACCACCCACGACGGGGCTTATATGGATCTAGGCCATTGTCGGGGCGTCGAAACCTACGCCACCCCGCCCACCTGCGATTGGCCTAAAGGCTATGGGATCAATTCGGCCGCCGATAGGGGCCAAAAATGTAAAGTGGCTTTTGGCGAATGCCCGGCCTGGGGCAAAGGCGACGCGGCGACCCTGGCGGTCACGCGGACTTTTGAGTTTGATCCTAATCCCTTGGCCTCGGGCCATACTCTCCCCAACCCGCTATATTTAGCCGCCAAATACGGCTCCTTCAATGACGCCAATCGCAATGGCCGACCAGATCTAGGGGAGTGGGAAGGTAGCGATGGCTTGCCGAAGGGCTATTTTCAGTCCACTAATTTAAGTCAATTGCCCAGTCAGTTGGAAAGGGCTTTTAAGGACATCTCCCAATCGGTCAGCGTCGCCTCGGCCACGGCCAGCTCGGTCAACTCGGTTTTAGGCGGGGGCCTTTCGATTTTAACGGCCTTTTACCCTAAATACCAAAGCCCGACTAATTTGCTTAAAACCGTCAGCTGGGCGGGGACAGTTTATGGTCTCTTTGTGGATAAGTTTGGCCACTATCGGGAAGATTCCAACGGCGACCATAAGCTAACCTTAAGTTGTCCCCCCAACAGTAGCGACTGCGATTACGTGGTGGCCTTTAATAGCGAAAGCGAGGCCCCCAGCCAAAAGCCCAGATGTTTCGCCCAAGGGGAGGCCATTAGCCGGTGCGTGGACGAAAAAGGCGATGGTAACTTAAAACCGGTCTCGGGCTTATCGTCCCCAGAAAACATTCACCAAATTAAAGCCGTTTGGGACGCTGGGCGCTGGATTTCGGAGCTCAAAGACCTTTCGCGGCGTAAGGTTTATTACGTGGACGCCGAAAGCGGTAACCAGGCCAAACCCTTTGTGGACGAGGCGGAAACCGTTAGTCGCTTAAAAAACGTTCTCGTCCACGCCAACTTCGCGGACACTCTGCCTTCGCCAAAAGGGCCAAATCAAAGCGTTTCGCCTTTGGAGATGTCTAGCTATCTTATTCGTTACATTCGCGGGGAGGATATTCCCAATTGGCGATCCCGAACCATTGGCAATCCTTGGGATGACGAAAAAACCCAGATTGTTTGGCGCATGGGCGACACCATTCATTCCAAACCCATTATAGTGGGCGCCCCTTCTTTTAATTACGAGCGCCTTTATCGCGACAAAACCTACGCGGCCTTTAAAATGGCTAAATCCAATCGTCGCCAAGTGGCTTACGTGGGCGGCAACGATGGGTTTTTAAGGGCCATAAACCTGGGCTTTTTCGGCGACATGGGGCAAGGCGGCGTTAGTTACGATCCCGGGGGCCTGGATTTGGGCGCCGAGATGTGGGCTCTGATCCCTTGGGCGGCTCTCCCGCACTTACAGTGGCTACCAGATCCCAGTTATTCGCACGCTTATTACGTGGACATGAAGCCGGTCGTGGCCGATATTAAGATCAACGGCCAATGGCGGACGATCTTAATTTGTGGGATGCGTTTAGGTGGCCGGGCCATTCCGGCGCCCGACTCAACGCCCGAGAACCCGAAAACCATTTTTTCGGAAATTGTGGCCATAGACGTGACGGATCCGAAACCCCAAGAAGCCCCAAAAGTTTTGTGGCGCTATAGCTCCGAAGAGATGGGCTTATTGGCCGGATTGCCGACGGTGGTCACTAGCGGGGGCCACTGGTATGTGGTGGTGGCAAGCGGGCTGACGGTCGATCACCTCGATCCCGCCAATAATAAGCTCATTATTGGCAATTATTCCCCCTATGAAGGCTATAGCGACCAAAACGCCAGACTCATAGTTTTGGACGCGACCACCGGAGAAGTGGCCACTAAGCCGAACAACAAAAATCTTGTGGCCAAAGAAGCCAATAGTTTCTTTAACGATCCTTATACGCCTTTGCCTTTGAAACGAGGCCATGATGGGGTCTGGGATGACGAAACCATCTATTATGGCTTAACCGTCAGTCGCGATGGCGCGGCTTTGGATAAAGGAGCGGTCTATAGGCTCCAGATGGTGGACTTAAATGGCCAAGCTCTCCCGGTGGAGCAGTGGAAACTGAAGCTACTAGCCAACGTGGAAAGGCCAGTGACTGGGGCGGTCAATTCTTCCTTAGATTCCAGCGGCAATCTCTGGGTCATCTTTGGCACGGGCCGGTTATGGGGCGTTGAGGATTTAAAGCCGTGCTCAAAGGAGAGAAGTCTCAAATGCGACGAAAACCATGAGCAGTATCTATTTGGGATAAAAGAAGAGCTGAAAAATGGTCGCATGACCTTTAACAGTCGGGACATCAATCGTTTGGCCGATGTCTCTAGCGGCCAGGTTTACGCTAGCGGCTTGGTGGCGAATTTAAAGGCCTTCCCAGGCCTAACCGTGGGCGTTGGCGGAACCACTACCTACGCTATTTTATCCAAAGCCTTAAAAGGCGACCAAGTTTTCGGCTACAAAAGGCGCTTGAACCTAACTAACATTTTAAACGGCGGAACCTCGAGCTTAGAGATCGCCACTACCCAGCCCCAGATAGCTAGCGCGGGCACGGAAAAGTCCATCCTAGGCTTTACCACCTATGAGCTGACCACTCAGCCTTGTGGGGCTTTTGGTCGCGGTTTTATGTACGTTTTGGACACTTTTACGGGTTTGCCCGCGCCGCATTTGGCTTTGTCATTTTCGGCCAAGACCGGTCCAGCGGGCTCGGATCTCATTCCGGGCGGAATAGCTACTGGCTATAGCCAACCTACCGGAGCCATCGCCCTCAATGTGGATGGCAAGGTCATAATTAGGTCTTCCACTTCGGAAAACGCCATTCATGACATAGAGATTGTGAGCGAGAACCGCGTGTTTAAGGATCTTATTACCTGGCGCGAGGCCATTGACTTAGGCTTAGATTTATCGGATAAAATTATGACCGATAAACTGGAGGTGACCCCGTAAACCCTAAAGCCTTCTGGCTTTTAGGCTTACGCGACAATATTTGACCTTCTCATATAGAGAGATAACCATCGCCCGATCTTTAACGCCTGACTTTATTAGTTAGGGGTTAGATCGGGCTTTTTTATTTAATAATGACAAGTTTTAAGCTTAAGAGCTTCGGCTGAAAATTTTTGGGCTTTATAGGAGAGATGAATAATGAGGCGGACGAGAAGCCAAACTATTGGGAAAATTTTTTTTAATTTCTTGGGGCTTTTGTTTAAAGCGAATTTTTAGCTTAGCCTTAAGCGTTTTCTCCTCAATAAAGCCAGATAAAAGTAAAATTGTCCGTGGCCCGTTTAAGCAAAAATGTCGCCAATTGGCGAGAGCCTTCCTCCGCTCCTAGGGCGGCCCAGGCTTCCAGCTCGCTTCGGCGGGCTGTTTCCCAAACTCCATCCGAGCAGATAAAAAAATTGTCCCCAGGGATAATTTCAATGGCTCGAGAAAATAGTCGAGGCTCTTCCAGGCTGTCTTGAATGGAAGAAGTGAGGATATTTTTCAAAGGGTGGGCGCCCATGGCTTCTTCGGTTAGGCGGCCATTGGCGTAAAGCTCATAGACTAAGGAGTG
>JAISWW010000200.1 GCA_031270705.1 Deltaproteobacteria bacterium
GCGCCAAAAAACGCGGCTTTCCCGCCGTCGCGCTTATGAAGAGACTAATGATTTCTAAAACGGAGCTCAACGCGTTCAGGCCTTTTTGGAACCAACAGCTACCTGGATCGAGGCGCTCACTTCAAGCGACTACGATACCTAAGGGATAAAGGCCGTAAGCTTGGCCATCTTCCTTAAGATCCTCGGGCTCAATATAGGGAGAGTCGCGTCTATGAAAATGTAGCGTGACTGGATAATTATATCTAATTATATATCATTATGCTTTAAAATATCGTTTTTAGAGAAAAAGCTAGAATTCCAACTGATCGAGATCCAATCGGTGGTCGATCGCGCTCTAGAGACCTCTGGGTTTTGGGAAAAATTTCCTGTCAGAAGCCCCCAAAAAATTTTGGCCCCGGAAAACTCCGTTTTTTAAAAAAGGGGGTTTTCGCGAGAGCGTCAAAGTTAAGCCGCTAAAATACCCCCAAAAAATGGCTCTTTTTTGATCATTTAGCTCCCAAAGATTTTTTGGGGAGCTGTCAATAAAATTTCCTTACATAGAGAAACTCGAGGAAATCCCGGCCAATCTTAGCTTCTAGGGTTTTGGAACAAAAAAGCCTTAAATCCTGGTTTTGACGATATTCTGACAAATTTGTCGGTATTCAATATTCTTTCGCTCGAATGGCGTCCATAATTAGGGCCAGAACTTTTAGGGGCCAGGGCGCGAATAGCGGCTACCAGCAATTTTAATCAATAAATTCCGTGACTTACCCATAAAAAACGCGGTTGGCCCACTTTATGCTTTAGCTCAAATCGTGTTTTGACTCAGCCTCCTTACACGACCTATTCTGGCCAGGCTCATCGCGGGTCGGGCCTGGCTAGAAAGGTTGCTGGCTGATTATTTTAATTTATTTTTCCCGTCCTGAGCCGAAGTTGGCCCAAGGCGGATAGTGAGGACAAAATGCGGCAAGTGGCTATTTACGGCAAGGGCGGCATCGGCAAATCAACCACCACCCAAAATTTAAACGCTGGTCTTGGGGAGATGGGCAAAAAGATCATGATCGTCGGTTGCGATCCTAAAGCCGACTCCACTCGTCTGATTTTAGGCGGGTTGGCTCAAGACACGGTCTTAGACACCCTGCGCGAGGAAGGCGACGACATTGATCTGGATCAAGTTTTAAAGGAAGGCGTCTTCCATATTCGGTGCGTGGAGTCAGGGGGGCCTGAGCCAGGCGTGGGTTGCGCGGGCCGAGGCATTATCACCAGCATTACCTTGTTGGAAAGATTAGGGGCCTACACCGAGGATCTGGATTACGTTTTTTATGACGTTTTGGGCGACGTTGTTTGCGGCGGCTTCGCCATGCCCATCCGAGAAGGGAAAGCCAGGGAAATCTACATCGTCTGCTCTGGGGAGATGATGGCTCTCTACGCGGCCAATAATATCTCCAAAGGCATCCGTAAATACGCCAATACCGGCGGGGTGCGCTTGGGCGGCCTTATCTGCAACAGCCGCAACGTCGATGGCGAGGCGGAGTTGGTCTCAGCCGTGGCCAAGGAGCTGGGGACTCAGATGATCCATTTTGTCCCCCGCGATAACATGGTTCAAAGGGCCGAGATCAACAAAAAGACCGTCATTCAGTTTGAGCCTAATTGCAATCAGGCCAATGAGTACCGGACATTAGCCAATAAGATCGATAAAAACGACATGTTTGTTATCCCCACGCCCCTGTCCCAGGATCGCTTGGAGAACTTGCTAATGGAGCATGGTCTGGTCGCTTAGTAGCCGCTGGATAGTCGTTGGCTAGCCGCCTAATCGCGGTTTTCAGCGGATTAAGGCGTAACCGTTTTTTATCGCCAAAATAATAGCTCCTCAAAATATTGGGGAACGCGCGCGGAGGGTTTAAGGCGATAATCGTCGCCCATCGCGCGGGAGGGCACAATGGAATTAATTAGAGCCATAGTCAGGCCTGAAAAGATAACCGCCGTGATAACCGAGCTTTTAGCCGCCGGTTTTCCAGGCCTGACCAAAGTTGACGTTTATGGCCGTGGCAAGCAAAAAGGCATTGTTTTAAATGACGTGCGTTACGATGAATTGCCAAAACAGATGATTTTAATCGTGGCCGCTGATGAGGATCGCGAGGACATCGTTAACATTATTATGAGAACGGCTCGCACCGGGGAAGGGCACTTTGGGGATGGTCGAATCTTTGTCTCCAAGGTGGCCGAGGCCTATACCATTAGCTCGGGCCAGAAAGGTCTTTAGAGATGAAGGAAATTTTGGCCATGGTTCGCGTCAGCCGGGTTGGTCAGACCAAAAACGCGCTAGCCGCGGCGGGTTTTCCAGGCTTTACTTGCGTTCCTTGTTTGGGGCGCGGCAAAAAGCTGGTCGATCCTGGCGTCTTAAAGCTCATCATGGAAAGTGGGGAACTCCCTTTAACTTCCGCTGGGGAAGCCATGACCGAGGCTAGCCGATTAATTCCCAAAAGGCTTTTTGTCATCGCGGTGGAAGATGAAAGGGTTTCGGACGTGGTTGATGTTTTAATCGCCGTCAATTCCTCGGGTCACCCTGGCGACGGGCGAATCTTCGTCTTGCCGCTAGAGGAAACATATAGCGTCCGGCTTGGCCAGAAAGTCGAGGTCTAGTCACGATGGATTATAAAACAGCAGTTTTGGGCAAATATAACGCCCGAATTTATAAAAGCCGCAAAGACCACATACTTGAGGTCAAGGAAGGGCAAACTCAGCCTATCGCCGCCAACACCAGGGCTATCCCCGGCATCATGACTAACCGGGGTTGCTGCTACGCTGGTTGCAAGGGCGTCGTGGTCGGGCCTCTAAAGGACACTTGCGTCATCACCCATGGGCCCATTGGCTGTGGGTTTTATTCCTGGGGGACGCGGCGCAATAAGGCTCGGCCCGACGCGGATGGCAATAATTATATTCAATATTGTTTTTCCACGGATATGCAGGAGCCCGATATTGTCTTTGGCGGGGAAAAGAAGCTTAGGAAAGCCATTGAGGAAGTCATGGCCATTTTTAAGCCGAAAAATATCATGATCTGCTCGACTTGCCCAGTAGGCCTCATTGGCGATGACATTCACGCCGTGGCCAGCCAAGCGGAAAAAGATTACGGGATCACTTGCCTCGCCTTCTCCTGCGAGGGCTATAAGGGAGTCAGCCAAAGCGCGGGCCACCACATCGCCAATAATGGCCTTATGAAAAGGATTATTGGGGCCGATGATTCTGGCCATATTGGCCAATTTTCCGTTAATCTTTTGGGCGAATATAACATTGGCGGAGATGGTTGGGAGACGGAAAGACTTCTCAAAAAGATCGGCTATAACGTGGTGGCCGTTTTTACTGGCGACGGGGCCGTAACCGACATCGCTCGCTCCCACCGGGCCGACATAAATCTTATTCAGTGCCACCGCTCCATCAATTATGTGGCCGAGATGATGAAAACGGCTTTTGGCGTCAATTGGCTGAAGGTCAACTTTATTGGCTTACAAAGTATCGCCCGGTCTTTAAGGGATTTGGCCACCTATTTTGGCGACAATGGGCTTATCGAGCGAACCGAGGAAGTTATCGCCGAAGAGGAAACTTCGGTGGCTCCCACCATAGCCAATTATCGCGAGCGCCTCAATGGCAAAAAAGCGGCCATCTTTGTGGGTGGTAGCCGCTCGCATCATTACCAAGATTTATTGCTGGATTTTGGGGTGGAGACGATTTTAGCCGGCTACGAGTTTGGGCACCGGGACGATTATGAGGGCCGGGAGATTATTCCCGAGATCAAAGAAGACGCGGATTCCAAAAACATCGAAAATCTCGTGGTTGAGCCGGATCGTCGTTATAGGGCCTTTTTGACGCCCGAGCGCTATCAAGAGCTTAAGGAAGCCATCGGTTTAGAGGAATACGCTGGTTTAATTAGGGCCATGGGCGACGGGACTTGGGTGGTCGACGACCTAAACCACTTTGAGACCGAGGAAATGGTGCGGATTTTAAAGCCTGACGTCTTCTTTTCTGGCGTCAAAGACAAGTACGTGGTGCAAAAAGCTGGGGTGGTTTGCCGTCAGCTTCATAGTTATGACTATAGTGGCCCTTACGCTGGTTACCGGGGGGCGGTCAATTTTGGGCGGGATTTAACCATGGGCCTATTTGTTCCGGCCTGGAAACTAATTAACGCGCCGTGGCGGGAGTCGAATAATGCTTGATCAAACCCCTAAAGAAATTATCGCGCGCTCGGGGATATGCATAAACCCTTTAAAGACCTGTCAACCAGTGGGAGCCCTATACGCCGCCCTCGGCGTTCATAGGTGCATGCCCCACAGCCACGGCAGTCAAGGATGCGTCTCCTATCATCGGACTCTTTTGACGAGACACTTTAAAGAGCCGGCCGTGGCCTCATCGAGCTCATTTACCGAAGGAGCCTCGGTTTTTGGCGGTGGGGCCAACCTTAAGCAATCGGTTAAAAATATATTTGACGTCTACGATCCCGATATTATCGCCGTCCACACCACCTGTTTGTCGGAGACCATTGGCGACGATCTTAACTCTTTTATCTTGGAATTGGATATCCCGGACGGCAAAAGAGTCGTTCATTGCAATACCCCTAGTTACGTGGGCTCCCACGTGACTGGCTATGGCCAGATGGTGGCTGGGTTTATTAAATATCTAGCCGCTAAAGAGGAAAAATCCGATTCCATTGGCGTGTTCCCAGGTTTTGTCAACCCCGGGGACATTAGGGAGCTAAAAAAGCTCTTTAAGCTCATGGGCGTTCCGGCCATGATTTTGCCCGATCCCAGCGATACCTTGGATGGCCCCATGACCGGTAGTTACCAGATGTTTCCCGAGGGCGGAACCAGTTTGGCCGAGATCCGGGCTTTTGGCGGGGTCAAGCGGGTTTTGGCTTTAGGTCTTTTGGCCTCCAAAGAACCAGCTTTGGTCATAAAAAGCCGTTGCGGCGTGGAAACGGATCTGCTCCCTCAGCCCATGGGTATCGCCAATACGGACGCTTTTTTAAAGCGCTTAATGGATTTAACGGGGCATACGGTTCCCAAGGAATTGGAGTACGAAAGGGGGCGCCTTATCGATTTGCTCTTGGACGCCAATCAGTACTACTACCAAAAGAAGGTGGCCATTTTTGGGGATCCGGACACGGTGGCTGGGCTTTTGTCCATAGCTTTGGAGCTAGGCCTCTTTCCCTCATATGTCGTGACGGGAACGCCCGGGGACGCCTTTGTGAGCCAATGTCAGGAAATTTTACAAGAGTATGACGTCCCGCCCGCCAAGGTCAAAGCCGGCTCTGATTTTTTTGAGTTACACCAATGGATAAAAAATGAGCCAGTGGATCTCCTCATTGGCACCTCTTATGGCAAACAAATCGCCAAAGCTGAGGATATCCCCATGGTGCGAGCCGGGTTTCCCATCCTCGACCGTTATGGCCACGCTCACCATCCCCTCATCGGATACGAGGGAACCCGGCGCTTGGCTGAGCTAGTGGCCGGGGCTCTCATGGATCGCTATGACCGCGATTGCCCCGACGAGGATTTAGATGTGGTGATGTAACCTTATTGCGCTATATAAAACGCTGATTTTTTTAGAAAATCGTTTTTTAGCGATTTTAAGGGGATTATTGTGCTCAAAGACATTTTAGAAGAGCGGAGAAATTCCATCAGCCAAGGCGGGGCCGGCTTAGACTGCGAAAAAGCCAGTCTGGCTGGGGCGGTCAGTCAAAGGGCCTGTGTCTATTGCGGGGCTCGGGTGGTTTTAAATCCCATAACCGACGCCTTTCATCTGGTGCATGGCCCCATTGGCTGCGCTAGTTACACTTGGGACATTCGGGGCTCTTTGTCGGCGGGCTCAGAATTATTCCGTCAGAGCTTTTCCACGGATTTGAGGGAAAGGGACATTGTCTTTGGGGGCGTGGACAAATTAAGGGCGGGTTTAAAAGAAATCGCCGAAATCTATAAGCCGCCAGTCATTTTTATTTACGCGACTTGCGTGGTGGGCGTTATCGGCGACGACGTGGAAGCCGTGGCCCGGGAGATTGAGAAAGCTTATGGGCTACGAGTCATCGTGGTTCAGGCTCCCGGGTTCGCGGGCCATAAATCCTTAGGTTATCGGCTAGCTGGGGAGGCTTTAATGAAACTCTTGACGCCCCACAAAACCGATCAAAAGGAGAGAGCCATAAACATCCTAGGCGACTATAACCTGGCTGGGGAAATGTGGATCATTAAAAACTATTTCCGGGAAATTGGCCTCCCAGTTCTGGCCTCTTTTACCGGCGATAGCAGTTGCGCGGATCTAATCAAAGCTCCGCGAGCCTCCCTCAATGTCGTGCAATGCGCGGGCTCTATGACTTATTTGGCTCAAAAGATGGAAGAAGAGTTTGGGATCCCTTGGATAAAGGCCAGCTTTTTTGGTTTAGAGGACACGGCTAAGGCTTTAAGGGAGACCCTGGATATTTTGGGGACAGAGGCGGAAATTGAGCGGGCCAAAGCTTTAATCGCTCGCGAGTCGGAAAAAGCTAAGGCCTTCATTGAACCCTATTTGCCAGCCCTTAAAGGCAAAAAAGCGGCCATCTTTGTGGGGGGCGGCTTTAAGGCCATATCCTTGATTAGGCAATTTATTTCTCTCGGTCTCACCACCGTTTTGGTGGGGGCGCAAACAGGCCAAAAGGAAGAGTACGAGGTCATGGCCAAAATCGCTTCCCCTGGCACGGTCATCCTAGACGACGCTAACCCTAGCGAATTGGAAGCTTTTATGCGCGAAAAAGGGGCGGACATTTTAGTGGGCGGGGTTAAGGAAAGGCCGCTGGCTTATAAACTCGGCGTGGCTTTTTGCGATCATAACCATGAGCGTCAATCGCCTTTGGCTGGTTTTGTGGGCGTTACAAATTTTACCAAAGAGATAAACCTAACCATCAATAGCCCAGTCTGGTCATATGTCCAAGCGGCCGCGACTTTTTAAGATAAAAAATTTTTAAGCTTAAAAATAGAAAAAAATTTAAAGATATAAGCTAAAGGCAATATCCATGAAAGAAAAACTAACGAGCCTCAACGCCAATCCTTGCAAGATGTGCTTTCCCTTAGGGGTAGTGACGGCTTTTTATGGCCTCAAAGGCGCCTTAACTCTTCTTCACGGCTCGCAAGGCTGTAGCACATATATTCGAAGGCATATGGCCACTCATTACAATGAGCCCGTGGATATCGCCTCATCGTCTTTAACCGAGCAAGGGACTGTTTTTGGCGGAGCGGCCAATTTAAAGAAAGGCTTAGACAATCTCATCCGCCTTTATGACCCAAAAGTCATTGGCGTGGGCACGACATGTCTAGCCGAAACCATTGGCGAGGATGTGCCGGCGATCTTGCGAGAGTACCAAGAGTCAAAAACTGATTTAAAAGTCCGTCTTATTCCCGTGGCCTCAGCCGGTTATAGCGGGACTCATTATGAGGGTTGGTTTAAAGGCGTTAGAGCCATTGTGGAAACCGTGGCCAAAGAAACCGAGCCTCACGCGGGAATTAATGTTTTTGTCCCGCCCTCTAGTCCCGCCGACTTGAGGGAGCTGAAAAGACTATTAACGGAAAGCGGCCTAGATTTTGTCCTTTTCCCGGATATCGCCCATAATTTGGATCGGCCCTATGAGCCGGTCTATAAGCGCTTGCCAGACGGAGGAACGCCCATTGAGGCCATTGAAAAAATGGCTTCGGCTAGGGTTAGTCTTGAGTTAAGCCGTTTTTGCCCAGAAAAGTTTTCGCCAGGGGTTTATTTACGGGATACCTTTGGGACGCCTTTAATTAGGCTCAATCCGCCCATAGGCTTAAGGGACAATGACGCTTTCTTAAAATGCCTAATAAATTTAGGCGGGAAGGTCGGCGATGAGACTTTGGCTCAAAGAGGCCGCTATTTGGACGCCATGCTCGACGCCCATAAATATAGCGCCGTGGGCCGGGCGGCCATTTACGGGGATCCGGATTTGGTTTATGGTCTTTGCCGCTTGGGCGCGGAAAATGGCCTTTTGCCGGTGGTGGCGGCCACAGGTAGCCATTCGCCCGATTGGGCGAAGGCGCTTTCGGCGGAGATTAAGCCTTTAGGCGGATCTCTCCATTGGGAAAAGCTCTCCGTTAAAGATGAGGCTGATTTTGACGATATCGAAAGAATGTCCCTAGAAAATGGGGTCAATCTTTTGGTTGGGAGTTCCGAAGGGCGGCGTCTGGCCGAAAAACGCGCCTGGCCTCTAACGCGCTGCGCTTTTCCGATTCATGATCGGCAAGGCGGCTCGCGGATTCGCCTCTACGGCTTTGAGGGCTCCACCGTCATTTTGGATAACCTAGTGAACGCTCTTCGCGGACAAGAAGAGGCCGGCTATAGGGCAAAACTTAAAAAAGCTTACTACCAGGGTCATTTGACCGAGAACGCGGTTGAGCTGGATATGGCCGCGGCTCCGGCTTATAAGCTAAGCGCCTCGGCCGAAACAAGTCCGGCGAATTGTAACGCTTCTAGCGAAACAGACGCGGCTGGCCCGCGCCAAGAGGATCTTTATCGGCCAGCCTGGGGGTTGCCTTTAGACAACCAGCCAGAAGAGCACCCTTGTTTTTCGCAAGACGCCTCCAGCGTTTACGCTAGATTGCATTTGCCCGTGGCCCCAGAGTGCAATCTAAGCTGTAATTATTGCCGGCGCGACCTAGATTGCCCCAATGAGAGTCGGCCAGGGGTGACTAGCCAAATCCTAAAGCCTTATGAGGCTTTGGAAAGGTTTTTGGCCGTTAAAGCTAAGCTCCCTAATCTGAAAATCGTGGGCGTGGCGGGGCCTGGGGAATCGTTAGCCAATTTTGAGGCTTTGTCCGAAACTCTAAGGCTGATTAGACAAAACGATCCCATGATTAAATTTTGTTTATCCACCAACGGGGCTCTTTTGCCAATTTACGTGGAGCGCTTAAAGGATTTGGGCGTTAACTACTTGACTATCACCATTAACACCGTTGATCCGCGCGTGGGGGCCAAGATTTACAAAGAAGTCAATTACCTCGGGCGGGTCTATACAGGCCAAGAGGGGGCCTCGCTTCTTTTGGCCAATCAGCTAGGCGGCTTAAAAATGGCCGTGGCTTTGGGCCTTAAGGTGAAAGTCAATACCGTGGTCATCCGCGGAATTAACCAAGAGGGCGTAACAGAAGTGGCTAAGGTGGCCGCCGATTTGGGAGCCACCATTGGCAATATCACCCAGCATATTCCGGTGGAGGGTAGCGTTTTTGGACAATTGCCGCAAATTTCGCGGGCCGAGATCCAAAAAATCAGCTGGGCCAGCCAATCTTATTTGCCGCAAATGCGTCATTGCCGTCAATGCCGAGCCGACGCGGTCGGACTCTTGGGGGAAGATCAATCGCGTCTTTTTAGGCCAAAGCCTAAACCCTTGCCCTTGGAATCGATCTTGCCTGGAGTTTCGACCAAGACGGAAGCGCGGCCCAATGCCAGCTCCGCGATTCGGGTAGCCGTGGTCACCAAAAGCGGCTTGGTCGTTGATCAGCATTTTGGCCAAGCTGACCGGCTCTTTATTTATGAGAGCGATGGCCAGAGTTTAAAGCTTTTGGAAAACCGTAAAGTTGAGCTAGGCGGCGGCGGTTGTAAGGGCGGTTTTTGTGGCCAAAAAGATCCCTTAGCGGCCAAAAAACCCGAAGGCTTTATCGCC
Source organism: Deltaproteobacteria bacterium (assembly GCA_031270705.1). Classification (GTDB taxonomy): domain Bacteria; phylum Desulfobacterota; class Desulfarculia; order Adiutricales; family Adiutricaceae; genus JAIROO01. Next base: position 9,665 of record JAISWW010000200.1, read on the forward strand.
ATCCTCGTCCAAGCGGCCGCGGATTGCGACGTGGTGGTGGCCACGCGCGTTGGTCAGTCTCCAAGAGACAAACTGGCCGCTCGGGGAGTTAGGTCTTTAACGTCCTATGACTCAGTGGATCAGGCTGTTTTGGTCGCGGCCCAGACGGTTTTGGCCGAAAGGGCGCGCCAACTGATGGTTTCTTAAAAGGCTCAGTCTTTAACCCTTTCTTTCCAGCTGAGCCAGTTTTTGAGGTCAAGAGAAATGTCTTTAATTGACGCGACTTTGCCAGTTTTAGTGGCTCAAGGCCACAATATCGATCGCCGCTTAAGCCATCGTTGGGCTCAGGCTCTCGGGCAAATTGGCGTGACTCGGGTCAAAAGCCCCAAAGAGCCAGTAGTCGCTTCCGAAGCTCTCTATGGTTTGGATGGGGCTTTAACTGGGGATTATCAGGAACTCTTTAAAAAGTTACGTCGTTTGGGCCAGTTAGAGGTAGTTTTTGGCGACGACGAGGGTTGGGCCACGGCTTTGGCGGCTTGTTGGTTGGAAGAGGGCGGCTCCAACTTAGTTTGCTCTCTAAGGGGCGTGGGTCGCTTGCCCGCCTTGGAAAGCCTACGGTTATATCTTCATCTTTCGGGACGCGAAAAACTGGCCAACTCTGGCCAAGCTTTTCTGGAAATCCGCCAATTGTTTGAGCGCTTGTCAGGTTTAGCCATAGATCCTTTTGAGCCAGTTTTAGGGCGAGGGGTTTTCGCGGGGGAATCGGGCGTTCACGTGGATAGTTGGCCCAAAGATCCCAGCCTTTATGAGCCATTTCCGCCAGAATTGGTGGGAGCCAAAAGATTGTTGACCATTGGCCGGCATACTGGGCGAGTGGCTTTGCGCCTGAAATGTTGGCAATTGGGGTTGACCTGGCCTGAAGAGAAAGCCCCGGATCTTTTGACTTGGATCCGCGATAAGGCCGTGGAACTGGAAAGATCCTTAACTGACCAGGAGTTCGTGGATTTGGCCGAGAGTCATATGGGGACTTGGGCTTGATGAGGCCCGTAAAGCTGGTGGACGCGACTTTAAGGGATGGCGAGCAGGCCCCGGGTTTGGCTTTTTCCCCCGAGGTTCGAGCTCAATTGGCCGTGGCCATGGACGCGGCGGGGATTTTTCAGCTGGAAGTCGGTTGCCCAGCCATGGGTCCCGCTGAGGTCGATAATGTTAAAGCCATCAAAAAAGTTTGTTCCAGAGCCCTAATTTCGGCTTGGAATCGGATTCGCCCCAGCGACGTGGAGGCTTCCTTAAGCTCGGGGGCTGACTTAATCCATTTGGCCTGGCCCACGACCAAACTCCATCTGGAAAGGAAAATCCAAAAAACCTGGGCCAAAGCCGCGGAAGATTTGGCTACTTGTTTAAAACTCGCCAAAGGCCAAGCCCAAGTTAGCGTGGGCTTGGAAGATGTCTCGCGAGCCACCCCCGAGGAGTTGTCGCGGGCGGCGGAACTTTTGCTGAGCCTAGAGGTTAAGTCAGTAAGATTGAGCGACACGGTCGGGATCCTGACGCCGACCCAGGCTCGCTCTTTAGTGAGATTTTTTCTGAATAAAGGTTTTTTGGTGGAGTTTCACGCCCATAATGATTTGGGCTTGGCCGTGGCTAATACTCTGGCCGCCGCTTTGGCGGGAGCCGAAAAAGTGGACGTGACCTTATTGGGGGTCGGGGAAAGAGCGGGCAATTGCGCTTTGGCGCGTTTGGTAGATCTAACTAGCCATAAATTGGATTTGGGCCTAACGCTCCAAAAAGCCCAAGAATTGGAAGATTTGGCTAGGCCCTATTTGGATCGGGCCTTTTACGCCCGCAATCTATTGGCCTCCAAAGCCCCAGATATTGAAGGCTTTTTCTATAAATTAGCTTGAGAGTTTTAGAATTATTTTAAGGTATTTGGCTATTTATCGAGTCCCAAAAATCTTGGGGCCCTAAATATCTAACCCGGAGGCGACATGTTGGATCCCTTTAAGGCTTTGTTAGCCGAAAACCATTTGGTCAGCGCGAATAAACTGGCTCCTTATATTCCAGCGGAGCTAAGGGTGGCCGTGGCCTTGGATGGAGCGATCTTAGGGGAGTTGCCTGGGGCGCCGCGACTATATATTTTGGCTCGAGAAATCTCAGGGGAATTTAGAACCGAAGAAATCGTGGATTTGGCGGCTTTGGGCCTTTGTCAAGCCGGAAGCCAAGCTGACGTTGGCGAGTTTACGCGGGGAATAGGGTTATTATTGGCCAAACTTAAGGGAGTGGGCTTTATGGCGGCTAAAAAATTCTCGGGAATTTTGCCAGGCCGCTTAATAGCCTCGGATATCCCCTACCTAATGGAAGGGGATTTTGGCTTGGATAGCCTAGCGGCGGCCATTAATGAGGCGTTGGATCCCGCGAAAACCCTCCAGCCCAAAAAAGTCGAGCCCAGGCCGATTAGGGCGGGCCATTATTATTTGGATCTAAAGAAGGCTTTGCTCGAAGATCCCGATCTTAGCTCCAAGAAAATCTTAAATCCATTTTTTAAGGAGGTGAAGTTCCAAAAGCTGATCCTTAAATGTGACCATCAGCCGAGGTGGTTGCCCGAGGCGGCCAAACAATTAGGCTACGCTTACGAGTACGCTCAAGAGCCCGATGGCCTGATAGTGACCCTGACAAGACAGGGCGAGTTTAATTAAAAAACTTTTTGGCCCTTAAGAAATTTGGCTAAGTTGGTTAGCCAAAAACAAAAACGCGATTTTTAGGGCTGATTTAGGTCAAAATACTCATTTTAGGCGGAAAGTCTCCAGAGGGGATTGGTGGAAAGTCAAAATTTTGAGGTTGCGGAGAGGCATCTTGACGAAAAGCCCTTGAACGAAAATTAGTAATCTTAAACCAAACGAAGTTTAAACCCCGAGAGCTGACAATTAGCCGCGGGGTTTTTTCTTTGCTTCGAGTGATTAGGAGGCTTTATCGAGAAGCTTTTCCTCAGCGGCGAGGCCAGTAGCGAACCGAGCTTTAGCCACAATGGGGGCTCCGGGCCTAGTCATCTGGATAATCGTCCCGGCCAGGTTTTCGATCTCGTCGTGGGAGTGGCTAACATAAAGGATGGGTAGCTCTAAAGTCCTTAAGTTTTTAAGGTAAGGCATGATCTCTTCTTTGCGCTCTTGATCCAAGGCGCTTAAAGGCTCATCCAAAAAGAGAACCTCAGGGGATGAGGCTAGAGCTCGAGCCAGAGCCACGCGTTGACGCTCGCCACCCGATAAGGTTTCGGGGCGACGATCCATTAAGTGTTGGATGCCCAAAATGTCGAGCAAATGGTCAAGATCTAAGGGTCTTTTGGTTTTGCCGTCCAAACGGCGAGAGGCCCTTTTCATGCCGTAAGCGAGATTTTTTTTGACCGAAAGATGGGGAAAGAGGGAGCCTTCCTGAAAAACGTAGCCAATGGGGCGGCGATGGGTGGGCAGAAAAAAATCATCGCTCTGCCAGACGGTGTCGTTGACCGAGACAAAGCCCCTGGCTTTGGTTAAACCCGCTAAACACCTTAAATAGGTAGTCTTGCCCGCGCCAGAGGGCCCAGTTATGGCCGTAACGCCTCGGCCCGGCAAGGTAAATTCAAAATGAAAATCCAAACGGGTGCCGTCGGGATTGGGATAGGTAAGGAGCAGGTTGGACTCGATGGACATGGGAGCGGCTCCTTACGAAAGTCAGCGGCCTAGGGGTTAGTCTATAAAAATAGATGAAACATAACAATCTGACCCGAATAGCGACAAATAACCTAAAATTTAGGGCCAATGGCCAGCCAAAAAACGGGCTATTGGGCCGCTGGTCAAGGTCAATGATTGTAGGTCTGATAATAGCGCGATTTGGCGGGATAATCAAGCCTAAAAATCAATTTAAACCAAGGATAGAGCGCTTTCGTCCAACTGGTCTGGCTGATCGCCTGGAAATGAGCCGCTCGCCTTCTTTGGTTTTGGCCAAAAATTAGGGACGTAAAAATGGCTTTCCTTTTTGGGCGATTGATAAAAGGTTTTGAGACCGTTGGAGCGGACTAAGTAAGGTTTTGGAGGAGTTCCAAGGCTTGAACCCAAAAAATCCTAGCCAAATGAGCTGATTAAGCGCCAAGGGTTAGTTGGCCGAGCTTTCAAAAAAATGGCGAGCCAAGGTTTCGGGTTCTGAGCGCGAAAAGCTTGGGGCGCGAAGATCTAGAATGTTATGGAATAAAAATTAAGAATGATAGTAATGTAACTATAAAGTTAGGCGTAAAAATTTGATTAAGGCTCATCGCGAACTAGTTAATCGCAAGGATTTAAAGCCAGAGGGCTATTGTCGGTTCTGGGAAACGGGCAGAGTTGGTCATTGGGCCTATTTTTAGAAAATTTTTGAAAATTTTTGAAAGTCAGGCGGCAAACAGGGTAAATGGCGATGAAATAGAATGAGTGTTCGTAATTGTCATTGCGGCCTGGGAAAAAGCGCTTTCATTGCCGAGAAAAAATTTGTAACTTGAAAAACAATTGAATAATTATTGAATAAATTTTTTTAGGGGGCGGCGAAAATTTTTTGCCGTCAACGTTTTTTTTACTTCCATAAGCCTTGATTTATTTTTAAAAACCGATATCATGGTCATCAACAAAAACAACCAGTCTCGGGAACGAGACAAAAAAACTTTCCGCGATCCGGCTATCGCGATCATGAGAAAGCTTTTTGGCATTACAAGTTTTGGATGATTATGTTTTTCGCGCTTTTGGTTTTATCGCCTCATTCTTACGGCCTTTTGGATTTTTCCCTCCATTTTCTCCGGCCTTGGCGTCATCTCGCGTCGATCTGACAATTTCCCACAATAAGCTTAAGTCGCTTCATAGCCGCCTTCTCATTCATTGAAGGGACGACTTTCAACAATTATTCTGGACTAAGGTTCAGTCAAAATATAGGCAAACGCCGGAAAAGGCGTTTATTGGCGTTATTATTATATTGACCACAGAGTCAGATATTGGGGGCCTGTGAATAAATATTGAAAATAACTAGGCGCTTTAGTTATCGCCTAGAGACGATTAGTCGCGTCGCGAGACGAAAAAACGCTCGTCTTAAAATAAGGCTATATTGTCAAGATTGAAACCCTATAAACGCTTTGAATAGCGTAGTTATACCTATTTTAACATAACTTTCCGGTTGTGACGGGAGGATTGCGCCCTGAAGTTGGAAAAAAGCTTTAGGCGAATCGCCACAACTTTGAGGATAGCGAATGAAATTATCGCTTTAGCTGATAGCTAAGCTCATAATTAACTAGCGATCCATACTATTTTGGTTTCTCCAAGATAGTGGCTCGAGAAAATAATTTGTTAGGCTCCAAAATTATATCGAGTTTGACAAAAGCGCTAAGGTCTCGCTTGACGACGCGCCAAATAAACAGAAATGTTTTCTCGAGCTAAAAAATGATGATTTAGCAAAAATTATATGCGATTAAGCCTAGCTCAATTTCTTTGGTTTGATCGCCTAGGAAGATTATATCCAAAAATCGAGTTTGCCAAATCATCAACTAACTTTTCTGGCTCCAGCGCCAGCGTAATATATTGATTAGCGTGAATCCGCGACGGGCGTAAACTAGTATTAGGCTAGATAATCGCTTGGGTTAGTTTTGATGGGACTTATAAACCGCGCTGGTCGTTGGCTTAAGGTGAGGAATGGGAGACCCTATTTCCATAAAGCCAACGAGCGGGAATTGAGCCATTAAACGCGCGTTCTTTTGTTTTTTTATAATGAGACGTAGAGATTTTATAATCTCTTTCAAGGAGAAACTAATGTCTCAGAAAAATATTGTAGCGAAGATAAGCTCATTTTTTATAATGACGATTTATATTCTCGCCATCGTTTTAACCTTCTATTTGATCGTGGTCGTGACCAGCGGAGTGGCCAAAGCCGAAGATCTAGTTTGGGATGATCCCGCCACCGTTCCCTCGCAAACAATTTTTAACCGGGTCAATGATTACGCGATTTATCCGGCCAATTCATTTTCTGACAATAATGTTAAAATATTGGTGGATATTAACGCTCATGTTCTTGGCGGGTATCATTACCTGACCGCTCCATCCGCCGAGACTTTTGAGGTAAACCGTAATTTTATTAGCGTAATTGACAAAGAGCGTATCCTAGCCATCTATGGTGGATACGTCGCTAATGATTATCCTGGCTTTATCGCCGGAAATATAAATGTTAACGATAACATTGTTGAGGTTAAAAATAGCCAAGCTTGGTCTATTGTCGGTGGAAACATTCAAGCCTACGCTGACGTTTATAATCCTCCAATTGGCCTATATTCAGCTATAAGTAATAAAAATATTGTCAATGTATACAACTCGGATGTGTTAAAAGAGATTATAGGAGGCAAAGTTTTTTTGTGCGAAGTTCCAGGAGAAGCGGAAGCCAGCTATAATAAGATCTATGTGGAAAAAGGGCAAGCGGAAGCCGTGCATGGCGGCTACGCGTTAAACTCCAATAATCAAGGGCCAGTGATAGGTAAGGCGAATTATAATGAAGCTTATCTTAAAGATCTAAAAGTTACCTTAGACGTTATCATGGGCAAAACCGAAGCTGATAAATATTCTCAAGCCAACAACAACATTTTAACCTTAAGTGGGGAAACCGCGGTTGGCCGAGATGTCATTGGCGGTAAAGACGATGATTTATCTAATCCACTAAAAACGTTTTCCGACCATTTTAGCGGCAATGTTTTAAGGGTCTATCGCCCCCAGGCCACCGGAATTACGGTTGGGCGCGATCTTAATAATTTTGAATTCTATGAGTTTGCCGTTTCCTCCCAGGCCCCTTCTGGCTCATTTGGGCTTAAAGTCGCCAACCAATTAACATTAAATGATGGGGCGACTAAGGCCAGTTACGTTAGATCTTTGGAATTGCTTGATGACGGGATTCCTCAGGCTTCTTCGATAGATTTTGTCCTTTTTGACTCGCCAAATGATATTGATTACACAAATTTTATAAAACCAGATGACTCAAAAGCCACGCCTTTTAACGCCTTATTGGTCTATGACCTAAAATACGCTCAAACTCCTAAACAACTCTCGGCCACGTTTAGCAATTTCCGGGTGAGCGAGGAGACCATTATTTTGCCAGACGCTCCTTCGGCGGGTTTAGATCTGATTAACGAAGGCGGCGATCTGCTTGTTGACGGTGGCCCAGATCCCATTGATCTTTTTGGCCCTGAAGATGGCGTGGATCCTTTGGATGGCTATGGCCCTAACGATGGCGTGGATCCTTTAGATGGCTATGGGCCCGACGATGGTTTTGATCCCTTGGATAAATACGGCTCTGGAGAAGGGCTCGATCCTTTGGAAAAAGAAGAGCCGGAAAAAGGTTTTGGCCAAGACGCGCCGTATATGGATCGTCAAAAAGAAGCCCAAAATCGACTTCGGGAAGAACGGGAGAAAGCTGACAAACGTCGGGAAGAGCGTTTAGCCAGGGCCAAAGCCGCGCAAGTCAATCCCTGTCCCAGGGCTTTCGTTAAAGCCAAAGGCGGTCAGAACAAGCGCGATGAAGGCCGAGAATTGACCGTAACTAGCTATTCCTTATTAGCCGGGGTAGATTGTGGCCAAAAGCTTGAGTCGGGGCTTTTGACTTTTGGTTTGGCTTTTGAGGGGGGCCTAGGGAGCTACGACTCTAAGCGAGCCTTACCCACTGGCCTCATTCGGGGCTCTGGCGATTTGGATTACGCTGGCGGAGTTTTATTAGGGAGGTTTGACTTTCGTCCCAGTAAGCTTGGTCGTTTTTATGTGGAATCCGGTTTTCGCCTAGGCCAGATTAACTCAGATTTTCAAACTCGTGATTTTTCTGGAGCCAAAGGGCGCCAGGTCAGTTATGACTCCAATAATTCTTATATGGGCCTTCAGTTGGGCGTTGGGGACTATATCGTCTTAAACAAAACCTCATATTTAAACGCCTATTTACAGTATTTTTGGGTCAAGCTGAAAGGTGGCGACGTCAAGCTGAACACAGGTCAAGTGGTGAAGATTGACGCGATAAATTCCAGGCGTCTTCGGGCTGGGGCTCAATACCATAAAGCCATAAGCCGTCGTTGGCGGGTTTTCGGGGGAGCCGCCTATGAGCGCGAGACCGATGGCGAAACCAACGCCTACTATGGTCAATATAAGCTCCCCAATACTAACAAAAAAGGCGGAAGTGGCCTATTCGAGCTGGGTCTGGCCTTTAACTCCAAATCAGTCAAACCAGCCACTTTTTCTTTGGCTTTTCAAGGCAACGTTGGTCAGCGCCGCGGCGGGGCCGTGGTAGCCCAGCTGGCCATTGTCTTTTAATAAATTTGGTGGGCGAATTGGGGGCTGGTTTAAATCAATTTTGACGTTCTAAACTAGGCCAAAATTCGCTCTAGCCTTTTAGATCCAGGGCTTAAGGTTTGTTAACCTTAAGCCTGGATCAGTTAATTTCCCTAGCCAGCGCGCTCTGGCGCCATCATTTCTGGACGTTTAGCGTTCGGCCTGGGGTCATAGGCGGATCCACAAAAATATATAACCTGAATTCCTGTTCAGAAAATTTTTTAGGTCAAAAGGTTAATGTATAAAATTAGCTATATTTTAATGGTATTTATAGTCATCGAGAAGGGGAAGCGGAAATTCTTTTACGAATTTATGTTCTGGCCTTTTGGAGGAAACGCTTGGTGGATAAGATAAAATGAACAAAAAAACATAATGGAAGATAAAGAGCTGGAGCGGGAAACGGGATTTGAACCCGCGACTTCAACCTTGGCAAGGTTGCACTCTACCGCTGAGTTATTCCCGCTCAATCAGACAATCAAGAACGCTTTTTTATTGTCGCGCCCTCGTTTAAGTGTTGGCAATATAGCCCATCACCAAAGCCTTGTCAAGACTATTTGACGATTTTTTTTGACCTAAAGTAAAATTTTTTTAGGCCACCCAAAATCGGTAAAACAAATTAAACTATGATTAATAATTATTTTTTTACTCTAAATTATATCGTTTTTTTAATGGTAAGCGGATCCACCTTCTAGTAGTTTCTTTTTTTGGGCAAAAATTTTATAATTTTTTTTTTGTTAATCGCCAATTCTAGTAGCGGGGTGACTTTTGCCAGAAGATAGACGGGCTTGGGCTCAAGTTTTAGGGCCGGTTTTTTTGGGCGTAATGGCTTTTACGGGGGTTTTCGCCCGTGGTTTAGTCAATGGAACTTATGGCCTTTTAGTTTTATGGGGCGTTTTCTATCTAATTACGTCCAAAAAAGCCTTTTGGCGACCCACGCCGCCTTTGCCCGCCAAATATCTTTGGGGTTTAGGGCTCTATTTGGGAACCGTGGTTTTGACTAGCTTAACCGGCTCAGAGGTGGGCCGAGGGTTCGCTCATTTGGGCAACGTCATCTTTTTATTGGCCACCTTCGCTTTAACCTGGCTAGCCTTAAGCCAGTGGCCACCGATCATTAAGTATCTAGTTCCCCTGTACGCTTTGGGGCTAATAGTGGCTGGGTTTATGACCTTTAAGGAAGCGAGCTTTGGTCTTGCGTGCGTGAGAGCCAAAGCCTCTTTGGGAAGGATCGAGCTTGGCGCGGTCTTGAGCCAAGTGACGCCCTTATTGGTTGGAGCGGCGGCGGTGAGTTACAAATGTAAAGAGAAAGGTCGCTTGATCCTTTTGATGGTGGCTTTGGTAGCGAGTTTAGTGGCTCACGTCAATAGTTGCTCGCGGATCGCCCTTTTAGCCAGCGCGGTCTTAACCGTCATGACTTTGTTGGCTTTAAGAAGTTGTTTTGGAACCCGAGCCAAAATAGCTATAGCCTCTATTTTGGTTATAGCCGCGGTCTTAGTTTTATCTAATGATAGGATTGTTTCGCGTTTTAAGGAAATGAGCGACGAAAGAGGGACTAACATAAATAATGATACCCGGTTCGAGCGCTGGAAAATGGGGAAAAAGATTTTTCTGGCCCATCCGATCCTAGGAGTCGGGCCCCGAGCCATTCCCCACTCCCCACCCGTTCCCCGTCCCAATATGCCTTTGGAACGCGACAGATCCAAATACGCCCACGCCCATCAAGTTTTTTTAACTGTTTTGGCCGAAAGCGGCGTGGTGGGTCTTTTGGGGTTTTTGGCCTTACATATCGCGCCTCTCATCTTATTGTGGCCTTACCGGAAAATTCCAGATCCTCAAAAGCTCTACTGGGTTTGGGGAGCCTTCGCGGTGGCTGGTCAGTTATTTTTTAATGGCCTAACCGATAATGTTTTTACTTTAAAACCTTTAATGTATATCTATTGGATAGTTACTGGAACGGCTTTGTGGTTGACCACTAATAGTCAAGATAATTTAAGCGTTTCTAAGTCTTAAGGGTAATGTTTTGGAATAAAGCGCTTTTTTGCTGATAAATTAAGCAAAAAAGAATCAATATTTAGTGGAAAACGTTTTAATAATGGCTTAACTAGAGTGGGTTAGACCATGGCGGCGCTAATCAGACGAAAAGGCCAGGTCGCGTTCAAAGCCATCGCTTTCAAGCTTGCGGCGCTAAGGCGGGATATTGTCTATTGTCTGGCTTCCCAGGCCGTATGTCGAACGGCGCGTCCGCTAGTGGCTGGAGAAACCGCGGCCTCTATCCGATTTAGTTGGTATGCCCAAGGCCGCCATTATCGCGATTCCGTTAAAATGGATCTGATGGACAATCCTACCTCGTTGGCCAACAACGGCGGCACAGCGAGGCCAATCCGGCGGGGTCTACGCGGCCATAACGCTTTGTATGGTCAGATTTTCTCGCGGATTTCATGCCAGCTGGCAACAACGCGTCAGGAATATCTGTCCAATTGCCGCCCGGCTTAATGTGTTGAAGCCTTTTGATATTTATGTCAGCCAAACGCGGCGCTTCATGATTGAAAACGCCAATAGAGCCTCTCCGCGCTCTCCGTTGATACGCGCAAGAAGGTTCTCTGTAATAATTTTTAATAGGTTCTCCCTGTTCGCCATTGCGGAGGGGCGGTAGATCGCTCAGCGCGTCAAATATCGTCACAAATTTTGAGTCCGCTTCTGGCGAGGGCATTTTCACAATCGATTGACCATTAAACGTAGCGGTAAAATTTGGTCTGATTGGAGCGCGGCAAATAGGTTCTGGGAAGGCGCGATCCGGAACGTTTTCGCCACGCAGTCCGATAATAAATGTTCGCCACCGCGTTTGTGGCGCGCCATAGAAGGCCGCTCCCAAAACGCGTATATTGGCCCCATATCCGAGTTCAGCCAGGGCGTCAAGTATCGCCCGTAGCGTTTGCCCACCCTCAAAAGACACCAAACCCGGAACATTTTCAATCAATACCGCCTTTGGCGCGAACGCGTCAACAAATCGTAAATATTCTTTGAAAAGATGGTTGCGTTCGTCAAGCGCCGTTCTGAACGGGGCGTTGATGGAAAAACCCTGACACGGCGGGCCACCCGCCATGAGGTCAAGCTCCCCGCGCTCAATAGGCGATTCCCTTAACAGACGTTTCGGATCCAGCGTTTTGATGTCAGCCGTTTCGACGATGGTGGCGGGATGATTCGTTTTATATGTCTGAGCGTAATCGGGCATGATTTCATTAGCCCATAGCCCCTGGAAACCAGCCTCGGTTAAACCTTCGGATAGGCCTCCCGCTCCGGCGAACAAATCTATGAAGCTAAACTCCTGTTTAGACATGAGACGCG
>JAISWW010000252.1 GCA_031270705.1 Deltaproteobacteria bacterium
CCAAACCTCCCCTTCGGCTAAAACTTGAGCGAAAGAGGAGGCCGGGAATATCTCTTTAGCCATGGCGCTTAGGCTTAAGGCTAAATTTTGACCATTTGAAACCATGTCGTTATTACCGCGATAAGCCCAAAAAACGCCCAAAGACAACAATAAAAAAGCGGTAAATAACGTTATCATGATTTCAACCTTTATAACTAATTAAATTAGGTAATATTAATTAGCTTGTTTATAATAAGGATTAAATTCATTGGTATAAATTTGTTCCAATGTTATCCCTGGCTTAATCTCGCCATATGACGTTAAAAGGTCTATCCAAACCTGAGCCGTCTCAGGCCTAATAATCGCGTTAGGCGAATAATACCGCTCATTGACATAATCAAAACTCGTGTTTGTCCTCTTGGCGGTTATAGCCCTCGTCTCGTCTGGATTGGCGTTGGCCCAATTCACAATTTCGGCGATGGAGGCCACAAAAGCTCTAACAGTTTCCGGCTCCTTTTTGATAAATTCTGTGGAAAAATAAAACGGAGTCTGTCCACCATCGCTACCCCAGACGTCATAATCGGAAAAAATAATCTTAAACTCGCCTTGCCGGACAATCTCAGAGGGAACCTTATGAATCATGGCCAGATCAATCTCGCCCTGGCGCAAGACTTGCTCTAGATTTTTTTCTGGCAAAACAATGACCTCAACTTTTGTTTTTGGATCAGTTACGCCATTTTTACCCAGCCAGGCGTATGGGGTGTACTCGTTACAACCGCCAATAGTTGGAATCCCAATCTTTTTGCCAATCAAGTCTTTCGCTTCCTTAATCGGGCTTGATTTTGGGACAATCCCAATCATATGAGGGACTCTTTCCGTGGATTCAGTCTTTCCGGCCACGGCCAAAATTTTGGCTCCAGCCGATATCCCGGCGATGGTTCGGTTAATATGGCTCCCAGGACTGACGTCAATGCGTCCTGAAACCACCGCGGCCACATATTGAGGCGTGGGCACGGTGCCAATAAAATCCATCTTGAGCCCACGTTTTTGAAAAATTCCCAAGTCATCGCCAACGACGACCAGATCAGGCGAAGATGGCTCACTCGGCATAGGGACTTTCAAAACCCTAAACTCACCCTCTGGGAGCTTGGCCGAATCGCTAGCTGGTGGGGCTGGGGTTTGGGCGAAATTATTGCCGCCAAGAACCCCCAAGAACAGAGTTAAAGACAAACATAGGCCAGCTAAAATTTTAAATTTGTTTAGTTTTGGAGTCATTATTTTTCCTCGATTATTAATTGACATCAATGTCAATTATTTTAAATTGTTAAAAATCAAATATTATAACGATAGAATGAATTAAACTCATCACACTCAACCAATAGATCAATCCAAATTGAAAAAAAATTTTCCCTTTATAATTCCTCGCCTTTAGGCTCAAATTTTAGGTTTATAAAATGGGTTGAACTCGTTGGTAAAAACTTGCTCTACTGTTATGCCAGGACTTATCTCGCCATACTCAATTAAGAGGTCTATCCAAACTTGGGCGTGTATAGGTTTTAAAAGCCCATTATGGCTATAATTGCTCCTTTTCAGTTTTGTTGGATCCTGATTAGTCAGTCTAGCGGTTATATTAATAGCTTCTTGCATATTAGCGTTAGACCAATTGACTACCTCGACCCAGGCTTCGACAAAATTTCTCACGACGTCAGGCCGCTCCTTAATGTACTGGAGGGTAAAATAGGGCGGCGTGGCTCCGCCGTCGTTTTCCCAGACCTCATAATCGGAAAAAATTATGTCAAACTCACCCTTTTTAATGACATCTTCCGGAACTTTATGCATCATAGCCACGTCTATTTCCCCTTGACGCAGGATCTGCTCCAAATTCTTTTCCGGCAGAAATTTCATCTCGACTTTTGACCTCGAATTCTCAACGCCATGTTTAGACAACCAGGCGTAAGGAGTATACTCGCTGCAACCACCAATGTTAGGCGTCCCAATTCTTTTGCCCAGCAAATCAGCTGGCTTTCTAACTTGGCTAGTTTTGGTCACCAGGGCGACCATATGAGGAATTTGTTTGGTCGTTTCCGTATTAGCGACCACCGCTTTAATTTTCGCTCCCGCCGAGATTCCCGCTATTGTTCTATTGATGTGTGAGCCTGGGCCAAAATCTATCTTTTCGCCTATCAAAGCGGCTACATATTGAGCGCTGGGAATCGCGCCCACAAATTCAAAGTCCAGGTTATGTTTTTTTAAAAAGCCCAGTTCCTTAACCAGCAATAAGTTGCTCGGCGAAGTAGGCTCGTTGGGAAAAGGAGCCCTCAAAACAGTAATTTTCGGCTCAGGAGAGCTCGTTCCGCTTGGTTGTGACGTTTGAGACTTAACTTCCGTGACCGCCGGGGCGCTTTGCGAGGTGGTCAAATTTTTGTTGTCACCGCAACCTAAGAACAAACCAAAAATTATCAAGGCCAAAGGCCAAATCAACAAAGAAATTTTATCGCTCATAACCCAATCGCTTTCGTAAATAATAGCGTTAATTGTTAAAAGGCCGAACAATGTTCAATGAAAGCCTTAACAACAGCGCTTTTGGGATAATAATTTATCCCAATATTTAGCGAGAAGCGAAACTTCTAGGTCTATAAGCCATAAAATTTTTGTCATTAATTTTAACCTTCGCTATTTAAAGCGATTATGACAACTATTGCCAATCCATCAGACTGAGGTTTGAAAACTTACGTTTTTCGCCTCTGGTCGCCACAAAATTTCTAGTAGTCGGAAGGGTCTCCTAGTTAAAAAGGGGTTGATCAATACTCAGTTAAGAGTTGTTTCCAGACCTGGACGCGCCAGATCTGGATCTGAATAAGTTTTATTAAGCCGTTCGGACTGTCATAACTGTCACAGAGATTTTGGCGTAGACCAATTGATCTCTCAGCCATTTGGCTCATGACGCGGGCTTGTAATAAGGGTTAAACTCATTGGTAAAAACTTGATCCACAGTCAAGCCTGGTTTTATCTCGCCAAACTCAGTTAAGAGATCTATCCATACCTGGGCGTGGATAGGTTTTATTAACCCGTTCGGACTGTAATACCTTTCGCTAAGATTTTTAGGATCTTGATTGGTTAGCCGAGCCGTAACATTAATGGCCTCTCGCATATTGGCGTTAGACCAGTTGATTGTGTCAGCCATGGCCGTCACAAATCTTCTAACCACCTCGGGGCGCTCATTAATAAACTGAACGGTAAAATATGGGGGCGTGGCTCCCCCATCATTGCCCCAAACTTCATAATCAGAGAAAATTATGTCAAATTCGCCCTTTTTAATGACATCTTCCGGAACTTTATGCATCATAGCCACATCTATTTCCCCTTGACGCAGAACTTGCTCTAAATTCTTTTCCGGGAGGACAATCATTTCAACTTTGGTCTTGGGATCATCAATCCCATTCTTCTTCAACCAGGCGTATGGGGTATACTCGTTGCAACCGCCAATAGTCGGGATACCAATTTTTTTGCCCACCAAATCGGCTGGTTTTCTGACTTGGCTAGTTTTGGTCACCAGAGCGACCATATGCGGGATTCTTTGAGTCGTTTCCGTGTTAGCTACTACCGCTTTGACTCTAGCTCCCGCGGAAATCCCAGCGATCGTCCTATTTATGTGAGCCCCAGGGCTAACGTCTATCTTCCCACCAACCAAAGCCGCGACATATTGAGGTGAAGGGACAACCCCAACGTATTCAAAGTCGAGGTAATTCTTTTTTAAAAAGCCTAGTTCCTTGGCTAACAATATATTGCTCGGCGAAGTTGGCTCATTGGGCCAGGGAACCTTTAAAACGACGATTTCCGGCTCTGGAACGCTTGAGTTGGCTGCTTGAGCTAGTGGCGGAACCTGAGCAGCGGGGGTAGCTTGAGCCGCTGGCTGAGCCTGATCTGGCTTAGCCGCCGCGGCTACTTTGGGCGGCGCGGGCGCGTTTTGGGCCGAGGTCTCAGTTTTATTGTCCCCGCAACCAAAGGCCCATCCTAAAGCAATTAAAGCTAAAGGCAAAGTGACTAAAAATGTTTTCTTAAAAATTTTATCTTTCATAACAATTTGGCTCACGCTTCAGGTTTATAATAGGGGTTGAACTCGTTAGTAAAAACTTGGTCAACAGTTATGCCGGGCTTTATCTCGCCAAATTCAATTAATAGGTCTATCCAAACCTGAGCTTGTATTGGTTTTATAATCCCGTTAGGACTGAAATAGAGTTCTTTGATATTTTCCGGATCCTGATTGGTCAGTCTAGCCGTGACATTAATAGCCTCTCGCGGATTAGCGTTCGCCCAGTTAACCGCTTCAGCCATAGCCGTCACAAATCTTCTAACTATGTCAGGGCGCTCATTAATGTATTGAAGGGTGAAAAATGGGGGAGTGGCTCCACCATCATTGCCCCAGACATCATAATCAGAGAAAACTATATCAAATTCTCCATTTTTCATAATATCTTCGGGCACTTTGTGGATCATGGCCAAATCTATTTCCCCCTGTCGCAGAACCTGTTCTAAGTTTTTTTCCGGCAGAGCGATTATCTCAACTTTAGTCTTCGCGTCCGTGATCCCATTTTTTGCTAACCAGCCATAGGGGGTATACTCGTTACAACCGCCTATTTTAGGAATGCCAATTTTTTTGCCACCAAATCAGCTGGTTTTCTAACTTGGCTAGTTTTGGTCACAATAGCGACCATATGCGGAATTCTTTGAGTCGTTTCTGTGTTGCCGACCACCGCTTTGATTTTCGCCCCCGCGGAAATTCCAGCGATCGTCCTATTGATGTGAGCCCCAGGGCTAACGTCTATTTTTCCGCCCACCAAAGCGGCGACATATTGCGATGAAGGGATTACGCCCACATATTCAAAGTCAAGGTTATATTTTTTTAAAAAACCTAGTTCTTTCGCGATCAAAATATTGCTCGGCGAATGGGGCTCGCCAGGCCAAGGCACTTTCAAAACGGTAATTTCCGGCTCTTTAGCGCTTGAGTTGGCCACTTGAGCCGCTGGCTGAGCCTGAGCTGGCTCTGCCGCCGCGGCTACTTTGGGAGGCGTAGGCGCGCTTTGGGCCGCGCTCTCAGTTTTATTGTCCCCGCAACCCCAGACTAAACCTAAAGCTATTAAAGCTAAAGGCCAAATAGACAAAAACAATATATTAGATGACTTTTCGCTCATAACTAAATTTCTTTCGTTATCAATGAAATCAATATTTTTTCGCGAGAACCGATAAAAATTATCGGAACTATCTTTAAATATTGATGGCCATATCCAGTTTGGAGGAGGTTATGGTCTGCTGAGCCAAAATCGCCGCGCCCAAGGCTCCGGTGTAGATGGCGTCAAAGTTTATTTCAATAAACTTTTGCCCCAAAACCTCTTCCACCGCCTTCTTCATGCCCACGTTATTGGCCACCCCGCCACTAAAGAGAAACTCGGGCGCGAGGCCTATGCGGTTAAAAAGGTTTTTGATCCTTCTGGCGTTAGCCAGATGGATGCCCGCGGCGATATTGGCCGGGGACTCTTTTTTGGCGGCCAGAGATATAACTTCAGATTCAGCGAAAACCACGCACTGGCTACTAATATCCGCGGCTTTGGTGGCTTTTAAAGACTCCTGCCCCAAATCCTCAGTAGTTATGCCCAAAAGCTCAGCCACCTT
>JAISWW010000026.1 GCA_031270705.1 Deltaproteobacteria bacterium
GCCTTTGCCGCTCCCTCGACCAGACACGCTCAGGAACTTACCGGCAATGAGAACATGCGGCGAGGCCTTAAGCGCTTTACCGCGGGGCTCTCTAAGGCCTTTTCGCGCGCGGCGGCGGCTCTAAAACCTGGGGGGCCCTTTGTCTTCACATACCACCACAACGACATTACCGCCTACTTGCCCATTGCCGTGGCCATTCTGGACGCCGGGCTCGTCTGCTCCAAAGTTCTGCCCTGCCCGGCGGAAATGGGCGGGTCAATTCACATCAAGGGCACAGCCTCATCCACGGTGGACAGCGTCTTTGTTTGCCGCCGGCGTCAGGATCATGGCGTTCCGGAACCGGAGGCTATTGACAAGGCCACGCGGGAAGATATTCGCGCCCTGAAAAAAGGCGGGCTCAACGTGACATTGGGCGATACCCGTTGTGTGACTTACGGGCGCGTCATCCGTCAGGCGATCAATGTCTTGACAGGTGATTGGCCAACGCGGCTGTCGGTGGAAGACAAGCTAGATATCCTCGCCCGCTGGTTCGCGACCTTCGGTGGCCAAGCGGTCGTCCGCGATATTACCGGCGAGAGCCGCCGAGAACCGCGCCCATAAAAATCAGTCTCCCTTTAGCGCTCAAACTTCTCCGCCCATTGCCGTAAAAGGGAGCGCGCGTGAGCCAATATCCGTTTGAAGGCGACATGGTCGACTGAGTAAATAGTAGTGAAATTAGAAAAATTCACGTTTGGATTTTTCTTGGCCTTCACGCAAGCCTTCACTCAAACCTGTGGCATAGAACAAACTCATATCGTGGAGTTGTTTTTCGCGCCACTCGGCCAGCCGTCGAGCTTTATCATCAGCGGCTAGCTCAATTAACTTTTTTTGAGCTTCCTCAATCCCGGGCTCCATTTGTTCAACCATTCCCAATACCTCTTAGGTGGTAGCGCTCAAAAAAGTCATCAACGGCCAGAGCTTAGTATTGTCTGTGTTGGCGAGGACTCTGGCTAGCTCTAAAACGTGAATTCTTCAGAAGGCAAAAAAATTATCTAGCAAATTTTAACGCGCTGATCAATCAATTGTTATCCCTTCTGAGAAAAAAATATAAGTTAAAAGGTTTGATTAAATCATGTAATTGAAAATAATTACGGTTTTAAAGGGGTTAATTTTTCAATTTCCGACGTGGTTAGACGCGTACACAAAGAGATTTCATCAATTGGTATTTTAAGCCAAAGCATGATTCTGGCCGTTAAAATTTTGGATTTTTCTTGGCCTTCACGCAAGCCCGCGGCATAGAGCGAACTCATATCGTGGAGTTGTTTTTCACGCCACTCGGCCAGCCGTCGAGCTTTATCATCAGCGGCTAGCTCAATTAACTTTTTTTGAGCTTCCTCAATCCCGGGCTCCATTTGTTCAACCATTTCCAATTCCTCTTCGGTAGTAGCGCTCAAAAAAGTCATCCACGGTCAGAGCTTAATATTGACTTGACGGCGGGGACTCTGGCTAGCTCCAAAGCGGGGATTTCCAAAATAGTCGAAAAAGTTACGCTTTGTTATGGATCATGATATAAATAGTCTGATACCAGAAAACGGTAACATTAAAAAAATTAAAAGATAACTTATGTCATATATAGTAATAAAATCAGCGCTATCAATACTGATAACAATTCTTAATAAATTATAAAAAATGGCAATAATAATTTTCTAGAAATTTTTATTACGCTAAACAAGCCTTTTCTAACCATTCTAAGAAAAATAAAAGCTAAACGGAAGATTAAACCCTGTTATTAAAGTTGATTAGGATCTAAAGGGGTTAGTTTTTCAATTTCCGCCTCAGTTAGACGCGTACACAAAGCGATTTCATCAATTGGTTTATTAAGAAAAAGCATGATTCTGGCCGTTAAAATTCGGCCTTTAATTTCGCCTTGAATTTCGCCTTGAATTTCGCCATCATCTAGGCCTTTGGCATAGAACGAACTCATATCGTGGAGTTGCTTTTCGCGCGCTTCGGCCATCCGTCGAGTTTTTTGATCGGCGGACAGCTCAATCAACCTTTTTCGAGCTTCCTCAATCACGGGATCCATTTGTCCAACCATTTCCAATTCCTCTCCGGTTGTAGCGCTCAAAAAAGTCCTCCAAGGTCAGTCAGAGTTTAGTAATGTCTGTGGCGCGGTGACTCTGGGTAACTCCAAAGCTGGGATTTCCGAAATATTCGAAAAAGTTACGCTTTGTTATGGGTCATGATATAAATAGTCTTATACCAGAAAATAGTGCTATTAATAAAAATTAGAAGATAATTTATATCATATATAATAATAAAATCAGCGCTAGCAATACTGATAACAATACTTAATAAATTATATAAAATGGCAATAATAATTTTCTAGAAAATTTTATTATGCTGATCAAGCCTTTACTAACCATTCTAATAAAAAAAGCTAAAAGGAAGATTAAACCATGTTATTGAAGATGATTAGGATCTAAAGGGGTTAATTTTTCAATTTCCGCCTTAGTTAGACGCGTACACAAAGCGATTTCATCAATTGGTTTATTAAGAAAAAGCATGATTCTGGCCGTTAAAATTCGGCCTTTAATTTCGCCTTTAATTTCGCCTTGAATTCGGCCTTGAATTACGCCATCATCTAGGCCTTTGGCATAGAGCGAACTCATATCGTGGAGTTGTTTTTCGCGCGCTTCGGCCATCCGTCGAGTTTTGTCATCGGCGGACAGCTCAATCAACCTTTTTCGAGCTATCTCAATCCCGGGATCCATTTGTCCAACCATTTTCATTTCCTCGTCGTTGGTAGCGTTTAAAAAAGTCAGCCAAGGCCAGAGCTTAGTATTGTCTGGGGTGGCGGAGACTCTGGGTAACTCCAAAGTGTGAATTTCCGAAATATTCGAAAAAGTAACATTATGGTCTGGGTCATGATACAGAAAACGGTGATGATAAACAGGACTAAATTTATCTCCTATAAAAATAAAATCAGTAACAACAATACTAACAACAGTCTTTAGTGACTCATATTTATCACCAGATATAAGTTGTTGGGACAATAATTTTGAATGATAATATATTATTCTTTGGATCATACAGGGAACAGTAATCGACTGCATCTCTATATGGAAAGTTTTACCTTCTTTTGTTTTAACTTTGACATCAAGAATACCGAATTTATCGACAGAAAATTCCTTTTTAAGGAGAGGATCGGCTATAACAATACCATTAAAGTCTTCATTAGAGATAGAATTAGATTCATCAGCGAGAGGCTCTCTCAACTTATCGCTGGATACATCGCTAAAATCCCCAACACTTATATCATCCAACTCATTTTCGCTAACATTTAAAACCGCGAAAAGAAATGATTTTAAAGCTCCCAAAGATCTGTCATCGCCAAAAAGATTTTTAAAAACAAAATCAAGGCGGGGCGAGAGCAAATTAGAGCTATTCTGATCAGCCAACCTAAAGCCTCCTTAACCAACTCGGAAAGACCACTTTAAATATACCAGATTTCCCTTTGACTGTCAAAAATATTTTTATGCGTTTGTCGCCGGGGCGCCGGAGTAATGAAATCTTTATTTTGGCCGACATAATTTCAATGTCTATTTAAGACCCTGGAGACCCTGGGCTAAGGTTACCATGAGCCGATGATAATTAGCTGGGCCGTTAACGCTATATATATATAGACCCCGCTCAAGAAAAAAAATCCTCTAAGGAAGCCGAAAAACCGGTCTCCCAGAATTCATTTAAAATGTGGCAAAAAGCTGGTTTGAGAATAAAAAATCAACGCTTAAGGACAATTATGCTAGTCGGATTATGGGTAGACTTGAAAAGATCTCTTCCCTTTCCTGGCGGAACGGCCAATAAACGAAATATCCGCCCCTGAGCTTCTGGAGGTAAATATAGCCCACAAACTTTGGCGCCTTGGCCGAATTTTACTAGACAAAAAAACCCTGATCCAAGCCATGGCTAGCCAGGCTCAACCCCAAGGCTTCTGTCTCCCAAAGACCGGC
This sequence comes from Deltaproteobacteria bacterium, assembly GCA_031270705.1. Taxonomy (GTDB): domain Bacteria; phylum Desulfobacterota; class Desulfarculia; order Adiutricales; family Adiutricaceae; genus JAIROO01. Next base: position 3,993 of record JAISWW010000026.1, read on the forward strand.
GGCGGAAAAACCGGCTCCTTGAGACAATTTTGCTATGGCGGGTTCTCCTGGGGGAACCCCCGCCATTTTCTCGCCTTTGGCCAAGAAGTTAAATCCCAAGCCCAAAGCGGCGTTATGGTTGATAAAACCTCTAGCCGCGTCAAGATCATAGTTAACGAAGAAATCCACCATCTCGCTGAGCTCAAACTTGGCTCCAGCCCCCAGTTGGAGGCTACCGCGCGGCGGCTTTATCCCATAAATGTTAGTCCGTAACCCTGAGCCAACCAAGCCCACAGTTATCTGGTTATCGGGCCTTTGGGCCACAAATGTCCAGCCCACCCGGAACTCAGGCGTAATCCTGACCGCGCCTGTCCCAAAGGCTCCAGTAAGTTTCAAAAGAACCGGGATCTCGAAAACGTGATCGGTCTTCTCGTCAAAAACATTGGCTAAAGCCAAGGGAGTTCCCTGAATCCGCTCAGACCAGCCATCTCGCTTAATGTTGACATACCGTAAGCCGACAGTCGGATAATCTTTAGATTACCCAAATCGAAGATCCGGCCAGCCCTAACCTCAAACCGCCAAGTGTTGATATCAAATTAGCCACTCTTCCAACCGTTACCTAAGTCACAATCTTGGCCTCGTTTTCGGCGTGGGCGTAAGCGAGGTTGGCGTCAAAGAAAAGGCCATTGTCAAATTGGTAGCTACCATAAACGCCCAGCCCCGCTGTCTTCAGGTCAATGGTCGCCCATTTGTTATTGGACTCAATCTGGCCAAAAGAAAACGAGGTGGCGATTCCAAACCTAACTTAAAGGAGCCTTAAAAACGGCGAGCCTCTCCCTTTTTTCTAGTCTCAAAGAGCCAAGGCTGTTGGACTAATTTTTTGTGACCGCCTCAAAACACGCTCGCGCCGACTTAAAGGAAAAACACATTGTTTTAATAAATTGCAATAATAACCGGAAAACATTATCTTTCTAGTAGTTTAAAAAATATTTAATTCTATGGAAGCGGGGCGTCAATAAATTCTAAACTATTAAAATATGTTGAACAAGTTGGTTCTTTAGCATAATTTAGATTACCAATATCTATATCTCCAAATGAGTTAAGACCACATTCTAATTTTATAAGTTTATCACCATGTAAAGCAAAAAGAATACCTGAGAGAAATTTTATCCCATCAGTATCAATTTTAGAAGTTGAGAATTTAGCCATAGGAATATTTCCCCAACTAATAGCCTGAGCCAAAGTTTTAACGTCTGGTATCTGTTTAGCTAAAGATTTCCAAAAATTATCTAATTTGTTAAAATCCCATAAATTATCAGTTTTTAACGCTGATGGCGCAATATTATTTGGTAAATTTTGAATTCCAACAGTTAGATACTGATAGTTATCTCCACTAGATTCTTCTTCACCACTATCATCAAATAGCTGTATATATTTATCTTGAGGAAAATCAGAAGCCTTTCCCAAGTATGGCGGGTGTTGTAGCTTAAAATTATGTCCCGCGGTTTTGGGATTACCCTTAGAGCTGAAATCTGACCATTGGGTTCCATCCTGGGAATAGGCGGGAGTTGAGAGGCAAAACGCCAATAGAATAAGGAAAACGTAAGCGGAGATTGGATAACATGTTTTAGAAAGCATTGAAAGCCTCGTTTGGGTGTCGGGTTAGTAGACCTCTAGCGGGCTAAAAGCTCGGTCAAGCTCAAGACCTGGGTCGTTAGGCCAGTTTTCATGGGAGCCACGCGAATACTCGGTCACAAACAACCTCAGGCAAAGAAAATTCTCTAACAAAATTCATTCTGGCGCCCACGCTGGCGTTGTCAAGAAGAAACGCTGAAGCTAGTAGCTAAAGCTGGCGCTTTTAATCCACCAACTATGACAATAAAAGCTTTCAAAAATAGCGATTTAAGCGCCATTGAGAAAGCTTTTATGGTTGTTTAAAACGCGTTAAATGTTGACGGCCAAAATAGCCTTAAATCGCGCTAGTGGCCTTCACGCGCTCGTCATGGGTCATTTTGGCCAGCTCTTTAACCTTGCCCAGGTCAAGTTTAAGGGCCTCGGCTAGAAGGGTTCCGTACTCGGGGTCAGCCAGGTAACAATGGGCGGCGTGACGGGCCTTGACGTTTTCGGTGACGCCGTCGATGTTTCTGGCCGTGTTGTCAATAAGCGTTTTTCGCTGAGAGTCAGTCATTAACCGGTAAAGCGCGCCGGGATATTTAAAACAGTCATCAGTAACGTCAGCTTTGGGCTCGTAGGAATCCATAGCCCCTTGTAGCTCTAGCGGGGGCTCGCGTTTGTCTGGTTGCTCGGCCCACTCGCCAAAACTGTTGGGTTGGTAGCCCAGGGTGGCCCCGTAGTTGCCATCAACTCTCATCTTACCGTCGCGATGGTAAGCGTGATAGTTATTTCTGGGGGCGTTAACGGGGATGGAATGGTGATTGACGCCTAGACGATACCTTTGAGCGTCGCCATAGGAAAACAATCGGCCTTGGAGGAGTTTGTCAGGCGATAAGCCAATCCCTGGGACAATATTGGCGGGGTTAAAGGCGGCCTGCTCAACGTCGGCGAAGTAGTTTTCGGGATTGCGGTCGAGCTCTAAAACGCCCACCGGGATTTTTGGAAACTCTTTATGAGGCCAAATCTTGGTTATGTCAAATGGGTTTTCATAGTGATTCTTGGCTTGTTCCTCGGTCATAACCTGAATAAACATGTTCCAACGAGGGAAATCGCCTCGAGCTATGGCCTCAAAAAGATCGCGCTGGTGGCTCTCGCGGTCGGAACCGACTATCTTGGCCGCTTCGTCGTCGGTTAGGTTTTTGACGCCCTGTTGAGTGTCCAGGTGGAATTTGATCCAGACGCGCTCGTTTTGGGCGTTAATCAGGCTAAAGGTGTGGCTACCAAAGCCATGCATGTGTCGGTAGCTTAAGGGCAGACCCCGGTCGCTCATAGTGATGGTGACTTGATGAAGGGCTTCGGGCAACAGAGACCAGAAATCCCAATTGTTTTGGGCCGAGCGCAGGTTAGTTTTGGGATCTCTTTTAACCGCGTGGTTAAGGTCAGGGAAACGCAAAGGATCGCGTAGGAAAAAGACCGGCGTGTTGTTGCCCACGAGATCCCAGTTGCCATCCTCCGTGTAAAATTTTATGGCGAAACCTCGAATGTCGCGCTCGGCGTCAGCCGCGCCGCGTTCCCCAGCCACCGTGGAAAAACGGACGAAGACTTCCGTTTTTTGGCCAATCGCGGCGAAGACCTTGGCTTTGGTCAGCTTGGTGATGTCATGAGTGACGGTGAAAGTTCCAAACGCCCCTGAGCCTTTCGCGTGCATCCGTCTTTCCGGGATGACCTCGCGGTCAAAATGGGCCAATTTATCCAGCAACCAGGGGTTTTGAATAACAATGGGGCCACGGTCGCCCGCGGTTACGGAATTGGTGTTGTCCACCACCGGCGCTCCAGCGGCGGTGGTTAAATTTTTTTCTTTAGCCATTTGGCGCCCTCCTTAAAATCAACCTAAATGAAGTAAATTTAAAATTTACTTGTGATGAATTAACAGTTATAAAAATTAAAAATATAATAATTATAAGTTTAGAAAATCAGAATTATTTTGAAAAATTAAACGCGCGTAAGGCCACAAGCTAAAATAGCCCGCTAAAGAGAGTTACCAAAAGTTTAAGGACGTTTAGAAAAATTCGCGTCATTATTGTTTGAGAAGAAAGTTATTTTGAATATACATAAGCCCTAGATAAAAAGCAAGCGAGCGATCGGGGCCTTGGTTTTTCCCCGAAAATTTGCTGGCCAAGCGTATATGCTTGGCGGGAAATAATTCTTTAAGGTTTTGGTCTTGAAGGCTATCTCCAGCCTCTAAGGATAGGAAGATTGAAGGCCGGGGAAACCCCGGCCTAGACGGCTTAAAACTTAAAAATTATTAGTATCTCAAGTTTAAAATTTAAGACTAAAAAGTAATTTAAAACAATTTTAACATAAAAAACTTTATTTAGAATTAAAATAGCTTATAGGGTCATTTAAAGGGTGGCCCATTTTTTTGGTTTTTTGAGAATTTAAAAATTCCCCAATGGCGGTGGCCCATTTTTCTCTGAGAAAAGTAGGCCATTTTGGCCCATTTT
>JAISWW010000037.1 GCA_031270705.1 Deltaproteobacteria bacterium
CATGTTTTAGAACATGGCCCCCATGGTAAATTCCCAGCGGCCAGCCGGATCGCCGGGATCGGGGTCTAAAGCCTTGCCATACTCAATGCGCAATGGGCCCATGGGCGAGAGATACCTGATGCCGCCGCCATAACTGCGTTTGAGATTGGAAAAACTATAGTTCTCGTCCAAGGTCCAGACATTGCCCATATCATAGAAAGCCACGGCGAAAAGACCAGAATCCTTAATGAGGGGGAAGGTCAACTCGAAATTCATAACCAGCATTTTCTCGCCGCCGATATTCTCCTGGGTCTGAGGATCTTTGGGGGAGACGTCATACCAGTCATAACCGCGAATGGAGTTGATGCCGCCGAGCATGTACTTTTCGTAGACGGGTAGGCCACCTTTTTTGTTTTCCTTGGCGTAACCAGCCTCAATGTGACCCATAATGGCCACGGTTTTAAACGGCGGGACAGGAATCCAATGGGCGTACTCGACTTCGTAACGGCTAAAGCTCGTGTCCCCACCCAAAACCCCGGTGGCGATGGCGTAAGAAATCCGGGCCGTGGAGCCACTAGTCGGCTGGAAGAAGTGGTTGCGGGTATCGCGGCGGAGGGCCACGGTCACAATGCTGTTGACGGTGTTGCCCAACATGGAGGTCAAGTAAGCCGAGGAGTTTAGGCCGACGTCGGAAATTTCGACTTCTTCCCAAGAATAGGTGCCCGTTAAGTAAAATTTCTCAAAAACCGGATAACCAGCTCTAACGGCCACGCCTTTGGAGTCTTTGCGGTAGTAGTCGTAGTTGTTGTAATACTTAAAGAGATCTAGGCCCATCATCAAGGGTCGATCGCCCACCCAAGGATCGGTAAAGGAGAAGTTAAAGTAATTGCTTTCGCTACCAATATTGGCTTCCAAAGCGATTCGGCGACCATAGCCAAAGAGGTTGTCTTGGGTTAAGCGGATGGTGCCAAAGATGGAGTTGTAATTGCTATAGCCAGCGCCAATCTGAAATGATCCGGTGGGCCTTTCTTTGACTTCCACGCGGAGGTTCATCATGTCCTCTTTGTCGGAGGGACTGGGCACCAAGTTAATGTCCTCAAAAAAGGAGCTCCGCATGAGGTTGGCTTGGCTATCTTTCAGTTTGGTGTTGGAGGTTAAGTCGCCCTCGGAAAACTCCAAGTGCCGCCGGATAACTTTGTCGCGGGTTTTGTCGTTGCCGACAATGGTAATGCGATCGTAATAGACTAGGTTTTTGGGCATGACGTTTATGGCCACGGACAAAACATTTTTATCGTCCGGCTCCCCAAAGACCGCCTCCACCTCGTTTTTGGCGTAACCTTTGTCCGCGTAGTAGTTTTTGACGCGATTAATGTCCTCTTGGAGCATTTCGCGGTTAAACCACTTTTCGTCCCGGAGCTCGGTTAGCTTTAAAATCTTGGCCGGATCGTCATCCTCCAAAAGATCCCCCGTTATGGTCACTTCGCCCACTTGAAAACGCTGGCCCTCATTGATGGGGAAAGTGATGACAAAGCCATCCGTCCCCTCCAAGGACTCAATATTGGGCTCGCCTACTCTAGCCAAGAGAAAACCGTTATTGTGGTAATACTGGGTTAGGGTCTGGGCGTCATTGGCCAATTTGTCGCGATCGAGTTTGCCCGACCCGGTCAGCCAAGAAGTTAAAAAGAAGCGGGTTTTGCTTTCAATTTGGCGTTTTAAAGTCCAATTAGAGAAGAAGTCATTGCCCTCAAAGCGGATATCGCGAATAAAGAGTTTGCCGCCTTCCACAACCTGGAAAACTAGTTTGGCTTTGCCCTCTTCCCCTGGCTGGAGCTCATAGGTGACCTGGGCCATGGGGTAGCCCTTATCGGCGTAAAACTTCTGGAGGTTAGAGACCGCCGTGGTCAAGCGCTCATCGGTGGCTAAATCCAAAACTTTTAGGCCCACCACCTTATCCAAATCCTCTTGGTCAAACTTCTTGTTGCCCTGATAGATGATGACCCCTATCTGCGGCCTTTCCGTGACCCGAAAATGAACCGCCTTGCCGCCCGGGACATCGTTGACCTCAACGCTGACGGTCTCAAAATACCCCATGGCGTGGAGACGCCTAATGTCCGAGGCCGCCTTGGCCTCGTTATAAGTGCCGCCTTTGCGGATGCGCAAAGAATTTAAGATGGCGTCATTTTCCACCAGACCACTACCGGTTATGGTCACCGAGACCACGGCGGCCCCACCGCCGAAGAGGTGATCCGTTACCATCAAAACCAAGCGCTCAGCCGTTTGCGGCAAATTTTCCGAGGCCGAGGAGGTGACCGACATGCGGCGACTGCCCACTAAGCCCGTGGCTAGAGGTTGGAGGGCGCCCGACAAGGTAAAAGAAGTGCCCGCCCGCGTTAGGCTTGGCCAAAACAGATAATCGGCTCCTAGCTGCTTGGCCTGAGCCACCACGGCGCTTTCCCCTTGGCTTAGGGTTTGGGCCCCCATGGCTAGCGGCTGAAACCCTTGGGAAGACAAAGCGGAGACCGTTAATTCTAAGAGGCCTCGGCTAATATTGCTGAGCTGCTCCAATTGTGTCCCAGTCACCCCGACCACCTGATAAGGCGCCACGGCGATCTTCTGCCCCGTCTGCCCCCAAGCCTTGGAACCCATAAGACAGACTCCGCCCAGACAGAACAGAGAGATTATGATAAATAGGACAAATGGATTTTTGGACATGTCGCGTCTCCGAAGCCAATATATAGAACAAACAGTTTTACATTATAATATCAAATGTCAATTTTGCCAAACGCTGGTTTTTGGGTATCGATATATCTTAACAAAAACTAAAAAAACCCGCCATTTTTGGCTATCAATCCCCAGTCGACGAAAAAGCCTTTAAAAGAGGCTCTTTAAGCTATCTTTCTTGGCCAGGCCATAACCGACCCTTGGCTAATTCCCGGCGATCGCCCATTTTTCGGGCTAACTCAATATTATGAGTGACCACCACCGCGCTCATCTTCTTTTCCTCAACCAATTCCCCGATAAGATCATTGACTAAGTTGGCGTTTTGGGCGTCCAGGTTCCCGGTCGGCTCGTCGGCCAAAAGAATTTTGGGGCTCAAAACCAAAGCCCGAGCCAAAGCCACGCGCTGCCTTTCCCCCCCGGATAAGGCTCCGGGCCGGTGATCGCGCCTTTGGGCCAAACCGACCCGCTCGAGTAAGGGCCAAGCCAAATCCTGGGCCTCTTTCGGCGAAAACCCGGCCAACAAAGCCGGCATGGCCACGTTCTCCAAAGCCTCGAACTCGGGCAACAAATAGTGGTATTGGAAGACAAAACCCACTTCCCGAGCCCGCCAGCGAGCCAAGATGGGCTCGCTTAAGCGGGCGATATCCCGACCGCGCGACAAAACCTGCCCCCCGCTCGGCTTATCCAAACCGCCCAGAAGATGTAACAAAGTGGATTTGCCTGAACCCGAGGCCCCTAAAATAGCCAAAGAGCGACCAGGTTTGAGCTCCAAAGAGAGATTTTCCAAGATAACCAGATCGCCGCCCCCGGACTGATAAACCTTTTTAAGGTTTTTAGCCTCCAAAATGGGTTTGCGAGGATCAATAGGCGTCTCGTTATTCAGCTCGTCCAGAAAAATTTGCTCCTCTTTTAAGTCAATCTTGTGCTTATCCAGCTTAAATTGAAGCGGTTTAGGCGTTTTACCCTTTGGTTTTTCTTGAGAGGCCGAGCTACTCATGCCTTAAGGCCTCTACTGGCTCAAGTTGAGCGGCTTTCTTGGCCGGATAGACCGTGGCTAGGTAACTGATAATCATGGACACTAAGACGATCAAAGCCACTTGCGGCCAGCGCAGTTCCACCGGCAAAGAGCTCATTAGATATATCTCGGGGGGCAAGGAAATAAACTCGTATTTTTTAAGGGCAAGACAGACCGAAACCCCGACGATGAGGCCCCCAAAAGTGCCCACAAACCCCACCACCAAACCTTGTAGGGTAAAAATCCGCTTAATTTGGGCCGCGTTGGCTCCCATGGCTTTTAAAATAGCGATGTCCGCGGTTTTTTCGGAAACCATCATTATTAAGGTGGAGGCGATATTAAAGGCGGCCACCAAAATGATAAGGGTCAGGACAATAAACATAGCCACCTGTTCCAGCTTTAAAGCCGAAAAGAGGCTTAAATTCATGCGCATCCAGTCTTGGCCCCAATAATTAGGCCCCAAGAGATCGGTCACCCGCTGGCGGATTTGGTCAGCTTGATAGATATCGGTGACTTTCAGCTCAATGACCGAGGCTTCCTGGGCCCCTAAACCCAATATAGCCGCCGCTTCCTCTAAAGTGGTAAAGGCCAGTTTGGAGTCAAAATCGTAATAATTGGCCCGAAAAGTCCCGGCCACCTTAAAATAGCTGGTTAAAGGCGTCCTTTGCCCTAAGGGCGTCATCCGGCCAAACGGGGAAACCACCCGTAGGGAGCTTAAAGGCCCGGCGCCTAGACCTAAAGAGAGATCTCGGCCTAGCAAGATTGGCCGTTCAATTTCTTGGACAGGTTCTGGGGTAGGTTCTGGAGCCGATTCTGGGGCCGATTCTGGATCGTCAGGTAGCCAATTATCCTCCGAATAATCGGGAAAAACGGGATAAGGCGAGACCATGGGCCGGCGCTCAAGGTTTTCGACGCCTTCGGGCGAAACGGTCAAAACCTGAAAAAAACCCGCCTCTTCCGTGAGGCGTGGCTCAACCCCCACCAAGGTGATCCCGCTGGCCTCTTGGCCGCTAGCCACCATGACCTGACCTTTAATTAAAGGAATGGCCGAGACTACGCCCGGGACGGAGCGGATTTTTTCGACCACTTGGGGCCAATCGCGCACCGGGCCCCCCATCTCATAAATAGAGACATGGGCCGACAATCCCAAAAGCTTATTTTTCAGGTTTGTCTCAAAACCATCCAAAACGGCCAAAACCACGATGAGGGCCGCCACCCCCAAGCCCACGCCGCTGATGGCTAAAACCGAAATGAGAGAGACGAGACTGCCTGGCCTTTTGGCTCTGAGAAACCTTAAGGCGATGGAACGTTCCACGCTCATTTAATTAAGGCTCATTATTTAAGGCGCGTAGACAAAAAGCTCATAAAACTCCAAATCTTCCCAATAAGCCTAAGAAGGCGGCGACGATCTAGAAAAAAACCCTATCCCTATTTTTCTGGGCGCATGTGGGGAAAAAGGATGACATCCCGAATGCTGGGCGCGTCGGTCAAAAGCATGACTAACCGATCAATGCCCACCCCTTCCCCCGCCGCGGGCGGCATGCCATACATGAGGGCCCTAATGTAATCCTCGTCAAAAAACATGCCCTCATCGTCGCCACTCTCGCGCTCGGCCACCTGAGCCAAAAAGCGCTGTTTCTGATCCAGAGGATCATTGAGCTCGGAAAAGCCGTTGGCGAGCTCCCGACCCACCGCGAAAAGCTCAAAGCGATCGGTGAGCTCGGGATTGGCCTCATTGCGCCGAGCCAAAGGACTTATATCGGCGGGATAAAGGGTAATAAAGGTCGGGCTAATGAGTTTGGGCTCCACGACCAGATCAAAGATTTTGGCTAGGATTTTGCCCAGCGGATCTTGCGGGCTCATGACCTGGCCCAAGGAAGCCAGATGGGCCAGGGCTTGGTCTTTGTCGGCCAAGACCTCCTCAGGCACTTCCCCAATGGAGGTTAAAGATTTATGAAAAGATAATCTGGGCCAAGGACTTTTTAAGGACAAAGACCAACCCTGATAAACCAGTTCCGAGGTTCCCAAAATGGATTCGGCTAAACTCGAAAACATGGTCTCCGTTAAATCCATTAAATCCTCGTAAACCGCGTAAGTTTGATAAAACTCCAGCATAGTGAACTCGGGATTATGCTGGATAGAGAGACCCTCATTGCGGAAATTACGGTTAATTTCGTAAACTCGGCCCAGACCGCCCACCAATAAGCGCTTTAAATGAAGTTCTGGAGCCACGCGGAGATAAAGCTGGCAATCGAGAGCGTTATGGTAAGTCTCAAAAGGCCTGGCCGTGGCTCCCCCTGGAATGGAGTGCATCATGGGCGTCTCAACTTCCAAAAAATTCCGCTCGTCCAAGAATTGGCGAATATAAGTGATGACCTGGGAACGAATCTTAAAAATTCGGCGAGAGTTTTCGCTCATGATGAGATCTAGGTAGCGGCGCCGATACTTCAGCTCCACGCTCATCTCGTGAAACTTCTCCGGCAAAGGCCATAAACTCTTGGTGACTAAGTCCAAGCCTTCCACTAAGATGGACAATTCGCCTGTTTTAGTCTTAAAAGTTCGGCCCCAAGCCCCGACAATGTCCCCGATATCCAACTGTTTGGCTAACTCAAACGTTTCTGGAGAGACGCGATCCCGCCTTAAATAGAGTTGGATGCGGCCAGTAGGATCTTGAAGATCATAGAAGGTGGATTTGCCATAATCCCGTTTGGCCATTAGGCGCCCAGCCACCGAGCGCTCGTCGATTTGAGTCTCCAGCTCGTCATGGGTCAGATGGCCCACCGCCCGGCGAATGGCCTCAACTTGATCTTTAGGCCGGAAAACGTTGGGAAAGATAGGCCGGGTTTCGGCCAAACGAGCGGATTTTTGATAGCGGGCCTCTAGAACCTGACTGGACTCCCCCTCAGCCGCCATTTCGGGTGGGGCTTGGGGCGAGCCATTTTTTTCGATCGTCAAACACGCCTCCCCTGGGGTAATTGAGCCCCAAAACCATTTAAAACTAAAAAAAAGCCAAAAAGGGCTCTCTAAAAAACTAAAAGGCCAACCCAAAAAGGCTCGACCTTAGGCGGATTGAAAATCGACTCGTGGCCAAATTCTAGGCTAATGGGCAATCCAAGCCTGTAAAACCTGATTGAGTTGGCCCAGCTTATCCTCTAAATCGGCTAAGGCGTCCGGAGCGCCGTCTAATTTCTTCTCGCGCCCCATGAACTCTAGCTTTTTGGCCGCCTCATAGGGAGGACCGTCGGAAAAATAGCCCATCATGCCCTTAATGGTGTGGGCCTCAGCCATGACCACCGCCGCGTCGCTAGAGGCGACGGCTGTTTTGAGGGTAGCCAGACGTTCCTGGACATTGGTCAAAAACATGGCGATGGACTCCTCGAAAAGCTCCTCATCATCCATAAATGTTTCTAAGACTTTTTCCTTAGGGAAGTTCAAAGAGCCCACTGACACACCTCCGTCGAGTCCAAACTGGCCTAATATAGCCTAAATACGATAACGCTCAAAGCCGCTTAGGGCTCGAAAAAACAGCCCTATAGCCAACGAAAACCCGCCTCGCCCCAAAAAGCTCTTAAGGCTTAAAAGTCTTTCGCGCCCGGAATTATAGCCTTAAAAAAACTATTTGGGAAATAAAAAAACCGCCCCAAAATAGGAGCCAGCCCCCTCCAATGAGGTCAGAAAATAAAATCGCCAGTCAGAAAAAAAATCGCTAGGCCAGAAAAATAGCCCGCTTTCAGGGGCGCCAAACCTCTGGAAAGGTTTCTCCAAAGGATTTTTACCATATAATAGCGCTTCTATTAAAAAAGGCCCTAATTTTGTTCAGCTATTTTAGAACAGTTAAGCTAGTAGGCTAGTTCCCTTAAGCTAGCTCCGTTAGGGAGCGCGGTTTAGGGATCTAAGCCAAAAATCCGGCGCACCATATCCAAATTATAGTCTTCCCGGCCATGGCGATGGCAAGCTTTAGCGAAAGAGAGAGGGTTATGGAGGATCCGCCGCGTCAAAGCGCGGCTCATGGCCACCACCGCCCGCTCTTGCTCTGGGCTAAAATCATGGCGACTGAGGGTCTTGTCCAGCTCAATGGCCCGAGCTTGATCCGCGAGCCGGGTCAGATCCTTTATAGTTGGGCTGGCCGACAAACCCGCTAGCCATTGATAAAATTTTTCCAGCTCTTCCTCAATGATGGCCTCAACTTTTAAGGCCTCTTTTTGCCGAGAAAGCTGGTTGGCTTTCACCAAATCCCCGATCTGATCAATATCTCGTAAAATGACGCCCGGACAAGTGGCCGTATTGGGGTCAAAATTGCGCGGCACCCCTAAGTCTAAGAGCCAAAGAGAGCCTTTGACCAAAGGAGTCAAAAACTCTTGAGTCAAAACCGGGCTAGATCCACCTAAAGCCCCGAAGACCAGGTCACATTCCTCAATAGCTTGAGCCAATTCAGGCCAAGATCTGGCCCGAGCGGGCCATTTCCTGGCCAGAGCCTCGGCTCTGGCCAGAGTTCTATTGATGACAACCAAATCCTTTAAATGGCGATCCGCGAGATGAGCCACCAGCAATGAGGCCATCTCGCCCGCGCCCAAGACCAAAACCCTTTTTTGGGCGATCCCCCCCATTAACTCTTGGGCCGTTTCCACCGCGGCCGCGGCGATGGAGACGGATCCTTGGGCCAAATCCGTCTCCGAGCGAGCTCTTTTGGCGGTTCGGAAGCTTTTATGGAAGAGTTTGCCGACCACGGGGCCGACCAAGCGATTTTTTAAGGCCTCGCGAAAACTTTCTTTGACTTGCCCCAATATTTGCGGCTCGCCTAAAATCTGGGACTCTAAGCCCGCGGCCACCCGAAAAAGATAGCGAGTCGCCGCCGTATTCTCATAAAAATGACAGTATTGATCTAGTTCCGAGCTCGTGAGGCCAGTTTGACTAGATAAATCCTTTTTAAGGATATCTTTGGCCACAAGAGCGCTCGGGGCCACCCCGACGATCTCCAATCGATTGCAAGTCGACAGGATCAAAACCTCGTTTAAGGTCTCCGCCGCCAAATAACCATAAACCTTGGGGCCAGAAAAATCGACTAAGGCCAATTTCTCGCGAATGGCCACCGGCGTTCGCCAATGACCGGCCCCATAAACAAAAATCTCCATAAAACCAAAAACCGCCCTTAAAACCCCTTAAGGCGCGAAATCCCCTGGCAAGCGGAGGGGAGCCAAAAGATGGCCTAGCCGCTCCAAGACCGCCCGCTCCTGATCTTGGTTTAGAGACTTCTGATTCACCAATCGCGCTAACTCGGCGTCCGCGGCCAGATCCTTAAAAATCCGCCTTCTCTCCGAGGAGCTTAAATCCGAGGCCAAAACCAAAGGCCTAACTCGGCCTAATAAGCGACAAAAAAAACCATAGCCCGCGTAGGTCTCTTTTAGCTCCCTCGCCACCCGAGCCGCTAAAGCTGGGGAGGCGCCTCCAGTAGAGACAGCGACCTGAAAAGAGCCATCTTGAGCCAAAGCGGGCAGAAAAAAATTGGAGCGCGCGGGGTCGCTGGCCACATTGACCCACAAGCCTTTTTTAAGCGCTAAATTAATGATGTCTTCTAACGAAATTTCCTGGGAAATTTCGTTAGAAGAGGATTTACTGGAACTTAAATTTAAGGGCGTCGCCACAAAGACCAGCGGCTCGTCAGCCAAAAAACTCTCCGAAAAGCTTTTCTCCAAAAGAGTTAGGCCTTCGGCGGCCAAATCCAAAAGCCAAGGAGCTGGTCGCGGCTCCACCACCCGAACTTTGGCCCCGGCGGCCAATAAAGCCCCTAATTTCCGTCGCCCGACCGCTCCGGCGCCGATCAGTAAAGCCCAGCGTCCCTCAAAATTAAGGTTGATCGACAATAGACCCATGGGAGCCTAGCGGACGCCGCTTTGGGTGGATACCCAGCGCGTGGGTTGGGTTGGCCTGGGCCTAAGGTCTATCAATTGGGACGCCCTGGGATTGGCCAAGTAGACTCTAAGCTTTGAGCGAGTCTGGCCCGAAAATTGTTAATTAAGAGCCTATTTAACCAAAATCAAAAGGGATTGGTATTTATATGTCCTAAAATGGCCCACTCTCATCTTAAGGGATAATGCTAACAAATGCGCAATTAATTGTCAAATATTGGCCGCCCGCTAAAGAGGCGCGGCGCTAGGCGATTTCGCCTAAATAGCCTCAAGCCCAACCAAACCAAAGAAGCCGACCCCATTGACTGGCTGGCCAGTCCCTGGGGTCTTTGGGCTTGATATAAACCGTAAATAAAATATCATAGAAAAAATTTCGCTTCGTTTCGTTTATTTGAGTTAAGCTAACTCCTTATTCTTGGCCTTGTATTCCTTCATAAATTAACCCTCTATTTCGACTTAATAACGAAAACAGGGAAAAACCAAGGTAAACTGAACAATCGACCTGTTAGATCAATTTTAGACCGCTTAACGGGCCTCCTATTTCTGTTTACTTTTTGGTTCCTCTGGATTAAAATAGCTTAAACAGACGAAACCCGGTGTTTGGCTATTTCCTCGCCCAGATATACTTCTGGGATACCGGAGCGAGCTAAGGCGATAGGCTAAAGCTCCCCAGGGTCAAGACTTGTAAAGATATTGATTTTTCGTCATTACCGCCGATGAGTTTTTAAAGCTGATCGGTCAGGCCGTCGGGCCTAAGGAGGTTTTAATATTTCGACTTTTGGAAGCGTGACCGAGACAAACGCTGGGCGACCAGCGCGCTCGCCGCTTCCGTCAGGTAACCAGTTATCGCCACCTTTAGCCTTTGGTTTTTTAGGAAAGATCGGGCTCGAGCGCGAAAAAATGTTTGAGGTCAAGCCATGAGACAAGCCGTAAAGATTGTCTTGACCCCAGAGGAAAAAGCCAAACTGGAGCGTTTATTAAAAAACCCTAAAACCCCACGGAAAATTCTGGAACGGGCCCAAATAGTGACCCTAGCCGCCATGGGAAGAAATAACGAGTCCATCGCCAAAACCTTGGACTTTTCTGAGGCCAGGGTCGGCAAATGGCGAACCCGTTTCGCCGAGAACCGCTTGGCTGGCATTGAGCTCGAGGCTCCTCGGAGCGGTCGTCCGGCTAGCGTGCGCGATACGCTGACGAGCGCGGTCATTGAAAAGACCTTATACGAGACCCCGCCAGATCCTCAAAAAATCTGGAGCACCCGGTTATTGGCTAAGGCTTTGGGTATCAGCCACACTAGCGTTCACCGAATCTGGCAGACTAACCACCTGGCTCCCAGAAGGAACGACGCGCCTTTTCCGCCAGACCATAACCTCAAAACCGGAGCCGAGCCAATCAGCCGTCCAGGTTGATGGGCGAATTTCTTTAATGATCGCTTTCAATGGGCGTTGATCACGGGGGGGAATTGTGTTATAAAGGGCCAGATTTTGGGCGCGCGGCTAATTTTAGCTAGACGCCTAACAGCTTGGCTCATTAAAAGCGCGATAAAGATTGTATCTGATTTGGCCCATGGAAAGGTGACCGAGAGGCCGAAGGTGCTCGCCTGCTAAGCGAGTGTAGGGGTTAAAACCCTACCGAGGGTTCGAATCCCTCCCTTTCCGCCATACTTATGTATTGGCGTTTTTAAACTATCTATTAGTCCCACCTTTTTTATCCTCTTAACTGTCTTACTACTATATAAACATCCCAATTAAAATTGAAATCTATATTTTTAGACATAATTTTCTTATGATTTCAAAATGATTTTCTGTCCAGAGCTCTTTCCGACTCAAAGGCCTTTAAAAACCCGCCCGCTTTATAAGCCTTTGTAGTTTTAGCGTGGATCATTTTTTGGCCCAATAAAAACCAGAAAAGCCTAGCCCTCAAATTGGCGAGTTACTTTGCCGTTCCTTTCTTTGGTCGTCGGCCTCTATATATTAATGATATGTCGCTAGCGATTTGACAAACCCCCTTAAGCCTCGTCCTCTTAAGGCCGAAAGCCTCAAGGGTTTTGGGAGCCATTATTCAAAGGCGCCTTTTTGGCTTTGAATCCCAGGGCTAAATCTTGCCCGCGACTTCTTTATTGGCCAAATAGCCTGTCCGCCCCATAATGAGGAGCTAGCCCTAAAAGCCGTAAGAGCCTAACGTTCTGGGAACTACATATATAATGATAGAGTCTAGCGATTTAACTGGCCCGCCCGATCCTTTTAAGCCCAATCCTTTTAAGCTCAATCCATTTCGTGGTTCTGGAAAGCTCTGGGTCGATCAAGCCTAAAGCTCCTCAGCCCCTCAGCCGGATGGCCGGATTTTTTAGGTCTCTGGCCATCTATATATAATGATAAGAACTCGCGATTTGTCTCTTCGCCCCAGCCTTTAAGCTCAACCCATTTTGAAGGCTTTTGTCCCTCGCTAACCTATTCTCCCTTAGGTTTCGGCTCTTAAACAACCAAGGCCAGCGCGAGGCTGGCCTTGGTTAAGATCTTTATTTTGAATTCTAGCCGCGGCTACTTGACCGTAAAATCAATAGCTGGCGGGGCGCCTTTTAAACCAACCGCGTCTCTCAATTTGTCGGCTAGGTCGGTCGCTTCCCAGGAAAACTCCATCTCGGTTCGCCCAAAATGGCCATAGCTGGCTGTCTTTTCGTAGATAGGCCTTTTTAGCTTAAGGCGCTCGATCATGCTAGCGGGTTTGAAAGAGAGAAGTTGCCTTAAGGCGCTAGAGATCTTCTCTTCAGGAACGCGGCCCGTGTTTAAAGTGGAAACCATCAAAGAAACTGGCTCGGCTAAGCCAATGGAGTAAGCTAGCTGGACTTCGCAACGGTCGGCCAAACCAGCGGCCACCACGTTCTTGGCCACGTAACGAGCCATATAGCAAGCGCTACGATCGACCTTGGAAGGATCTTTGCCAGAAAAACAACCGCCCCCATGCCGACCCCAGCCGCCATAAGTGTCCACAATGATCTTCCGACCAGTTAAGCCGCAATCGCCAACTGGGCCGCCTATGACAAACCGGCCAGTGGAATTTATAAACAGTTTGGTGTCCGCGTCCAGTAAGTTGGCGGGAATGACCTTTTTGATCACTTCCTCAATGATGGCTTGCTTTAAGGCGTCGCTCGATATCTCTGGGGAGTGTTGGGCCGCGATAACCACCGCGTCCACGCGTTTAGGCTGACCATTGGCGTATTCCACGGTCACTTGGGATTTGCCATCAGGCCGTAAAAAGTTCAAGACCCCATTATGCCGAACCAAAGCCAAACGCGCGGTTAGGGCATGGGCGAGATAGATTGGCAAAGGCATAAAAGTCGGCGTCTCAATGGTCGCGTAACCAAACATAAGACCTTGGTCGCCAGCCCCTTGCTCATGGTCTTGGGCTGAGTCCACGCCCATGGCGATGTCTGGGGACTGTTTGCCCAAAACGTTTAAGACCGCGCAAGTTTTCCAATCAAACCCCATGGATGAGTCGTTATAGCCGATCCTCTTAATGGTCGATCGAGCCACTTCCGCCAGATCAACCCAACAGTTGGTGGTTATTTCCCCAGCTATTAAGGCGAGGCCAGTAGTTACCAAAGTTTCGCAGGCCACCCGCCCCTGGGGATCATTAGCCAGAATGGCGTCGAGGATGGCGTCGGAAATCTGATCGGCCACTTTGTCGGGGTGCCCCTCGGTGACCGACTCGGAAGTGAAGAGGAATGTTTCCTGACTCATTATTTTACAGGCTCCTTTCAAAAGGCCCAAATTTGACCTGAAATTATTCTACCCATATCGCCTAAATAAGTCAAGTTTTGAGTCCTTTAGAAACAGATTCTGTTTTAACTTTGTGTTCTCGGGCTCGGCGGCCAAGAGACTATCTTAAGGCTTAACCCCTTTTGGGGGAGTCCTTTTTGCCACTCCCAACTTCCCTCTTGAGCCAAAAGAAATATTTGTGGCCAGATTCGCCATTTGATTAATTAGGCTGACAAAAAATTATTAGCCTCGCCAATTGGCGGAAAAACTTCTAGCCCTTGGCTCTCAAGGCGATAATTAGAAGACTTAAGTCGGGGCCTTACGGTCTAATCGCCTAAAAAGACCCACTAGCCTCCTAAAAAAGGCTTTCCTTTATAGCTCTTTGGGATCGTCAGGCGTTTTTCGGGGCGCTATGACCTAAGCCTTTAAACCTCAAAGAGGCGCCTCCCCTCGAAAAGCCCTTGAGAGCTTTAGTCTTTCATGATAGGCGAGCGCCAGCGCCTAAATAATCAGACGACTAGGCCAAGAAGCCTCAAAAGCTGTAAATCCTTAAAATCAACCTATTTTCGGCTTAATCGTAAAAATTAGCCAATTATTTTGACGCCTCGATTCGCCTGACCAGAGCGTTTTTGGACTAAGCGCCAGCCTTAAGGTTCCATATTTGGCCTGGCTTTGAGGCCTATATAGGCTTTTTGTCCCTATGAAGAACAAAATTTTTTGCCCAGAGGCTAAAAAACCAAAAATATTTTGCCTTTTGCCTTAAAAAAGTATTGACAGACGTAAAAATGATGTCTATTATAAACATGATTTACATTGATGGTCTATTGCGCTCCTTGGAGAAGACGGAAAGAGCCCTACCACTTCTTTATCAGGGTTTTGTGGAGCGAGATAATGGGCTCTCATATGAGCGGAGGCAAAAAAAAGAAACTAGTTGGCTAAGGCGATGGGTTATGGTTTTTGTGGTCATTACCTAGCCATAAGCCGTAACTAGCCCTTAAGCGCCTAGTCATAAGCGCGATAATGGCCTTAAATTCCGCTATCTTTGGTTTATTGAGCCAGGCTAAGCTGGCTAAAGGCGCCTATAGCCGCGCGCTGACAAGACGATTTTGAGAGTCTCTCTAAGAAGCCAAATTTTTTGTTCTGGGTATTAAAAGTCTATTTTTTTGACATTTGTGGCCTGATAATCAAAGGCTAAAGGCGCGCTTTTCGAGTTGTCTAGTTTCTAGGGGTTTGGCCAATTAACGCCCTCCCACATATTTTGGTTGGGCAAATTGATTCGCCGCCTCGTCAAATTGGCCTAGCCAATTGTCCCGTTGTGGCCCTTTTTATAGCCAAGAGGCTACTTTGGCTTATGGGCTTTTTAGGTTTTCTTTTCTTCGGGCTCTTCTATCTGAGTCTAGTTGTCTAGCCCTCTGGGCTTTCACCCTATCGCCCTTGTCGCCTTTTCGGGGGCAAGATTTTAATTTGTCCTGAGGAGGATATCAGCATGAAAAAGACTGAGCTAGTCGCCAAGTTGGCCGAAGAGGCCGGCATCAGCCAGTTAGCCACCAAAAACATCATTGACGGCCTCGTCGTCACGGTTTTGAAGACCGTCAAAAAGGAAAAGCGTTTCGCTTTAGCCGGCCTTGGCGTCTTTCATCTGGTCAAGCGAGCCAAAAGAACCTGCCGCAACCCCCGGACTGGCGAGCAGGTCAAGGTCAAAGCCCACAACGCCTTAACGTTTAAGCCTTCCAAATCAGTCAAGGAAAAATTCTTCTAGAGACAAATCTGGCGATCCGCTAGAAAAGACTAGAGCCGAAAACCTCCGCTCACAAAACGGTTGGCTTTCGGCTCTTTATAATGATAGGGCTCAAGAGTATAGGCTTTAAGCTTACATCAGCCCGCCAGCCTTTTTGGCCGCGATTTCCGCGAATAGGGCCCGATAATTCTGGATGACCATGTCTCGATCGATAATGGCTGGGCCGTGACCACAAAGAACCTTTTCCACGCCCCCCATGTCCCTTAAGCGAGCCACGCTTTTATACATATCCCCAGAATTGCCGCCAAAAATGTTGAAGGCCCCAATGGTGCCTGGGAAAAAAAGATCCCCGGTCATTAAAAGCTTGCCCAAAGGCCAAAGGATCGATAACCCCCCTGGACTGTGCCCAGGCGTTGATAAAAGCTTCAACTCCAAGCCCGAAATGACCAAAGGCCCTTCCTCGCAAAGCTCGAAAACGACCTCGGGCCCTGGAAATTGATGTTGGGCGTAAAAGACCGCGGCCGATTGGCTTAAAAACTCGCGCTCAACTCGGGAGATATAAAGACGACAGCCAAAACGCTCGGCCAAAACCGGGGACGCTTCCAGGTGATCAGGGTGGGAGTGGGTTAAAATGACGCTTTCTAGGTCAGCGGGATCGAGACCATCGGCCACCATCCGCTCCAAGAGTTCCGGCAGGCGCTGAATGGTGCCAGGATCGACCATCGTCAATTTTTCGCCTTTGAGAACAATGGTGTTGGAGCAAAGTTCGCCGGAAAAATCTAGCCCTCCCGGGCTTGAGTAAAAATAAACGCCCGCCGTTAATTGCATATATATCGCCCTTTTCGCTGGTTAGCGAATAGCGGCCTTTGTGGCCCTAAGCTTAATATCAAACGCGCGCTCGTACCTTGGGCAAAAACGTTTTAGGGCAAGACCAATAGCCAATCAGTCGGAGCCTGGCTCTGACCTAACTTTTTGGCCTTGACTGTTTTTGGGCTCTGATGTCTAAAGCCAGTCCCCGGCTATCCAAAAAAAGGCCGGACTGGAGATTATTATAAGCGCTCCAATATTATAGTCCTAAGATAGCCTCATGGCAACCATATATGATCATATAGAGAACATAGGTAGATCATGGGCTT
>JAISWW010000064.1 GCA_031270705.1 Deltaproteobacteria bacterium
TTTGCAATAGATCGGCGCTAATCCAAAAAAAGGCCACGCTTTCGGGGAAACGACCCTCGTCCTCAAGATGCTTTTTAATGGTCGCTTCCGCTAATTGTTGGCCAATTTTATAGGCCCTCTGTGTGGGAAGATGTCGGGGGTCATGGGCGAAAAAATTTCGTCCCGTGGGCAAGGCCTCTTCTTGACCTCGCGATAAGTTTCCTGAGGGGCCTGGCTCGACGTAACCTGCGTTAAGCGCCGTTAAAGCCGTGAGTATTTCGCGACAAGCCTTTACGCGAGCCAAAATGTTTTGGGCGCGATAGATCAAAGCCGTCCAGGTCTCTGGGCTCGCGCTTTGGCCACCGAGCTCGCGCTCTATTGCCTCTAGGGCGCCACCGGCGATTATGGCGCTAACGATTTTAGTCCCTTTATTGTCAAAATCCTCTAAGATTCGCGTGTTAGTCGCGCCCTGGGGGGTTAGGGCGCTCGGATCCTCAAGAAGGGCCAAAAGGTCAAGTCCCGCCTCCTTGGCCAACAATGACCTTAGGCCAGGCGAGTCCCCAGACTCAAAAAGCAAAATAGCGGCCACTAAGCTCGTTAAGCGCTCGCCTTCTGGGATATCGCCTAAAACATGCAACCCATCCTCGACGAGCGAGCCGCTAACTAGGCCAAGAAATCGTCTAATTCTGATAGCCAGCTCCCCGAAATCGCCATCTAAGGGCCCTAAGGTGTTTTCCAGCTTAGCCTCAAGGATTTTTTCGCGGATCGCTTCCCTAGTTACGGCGGTTTTGTCCGGATCCTCGGGGTTTTTTTGAGATTGGCTCATTAGCTCCTCTAGCTCCATTAACGCTTTAGGCGTTTGAGCCAGTCTCATGGCGGGCGGCAGATGATCGTCCAAAACCGCGTAAGAGCGGCGCTTGGCCGTCAAACCTGGGCCAGTATCCCAAGAGTCGTAGACGTAAAGATTAGGCGACTGATAGAGAGCTAAGTCGGGAGAGCAACTTTCGGAAAGACCAGCGGATTTGCCGGGGAGATACTCCAGGTTGCCTAGGGTGCCTAAATGGATAATAATATGGGCCCCAAAGCCTTGAGGGTCTTGTAGCCAACGATAGGTGGCCAAGTATTGATGGGGAGGGGCAATGAGAGGATCTTGCAGAATTCGGCAAACTCGCCCATCGCAACGACTGCCAGCGCAACCGCGCTTGGGTTGAGGCAAAACCACCGCGTTTGGCCCTAGCTTAAGGCCAGCGACGATAATTCGCCCCTCATGGAGCATCGCTGGCGGAACCTCGTCGATTGTTTCCCCTGGCGGATGGCCCCAGGTTTTTATAATCTCCTCTTTAACTTTTTCGGGAAAAGACGCGAAATAGCGATTATATCCTTCAGGGTCAATCAAAGCCAAAGCCCCACCCCTAGCGACAATCTCCGGGGCGGCTGTCCAACGAAACTCTGATATGGCTTTTTTTTCTAGAATTTCCTTTAAAAGCTCTGGGCCTGATTGGGGAACGTCAACGCTATAGCCAACCTCTTTCATGGCTTGGGCTAATTTGACTAAAGATTGGGCGCTATCTAAGCCCGCCGCGACTCCGATTGTTCCTTCCACTGAGCCGCAAGGGTTATTGTGCAAAATAAAGGCCACTTTGCGATCTTTTGGGGGCGTATGGGCTAAATTGGCCCAGGATCGGGCTCTTTGAGCTAAGCGCTGGATTCGCTCCCAATGGGGCTGTCTGGGAGCAGGGGTTCCAGTCGGCAAGCCTTGACGAAGAGTTCCCCCTACAAAAAATGGCTCAATGGCTCCCTCAAACTCGCTCATAGCCATGGACCAGGCGGACTCGCGGCCTAAGCCCAAAGGGTCTTTCTCCCATTGCTCTATATTTTGGCTCCAACTAACCAAAGGTTGGAGGACAGGGACGTTTAGTTTTTTAAAGAGCCTGACTGACCAGCGAGCGGGGGAGTCCTCAAAGAGCTCGGCTTTCTCATGGCCTTGGCCAGGGCTTGAGAGGGTGGAGACGAGCTTAACGATGACATCTATTTTTGGGCCATGGCTACCGTCAAAGGCTTTTTCCAGCTTAGCCAGGGCTTCTTGGCCTTGACTGGGATCCTCTGACCAATCCACAAAGAAAGGCAAAACTTTAAGGCCCTCCGCCTCCAAAGCCTCTATTATTCGATCCTCAATGGCGGTTTGCCCAACAGACCAATAGATTCGGTGAAAAATTATCCCGACCGCGCCATGGTTTAAAGAGGCGTTTGTGGGGCGCGCGTCGGCCCAGGCCAAAAAATCTTTAAGCTCCTCGTACGCGGGCTGGGGGGCTTGAGGATGGTAAAGGCCCCAGGCGGGCAAAATTAAAGGCTCAGGGGCCTCATGAGGAGAGCCCTCGGCCAAGGCCTTTAAAAAAGCCCACAAGCGCGAAGGGTTTTGAGGGCCGCCCTGGGTTAAATATCGCTGGGCTTGGGCGTTGACCCAAGGCTCTTCCGTCCCGCCCCATTGGGATGGCTCCCAAGACAGTTGGATAAAACGGCGGCCTGGTTCCAAATTGGCCAAGGCGTCTTTGACAAACGCCATGGAGGGCTCGCCGCTGTCGTAAAAAAGCGTTAAATCCGCCTCGTTAAGAGCCTTAAGGGCGGAATCGCGAAAAGTCTCGTCTTCCAGATCGCGGCTTAGAAAGACATGGCCCTCAAAGTCGCTTGGTTTGGCCGAGTTAAGCCACGCGCCATGGATGGAGCCCATAAAAGCCGTTATTTTCATAGTCGCCTCATAATTATCGCCTGAGTCACGCTCTGGAAGATAGGAAAGCCTTGTCGTCTAATACTCGTACGACACGCCTAGGTAAAAATTACGGCCTGGCTTAGGATAGCCAAGGTAAGCCAGATCGTAACGATCAAAAACGTTATTAAGCTCAAGTCTAAGATTTAAATGGCCCTTTTCCGCCCAATCGAAGATCCTTTTTTCAGCCATAAAATCCACGATTGGCCCATTGCTATAATTAATGTAAGGGTTAGGCGGGGCGTCGCTAGCCCAAGTGGGCGAGACCATATCAAACATATGCCTAACCTTGATGGCCGAGAGTAGATTCCAGTTTGGCTCGGAAAAGGTTATTCCGTAGGCTAAAACTAGCCTTGGAACGTCTCTTAAAGTGTCAAAACCCAAAGATTCGACGGATTGGGAACTTTTGCTATGGTCTTTATTTTTTCTGGAAGTCATGTATGTCGCGTTGACATAAGGCTTAAGGCTGAAATTTTTATTTAAAATCAAGCCCAAGTCAGTCGTTAAGGAAAGCTCTAAGCCAGCGATTTCAGCCCCCTCAAGGTTAAAATATTTGTACCAGTTTCGGTTGGTGGCGTTAGGGTTATTGATCCCAGTATCCATAGTATAGAACTTATTGTCCCAAACGGTGTGGAAATAAGTTAAACTAGCGGAAAGATAGTCTAAGGAAATGTCCAAGCCGAGCTCAAAAGTTTCGCTTTTTTCTGGCTTAAGGTCAGGGCTGGGCAAATATGTCTCATTGCCCGATATATAGGTGGGCAAGGGCATGCCAAAGCCTTCGGCGTAATTGGCTCTAAATTTTAGCCATGGCCTCGGCAGATAGGCTACGCCTATTGAGGGCACGAAATTAGTTTGTCTTTGTTGGTCGCCTAAATGAAGATCTTTTAAGGAGTAGCCGTCATATCGACCGCCAAAAGAAAAAATTAAATCGCGATCCATAAAGAAAATTTTGCCGGTTGCGAAACCGCCTAAGTCACTCATTGTGTATCGCCGACCGTTTCTGGCGGTGGACAGATATTTTACGAAATCAAGGCCAGAGGTTATTTCAAGACTGTCGCCTTTATAAGAAATAAAACCAGTAAAAGTGTCCACGGAATAATAAGTGTTAAAATGTCCGTTTCTAAAAATATGATCTATATTTTTCCCAGTTCCGTATGTAAATGACCATGATAAAAGATTGTTTTCCGAGCGTCCATCATATGAAAAAGAGTAGTTAGATATTTCTCGATCATGGCTATTATAGTCAGTAGGCGAGCTTGGGTAAACCGGCTTAGGGTTAAAATAACTCACGTCATAAGGTGGGCATGTTTGATCGTTTATATAAAGATAGTATAAATCAAAACCGAAACGATGCTTTTCATTAAATGTATAACCAAAGTTAAGGTTAGTATTGTATACGTCTCCAGGTGACGTGTAGTCTAATTTCCAGCCCAAGCCAGTTTTAATGTCATCTTGCCCAGTATGGGTAAAGCCCACCGAAAAATCAAAGGCCCCGCTTTGGCCGCTGAAAGAGGCTTTTTCCTTGTCAAGATTATAGCTACCAAATCCCACTTCGGCGGAAGCCTTAAAACCAGGCTCACCGCGTTTAGTGATGACGTTTATCACTCCGCCCATAGCCGCTGGGCCGTATTGCAAAGAGGCCGGGCCCCTAATAATTTCAACTCGCTCGACGTTAGCCATGGCCGTCAGATCCATGGAATTGGTTATAACGCGTCGCCCGTTTAATAGAATAAGAACGCGCGAGTTGACTTCGTCTTGTTGGGCCATGCCTCGAACGGTTAGGCGGACTCCGCCGTTGTATCCAGCGACGTGAAACCCCTCTTGCGCCAAAAGATCGCCTAGATTATTGGCTGAAGAGTATTTGATTTCTTCTTGGCCTAGAACAGTAATGTTGGAGGTGATTTCCCTAACCTCCTCCATGGTGCGGGAACTTGATATAACCACCGTGTCCAGCGTTAAAAGCGAGGATTGCCTGGTTGTCGCTTCTTGGTCGCTCTGAGCCCAAGATAAGGTGGAGAAAATCGTGAATATTATAATTTGATATTTTAAAAGCGTGAAAAAAAATGATATTTTTTTCATAAATAATTATTACTCCTAATCGAGGTTATAGTAACGTTCTTTTTTATTATTGCAAAATTACGGGCTGAATCGCTCTAAAAGCGAAAACCCAAGCGTAATCTGACTGGTTATGGCCTAAGACGATATCAGGCTTTCATTGGCTAAAGCCTTTGGCGCGAGCGCGATTAAAAGATTGAGTAATTAAGTATTACGAGCGCTCACCGTTAGCGTGTGGAGACGTAAATTTAATTTCTCATAGATCGCTCTTCTCCTATTAGCGAAAATTTCAGTCAGAGCCAATTTTTTTGGGAATGTTTTGGGGTAAGATTAAGGCTAGTGGGAAACAATGGCTTTAGGCAAAAAAAAAGATCATCTCGAATGAGATGATCTGGAGAGCCCATTTCGGCCAAACCACTAATCTACTGATACTGAAATTATTTTGGCGAATTTCAGCTCAGTCAGGCTACCGCCAATTATCAATCAGCTAATTCCCCTTCGCCGACTGAAATGGCTTTGCCTTAATATTTGTTCTCGGGCTGGGTTCCTGACTTGTCCTATTTCCCCAAGTCTTCCCACGCGTTGATTTCGCGGTGGCCATTAATTGAGGAAAAGATCTATTGGCTTAAACCAAAAGGTGACTCACAGTGATGGGCTCGCTCCCGATTTTAACGGGATTCCCCCTTAGCTCCTAAAAAAGCGCCCGGGCTAATATTTTAGAGATTCTAGGGGAATATAGGGTTTGTTGTCAAGAAATTTTATATAATAAAAAAAGACGTTAATTTTATCTTTTATAATTAAAATTGATTAATTAGCATTTATTTAACTTATAATATGTTGTTATTGACAAAAAAACCGCTGAGCGCGATTCCGTTTTTGAGCGAGAGGGCCGCGGATAGTCAGTCTTTATGGTCCTATTGACCTTAAATTGAGAAGCTCTTAAAAACCGTCTAGTAGGGAGATAAGGAGATGAGGCGCGGTGGCCCTGGAAATAATGGTTGTTTTTTTAACTGACCGGACGGATCTCCTTTGGGGGAACCGTCCGGTCGAGCCGCGAATTTAGTCAACGTCAATCCATTTTAAGGCCCGGGTCACGGCTTTTTTCCAGCCATTATAGCGGCTTATTTGTTTATTGATGTCAAGAGATGGAATGAAGACGCTATCCACCGTTAATCTGTTTTTGACATCATCAAGACTATCCCAGAAGCCCACGGCCATGCCAGCTAGGAAAGCGGCTCCCAAGGCGGTGACCTCAAGCGTCGCGGGCCTTTCCACATTGACGCCCAAGATATCGGCCTGGAATTGCATCAAAAAGTTATTGGCGCAGGCCCCGCCATCCACGCGGAGGGACTGGAGTTTGACGCCCGAGTCAGTCTGCATGGCCTCTAGGACATCCTTGGTTTGATAGGCGATGGATTCCAAAGTGGCCCGGATGATATTACGAGAGCTGGTGCCTCTAGTGATGCCCACAATGGCTCCTCTCGCGTAGGGATCCCAGTGAGGCGCCCCCAAGCCGGTGAAGGCCGGGATCACGTAGACGCCGTTGGAGGTCTCGGCTTTGTTAGCGAAATACTCCGTGTCGCTGGCGTCGTGAATGATTTTTAACTCATCCCTTAACCATTGGATAGCCGACCCGCCCACAAAGATGGAGCCTTCCAGAGCGTAGGAGACATTGCCCTTAGGATCGCAAGCGAGGGTAGTGATGAGCCCGTTTTTGGAGAGGACGGGTTTAGAGCCGGTGTTCATGAGCAGAAAGCAACCAGTCCCGTAGGTATTTTTGGCCATGCCCTCATTAACGCAAAGTTGTCCAAAAAGAGCGGCCTGCTGATCGCCAGCGATGCCCGCTATAGGAATCCTGGTTCCGCCCTTGCCGCCCAGGTTAGCTTGGCCGTAAACTTGGGAAGAGGGTTTGACCTCAGGCAAGAGAGATTTGGGGATGTCCAAAGCGCTTAAGATCTTGTCATCCCATTCCAGTTTATGGATATTAAATAAAAGGGTGCGGGAGGCGTTGGTGTAGTCGGTGACATGAACGCGGCCTTGGGTGAGGTTCCAGATGATCCAGGTGTCGATGGTGCCAAAAAGAAGCTGGCCTTTTTCGGCTTTTTCTCTGACGCCTTTGACGTTATCCAGGATCCATTTGACCTTTGTCCCGGAAAAATAGGGATCCAGCAAAAGGCCTGTGTTTTGTCTCACATAGTCTTCCAAACCAGGCTGTTTTTTCAGCGCGTCGCAGATGGCGGCCGTGCGGCGACACTGCCAGACAATAGCGTTATAAACGGGTTTGCCGGTTTCTTTGTCCCAGATGACCGTGGTTTCCCTTTGGTTGGTGACGCCGATAGCCGCGATGGTGTGGGAGGCGATGCCTGAGGCGGCCATGGCCTCGGTCAAGGTGGAACTCTGAGTGGCCCAAATCTGCATGGGATCGTGCTCAACCCAACCAGGTTCCGGAAAAATCTGGGGAAACTCTCTTTGGGCGATGGAGACGATCTGACCGTCTTTGTTCAGGATTACGGCTCGGGAACTGGTTGTTCCTTGATCAAGGGCCACAATGTATTGATCGCTCATAATATCTCCTTACAGGATATTGATATAAAAACATCCGGCTTTTATCAGATTTTACAAACCAGCGTTTTGCCGACAATCTTCACGTAAGCGTAAGCCCCTATACAGGCTCCAATAATGGGGGCGGTTAAAGGAATAATAAAATAAGGGATGGTGATTTTGGGGCTCAGAGGGTAACCCGTGAGCGCGTCAGTTCCCCAACCAGCCAGCGTAGCGAAGAGTCGAGGCCCAAAATCCCTCGCCGCGTTCATGGCGAATCCGGTCAGAGGCCCAAAACTGGCTCCGATTAAGGCCACTACGATACCGATAAGAAGCGGGGCCATGGCTCCGCGGGGAACGCCATTGCCATCATCGGTCAGAGCCATAATCAGAGCCATGAGAATAGCCGTTATGACTAGCTCAGTAAAAAAGGCTTGAATCAGGCCGATGTTGGCGTTGGGAAAGGTGCAGAAGATACCGACTAAAGCGGTCTTGGCCTTGGCGATGGCCACCGGATCCCCTAAAGCCTCGATGGAGGCGAGCTTTAACTGGAAAAGGTCGTAATACAGAAAATAGGCCACGGCCGCGGCTAGAAATCCAGCTAACGTTTGCGCGATGATGTAGGGAATGATTTTTCTCTTGTCAAAACAGCCCCAGATGGAGAGAGCCACCGTGACCGAGGGGTTTAAATGGGCTCCGGAGATAGCGGCGCAAAGGTAGACGCCCATGGTGACGGCGAATCCCCAGGTGATGGAAAGATCCCACTGAGTAAAAGAGGCCCCTCCCAGGATCAGGCCAGCCACGCAGCCGATCCCGCAAAGAAGAAAGACAAATGTGCCGAAGAATTCGGCTAAGTAGACGGAAAAATTACTACGTTTTTCTGACACGCTTTTGTCCTTTCTGTTAAAGGAAAATATTAATAAAATCCGTGGCCAATAGCCATCTAAACAAGGTTTCTAGCCAAAATGGTCACTGGATTTTCGCAAGGAACGCCGGTGGACATCTGAATCTGCATTTTGCACGTCTCGCACTCTGAGACCACCAGATCGCAACCGGAGTCGCGGATAGACTGAAAGAGCGGGGCCCCAATCTTTTGGGAATACTCGGAATTTTCCTTCTTGAAGCCATATGTTCCGGCTATGCCGCAACATCTGGAAGGCAAAATGGTCAGTTGTAGGCCCGGGATGAGTTTGAGCAGCTTAATGGAATAGGCTGACCAACCTAATTTTTCCATATGGCAGGCGGTGTGGTAGGCCACTTTGATTTCCTGGCGTTGAAAATTTAGCTCGCGGCCTTTTTCCATAAGTCGGTAGACATGCCGAATCAGGAGATCCATGCGGTCGCGCCAAGAGTCATTTTTGACCTCCAGGATATCCGGATACTCGTTCCGGAGCGTCATGGAGCAAGTTGAGGAAGGACAGACCACTCTTTCGGTCTTGGTCAAGGCTTGAGCGATGTTTTTCGCGTTCGAAAGGGCGTTGTCTTTGGCGTGGCCAAAAAAACCAGAAGATATAAGGGGCACCCCACAGCATCGTTCTCGGGCTAGAAGTCGCACTCCCACGCCCAAAGCGTTTAAGAGCCGGATAGAATCCTGGCCTAAGGAGGGGTTGTTGAAGTTGATAAAACAGCCGTGGAACAAAGTGACCTGTTCGGCGAATTGGGTTTGATCCGGTCGGTTATTAAAGTACCAGGCCCGAAAAGTTGTCCAGGAGTACTTAGGGAAAATACGCCAGGCCGGGATGCCGACAATTTTGTCGAGAAAAAATCTTGTGAGCGGTATATTGGTCACGTAATTGACAATGGGGGCCACCATAGTCGCCATGGTGCCCATGAAATCCGTGTGAGCCAAGATGGCGTCTCGGGGCGACAAATTTGGGCCCGCGAACCTTTTTCTGGCCAGAGCTATGACGTCGCCTATGCGGACATTGGAGGGACAGGCTATTTCGCAGCGTTTGCAGTTGGAGCAGTATTTTAGGGCTTTATTATAAAAGGCGGCGTCTTTCAGTCTTTGCCGCTCCCCATCAGGCCCAGATTGTTTTGGCCCGGGATAAGCTGGCCGAACCTCGCTCACCGGACAGTACTCCGTGCATATGGTGCACTTGGTGCAGGCTTCAAAATTAGTCATCAAGAGAGGATTCATGTCAATGTTTCCTTCAGGACAAAATAGCCTCGGCCGCGGCCAAAGCCGTGACCGCGGCTACTCCCGCCCCGCAACCCTGACGGATGGGGTCGAATCCGCCTAGAACCAGACCAGCCGCCTTGAGATTGGCCAAAACTCGTCCTTTGAGAAATGGTCGAGTCTGGGCGTCGATTTTTACGCCAAATCGGGCGAAAGGTTGGGAGCCAAAAAACTCGCCTAGAGCCCAGTCGCTTCGAGATTCTGGGACATTGACTAGATCTAGGCCAAAGACGGCCTCACGGACGCCATCAATATCGGAGAGAAGGCCTTGGCTAAAAAAACTCCCCGTGGCCAGCACATGGTCTTTGGCTATAATGGGGATATCGCCATGGTTTTCGGTGTGGAGACGCTCGATGGTAAGGGCCGAGGAGCCGCTGGAGTCATCTTGGTCGCCAACCAAATTAAAGTCCACCACCCGATCTTTGGACATGAGGACGCCGCCATTTTTCAGAAATTGATACTGAAGCTGGTTATTAAGGCGGGCGCCAATCATCGAGGGAGCGAGGGTGGGGATGAGCCGGATGGGTTTAGCGGCTTCTTTCGAGAGTTCCATGGCCAACTGTGGTCGGTTAAAGCCCAAACAAGCGGGCATAAATACCGCGTCCGCGTTTTGGGCCGCTTTTTTGACCGCCTCGGTCAAGAATGGGCGATTGCTTTCTTGATCCAGAACGCGGGCGATATTGACTGAGCGAAACTCCGAGGGGTTCTGGCGGAGGATTTCCAGATCCGGGCAGGTAAACATATGACAGCTGGTCGCGCGGCCTTGGGCTTTCAGTTGGGCGGCCACTATTTCCGGGTTAAAGTCCAGAAAGTCTTTGACCGTCAGAAGAGCGATCTTCAGCCAAGGCCATTCCGGTCGTCCCTCCGCGTCAGCTGGAATAAAGACCGTGTCTTTTGAGCTCAACCAAGTGGGCAGGAGTTTGCCGAAAGGGGATAAGCGCAGATGGTTGCCGGCGCTTAGAGAGCCAAGCATTTCTAGGCCCCAAGAAGCGAAGGCTGTCTCGGCTTTTTTGGCCAGCTCAAGAGTCTTTTCCGGGCCCAGAATTGAATAAGGGTGGCCGGGATCCTGACGGGCGAGATCATGAAGGCCTTTTTCCAGATCAAAGACCTGGCTCTCATCCGGGAGGGCGCGCAGAAAATCCATGGATCCGGACGAGAAGTGCAAAGAACTCTGGCCAACGCTCAAAAGAGCGCAGCTCAGGCCTTTTTCCAGGAGAGCGATAGCCGCGGTATAGCCCGCGAGTCCCCCGCCCAATACGACCACGTCAAAACGCATGCTTTGCCTCGTTTTTTGGCTAATAGGCCAAAATGTTCGGTCGTCAAAAAAATTTCTGAATCTAAAAACCTACGCCTGGGTTTCCTTATCAGCGGCTCCCAGGTCGGGAGCCGCTTTTAAGGGATCCGGGGGAGTTGTTTTTTGGCTCGCGTCGCTTTCTTTTAAGCCGCAGACGCACTGGTAGAGCCACATGATAAATTCGCTTTCCCTTAGGGTTTCGCCCCAGGCTAGTGGGTATATGCCTTTCCAGCGCTCCTCGAGAAATGAGGCTAATTCGCTCGCGGCCTCTTCCGGCGGGAAAGCCCCGCTCGCGGCCAAAAGTCCCGTGGCGCGGCCCACGCACAGCTCGCCTTGGCAAGGGCCCATGCCCACTCGCGTTCGGCGTCTCAGATCGGTTAAATTATGCACAGCCAAGCTATTGACAGCGTGTTGGATCTCGCCGACCGAGACCAGCTCGCACTCACAGGCTAGGCTATTCTCGCCCGCGTCAAAAGCGCTTATGCCGGGGGCCATGTCGCCGTGACGACTTATGAGGGCCGCTCCTTGCGTCAAGGGCAAAGGCGCGATTTTGCGCAGAGTTTTTTCTGGGGCTTCTCGCGAGCCGGGCAGAGGCGTTTGGGCCGTGTCGCAGGTGGCTTTTGAGCCGAGTTTTTCGCCAATGAGATTGGCGGTCATCTCCGCCATGAGCCGGTAGGTGATGAGTTTGCCGCCGGAGATGGTGATAAGGCCTTTTAGCCCGTCGCGTTTTTCGTGATCTAAAAGGACAATGTGGCGACTTATGGCCCGGCCAGTCAGATCAGACTCGTCAGCGATGAGGGGCCTTGAGCCAGCGTAGCAGCGAATTTTGCGGGTCTCGGCTAGGCTCGGGCACAATAAGGAGCCCTCCCTAATTAAAATATCCACTTCCTTATGGCTGACTCGAGTGGTGTCGAGATCGCTAAATTTTATGGGGATGGAAGTGGTGCCTATGAGACAGACAGTATCGCCGGGCACCAGAATGTCGGCGTCCGCGGGTTTCCGGCAACGGTTTATAACCATCTGAGTCAGGCGGTGGCCCATAATGAGGAGGGAGCCCCTGGTGGGGAACATTTTGAGCTCAACCCCAGCCATTTCGGCGATGAAGCCGCCCCAAATGCCGGCGGCGTTGACCACCACTTTGGCTCGAACCTCGTATTGGTCGCCGGTGAGCTTATCAAACGCCTTGACCCCAATGATCGCGTCGTTACGCCGAATAAGGCCCACAACTTCATGGTAGGTGTGGCACCTAGCCCCACGCTCCACCGCGTCAAGAGCGTTGGCCACGGTCAGACGAAAGGGATCCACCACCCCGTCTGGCACGCGAACGGCTCCAATGAGGGAGGGATTGACGGCTGGCTCCAGGCGCTTGGCTTCTTCGGGATCCAGGGCCTGAGCGGGGATACCAGCCTCGGCGCAAGCCGCGAGGAAGTTTTTCTGGTAATCAAGATCGTCTTCGGGGAGGGTAATAAAAAGCCCGTCACTTTCCTCAACGCAGTGACGGGCGATTTTACGCAGTATCTGATTTTCTTGGATACATTCAGAGGCCGAAATTTTGTCAGTCACGGCGTAACGGGCCCCGGAGTGTAAAAGGCCGTGGTTGCGACCAGTAGCGCCGGTGGCCAGATCGCCACGCTCAAAAAGAACGCATTTGAATCCGCGTCTGGCGCAATCTCGGGCCAAGCCAGCCCCAGTAGCTCCGCCGCCGATTATGATCACATCCGTTTCCGCGATTCGGTCTCTAGGGCCCAGGAAAGGCTGATTCTCCGCCATGTGTCGCCCGCCTTGTCTCACATTAAATAAGAAAAATCTAGAGAAAAAATTCTTTCTATTGTCGCGAAAAAAGCCAGTTGGTCAGTTTGGCTCGTCTTTGGGCGCCGGAAGGGCCAGGCCCTGACTATCAAGGGAAGAGCCTATCGCGGTCTGGGAGCGAAGAGTCATTCTCCTAATGATTGACCGTGAAGATTTGAGTCCGACCAGCGCGGCTGAAAAACCTGAGCTAAGGGATCTGGATCCATAATCAATAAAAAAAACAATTGTAGTTTTTTGGAAAGTCAGCGTTCTTTTTTGCGGTTACATATTTAAAATTTTAGTTAATTTTTTCAAAAAAACTTATTTATTTTTTGTTAAACTAAAAAGCGCTAATGATAAAGGCTGGTTTTAAATCAATATAAAAGATTAAAAAAATTAAAACAATAGTAATATTTTGGATAAACGTATGCCACTAACAATAACTAGTTAAAATCAAAGCGACTCAGACATATATTAACCGTCGAATAATCTAATATCCTCTCAAAAATTTTTACAGATATTTTTCCGTCCAGTCAAAGCTAAATAATTCGGTCTGAAAATTAGCGATGATTTATTGTCTAAAAATAACACAGAGATTTCTGGCCTGTCAAGAAATTTTTAACCTATTTTTGGCGTTTTTTGGCGCTTCGGTCAGGGCGGGATCTTAAATTGACGGTTCGCTGGCTAAGAAGATGAGTCGCCAAGAAGCGCCAGCCTTTGGGCTTGGTTTTGGCGGCCTCATATTAAGCCAGCGAAGGTTTGTTTGACCAATTCCAAACGATTTAAGCCCGGGGGATCGTCGGGACTACTGTCAAAGCCCAGGCAATAAATGAAGAGCTGGAAGACCATCCTATAGTAAAAGTCATCGGGGCGGGGTGGGCGGTAGGTGAGGCGGGCCACGGACAAAGCGAAGGCTTCCTCTAACTCAAACTGGTTATGGCTAGTCAAGGCCTTCTGGATGTTGCTTTGGATGGCTTGGATATCATCAGAGGCGGTTAGATTGAAAAGAATTTCCAAAAGAGCCTTCCGGAAACTGAGGCTAATCTCCAAGTTAGGCACCTTAAAATTGTAGCTCATGAGGCCATGACTGAGACTGGACTCCTTTAGGGTCAAATAGCCTAACTGAAATAAGAGTAAGCCCAAGGGCGGATTTTTAAAGTTAACTAAAGTTAGCCTGGAATAGCCAGAAAAATCATAGCTAATAAATCGATCAGGTTTTTCAGCCACTAATTTAGTTAAAAATTTATCTTCATGGGCTTGAATCCAATGATTTTCAAATGATTTACGATCAAAGAAAGTCAGGATATCATAAGGATTAAAAACCTTGACCACTTTATCTAATGAGTTTTGATCAAAGAGAGTCTGGCCATCAAAATAATAGCCATTGTACCAAAGGGTAATCAGTTGTTTTAACTCGTCCAGCATTTGGCCGGGGCGGAACTGATTTTTGGCGTAGAGACCTGGGGTCACGATTTTATAGTTATCGGCCACCAGTTGGTCTAGATCATTTGAGTTAAAACCGCAGATTTCGGCGTATTCCGTCAGAAACGAGATATCCTCAAACAGGCCGTCATTGGGATCCGTCTCGCCACAACCGAGGTTAGTTTGCCCAGCCAGGAGGCTAAAACGGCAATAAGGGCTTAAATCCTCAATAGTTTGGCGGAGAGCCCCGAGGGTTTGTTGAATAGAGGCGGCCAAGTTTTCGTCGTCTAAGGCTTTTAAGACAGGGCTATCAAAATCGTCGATGAGGATGGCCACTTTAACCAGGTCGGACTCTGGGCTAGGGTTTATAAGGTCAGAGTCGGCGGCTAGGGGGTTAAATTGGCGGATTAAAGCCAAAACGAGATCCGTCAAAGGGGTCGCCGGGTCTAGGCGTTCAGTCAGGCCCGAGGTCTGGGCGATTATTTGGAGATCGCCGAAAATCTTTTGGTTGAGGTGATCAGAGCTGAGAACAGGTTCGTAAGCCAGACTCAGGCGAATAACTGGATGTTTTTCAAACTTGTAATCAGAGGAGTCAATCCAAAGATTAGCGAATAAATCACGGTTACCCTGGAACAATTCCGTCAACGAGTCCAGCAAAAGGGTCTTGCCAAAACCCCAAGGACGGCAAAGAATGGCGGCCTTATAGTCTCTAATTAATTGATAAAGATAGGCCGTTTTATCCGCGTAGAATTTATTTTTCTCTCTAATATTCCTAAATGTCGAGCTTTGAATGGTGGGAACAGGTGACATATTAATAACTCTTTAGATAGTATATTATTAAAAGGAGAAAATTAATACTGAAATAAAATTAAATAACCCAGGCACGGATAGTAATAAGAGCGCTCTGAGTCGCATAATTAGAAATAAATTGGCCGCTAATTTTTAGAATTTTTGTCATGACCAATTGAACTGTTAAAATTTTTGTCAAAAAAAGTTACAAGCTAACTATGACGCTTTTTTCGATTGTCACATAAAACGGTGGATTAGTAAAGAAATAATTTGTCAGCTCTAAGGTTGTAGCGAGTATGTCAATTTTTCGTAATATCGGAAAATGGGTAAAATGGTCGCTCTTAATGAGGAAATCTTGGCTATACGCGTATTTTCAGGCATTTGCGATCTGTCGTTAGACTGGTAATAACCGACAAAAATGTTAAAATTTTAGAAAATTAGAGAAGCGAAGAGTGGCGGTTCGCGGATAAGCCTGGAAAATCCGTAATAAGCGGGCCCTGGCTTTTTTTTGAGGCTATCTTATTGATTTTATTGGATAATTAACAAGCTCTATAACGATAGTTAATTATTGGTATCTGGCTAAATATTTTTTGTAGTAAAATCAAAATAATAGGCATTTAGCGAATAAAAGATCCCAATCTAGATAAATTTTAGAGTCGATGAAACAGCGACTGCTTTAAGCCGCTCGAGTCAAAATTCGCTCATAAAGTTATTTTAACTAATTAAATAGGTCTTATAGTTGTAGATTAAATAAGTAAAAAAATTTTTATAAGGTTAAAGACAAGTATTAGTTTATTTATCTTAGCTGGATCTATTTAAATTTGGGCCAGAATCTATTAGCCATTATTTTTTGCCAGTTGACGAAAACCCAATTAAAGGGCTATTATCGGTAAAAAACAATGAGGTCACGACCAATTTTCCTAGATCGAATTGGCGAGTAAATGACCTCGAGAATTACCCTGTTCAGGAAGCGTTCCATTTTGTTCCGCTCTTGGAGAGCTTTTCCGCGGTGACTCCTGGCAACCGGCCAGGCTTATCGCTGTCATGCAAACTAACTCCATTTATTGACAACAACGGCCCGAAAGCCGCTTAAACTGACTGCTAAAGTAGCGCTAACGGTAACAATGTATAAAAATTTAAAAACTTCACTTTTTAACATTCTATATATTAAAAATAATTCTTTTATTGGATTGATTTTTAATTATTTCATTATTTTATTAATTTTTATTAATATATTTGTATTAATTTTTGAATCATTTAATAATGTATTAGATAATTCAGTTTTTATTGCCATAGAATATTTAACTGTAATCGTCTTTACTCTTGAATATTTGGCTCGTTTATGGACCGCTGATTATTTGTATCCAGTTGAGGGGCCTATAAAAAGTCGGTTACATTTTATTTTTTCTATAGTAGCTATTGTTGATTTAATCGCTATTATACCATTTTTCTTACCATTTCTCATTTCCTATAATTTAGTTTCTCTCCGTTCTTTTAGATTAATTAGACTGCTCAGACTTTTAAAATTAAATCGTCATACAAACGCTTTACTAACAGTAGCTACAGTTTAAAAAAACAAATCGTATCAATTAATTTCGTCTTTTATTGTTGTTTTTATTATAATTCTTATATCTTCTATTATTATGTATAATGTTGAAAGCATAGCTCAACCAAATGTTTTTAATAATACTTTCTCTAGCTTTTGGTGGGCAGTCGCGACAATTACAACTGTTGGTTATGGTGATATTTATCCAATTACTATTGTTAGAAAGATTTTAAGCTCTTTTATTTCATTTTTAGGTATAGGATTAGTTGTTATACCGACAGGTATTATAAGCTCTGGATTTAATGAATTAATTGATAAAAATGATAATAAAGATGAAAAATTTAATTTTTGTCCTCATTGTGGCCAAAAACTTAAATAATTTTTTCAGTTACCTGGGTTTAACTCTAGTTGGAGAAGGAGAATGCTATGAATTTTCTACTATCTGTTATAATCGCTCTTACTTTCCTTGTCCTGCCCAATAATTCGGGCAATTATTACCTCGAACCCTTGGGCGCTTCTTCCTCAACGTGTGAGGCCCGCCCTTTAGGCCTTGATAACAGAAGTGGTTGCTGTTCTCATCATGGTGGCGTCTGTGGATGTTCGGGCAATCGAGCTAAATGTTGTGATGGGAAATTATCGCCCTCATGCGTGTGTGAGTATTAAAGTATTTGGCCGACCCGCCTGCCGTCCACGTTCCGCTCCTTCCACGGGTTGCGCCACCACTTCGCGGTCACCATGGCTAACAGCGGCCAGTTCTCCCTGGATATGATCGCTACAGCAATGACGCCGCGAATCTCTTGATGAAAAATGGTCACGACAAATAGCCATTTATTACGCTTGACGTATTGCGTATGAAGACTTATAATTTTATATAGAGCGGGTATGATCCAGAATTATAAAGACTCCAAGGTAAAAAGGCTATATGAGGGCGAAAACATCTAAGCCTGGACGAGTATCCGCCGCCAGGCGGAGAAGCGACTCAGGATACTCGACGCGGCCGACCGGATGGAAACGTTGACGCTTTTGCCCAGTAACCGCTTTGAAGCCCTTCACGGCGACAGGAAGGGCCAATACAGCATTCGCGTAAACGACCGCTGGCGAATATGTTTTACTTGGACGTTGGAAGCTCCGGGGCCGGGTGGTGTTGAAATTGTCGATTTCATTAATGAGGTGAAATGATGCCTAGCGCTCCTATCCATCCAGGCGAAATATTGAGGGGCGAAATGGACGCCCTAAATTTGAGCGCGGCGGAACTGGCCAGGGCCATTAGTGTTCCGACCAACCGAATCAGTCAGATTGTCGCCGGCCGGAGAAACATTTCCGTT
Source organism: Deltaproteobacteria bacterium (assembly GCA_031270705.1). GTDB lineage: Bacteria > Desulfobacterota > Desulfarculia > Adiutricales > Adiutricaceae > JAIROO01. The sequence continues at coordinate 17,683 of JAISWW010000064.1, forward strand.
GACACGGCTCTGCGTTTGGGTACGCTCTTCAGTACGGGGCCTCAGTTTTGGCTTAATCTGCAAATGGCCTACGAACTTGATTTGGCCTGGGCGTCTGGTGGGCCTGATCTGGCTAACATCGCGCCCCTGATTCAATCCGTAGGCCAGTAACCTTACAGGCTTTACTCTCCACCAAATTTTAGGGATGGAAAATGGCCATATACCCATTGATATGGACAACGCCGAAAAATTAGCTACAGCTCTGAATATAAACCTGTTTTTGTAAATAGTCCTTCTTAATTAATCCCACAATATGTGGGTTTTTTGTCGTCCGTCCCCTTGATAACAGACTGAGATAAACTGTTATTTCTAAATGTTAGACAATCGTTTGATCTATTTTCGGGAGGCCATGATGACCACTAGTTGGAAGTCAAGGATTTTAGGGGTTGTCTGGGCGAGAAAAAAGTGAAAGGCTTGATGACTTTGGCCTTCTTAAAACTTTAAAAATATCAAATGGTAGCGGGGTCAGGATTCGAACCTGAGACCTTCGGGTTATGAGCCCGACGAGCTACCAGACTGCTCCACCCCGCAACACATTTTAAACCTAAGTTTTGATCCGGACTTACCTTCCAAAAGGAAGTCCGATCAGGTAAAAAAATAATATATTCCTTTTTAAAAGCCTTGTCAAGAGAAAAATTAACGACGTTTAAAAATTTTTTTGGGTGAGGAATTTTTTTGTGTCCGAACGATAAGTTAAACGTTAACGCGGGTAAAGATCCATCAGCAATCAAGGTTCAGGCCGGTCGGGGAGTCAATTCCCCGGGTCCGCCGGAAGTCCCGGCCATAGTTTTTGAGGAACTATTGGTCAAAGCCTTGGCGCGCCGAGATTACCTGATAAGCGCTCCCGTTCGCCTATTCATTTTTGACGACCGTATTGAAATTATCAGCCCCGGTAGCCCGCCGAATATTCTGACCGTGGCCAAAATACGCGCCGGCGATTCCAACATCCGCAACCCGATTTTGGCGTCATTTGTGGCCAAAGGCCTTCCGCCGTATCATGGTGTCGGCTCTGGCGTAAGGCGAGCCCTGGCCGCCTGGCCGGACATCGATTTCACGGACAGTCGCGAAGACGACCATTTTACAGCCACAATCCGTGGAAAGCCTATTATGAATATTAACGATAACCGACCTCGAGTGAGCCATCCGAGCCATTAATACCGCCCTGGAGGCGCTTTAACTTGTAAATTTAACCACCATGTGGTTAATTTTACGCCATGAACAAGCGAACAATACACACCCGGCTCTGAT
>JAISWW010000109.1 GCA_031270705.1 Deltaproteobacteria bacterium
GACCAGACGATCGCCGGATCCAGTTTGGATCGGGAGGAAAGTCCGGGCTCCACAGGGCGCGACGCTGGGTAACGCCCAGCGAAGGCGACTTCGGGCAAGCGCAACAGAAAGCGGACCGCCGAGAGCCAAAAGGCTTTTCGGTAAGGGTGAAACGGTGAGGTAAGAGCTCACCGGCCGGTTAGGCGACTAGCCGGGCCAGGCAAGCCCCGTCGGGAGCAAGGCCAAATAGAAAGACGCGTGGGGCGGCCCGCCTCAGTCTTTGGGTAGGTCGCTGGATCGCCGAGGAGACTCGGCGACTAGAGGAATGATCGTCGGGCCAAAGAGGGCCAGAACCTCTTTGGTCGCACAGAACCCGGCTTATAGGTTTGACCGCCTGTCCTTGAACGTCTAGCCCTGTTTCCTGGGACGAGCTAGACGCCCAGAATGGCCTGGGGGGCTTTTGGCCCCCCAGGCCATTAAGTCCTCTTAAGCCCTTTAAAACCTTTTTTTTATTTTATAAACGCCTATTTTAATAAACCTAAAAAACATATTATATTTTTGACGCTCGCGATAATTTTTAAAAGACTTTTTAATAGGGCTTTTTTTATAAGTCCTTAAGCGCGAAAGGAACCAGATGACTGGGCGATTGGGGGAGCCCGAGGCTATAGAGCCCCAGGCTAACAATATTAGAGTCTCCTCCGTGGTCGTGGCCGCGGGGCAAGGCCAAAGATTTGGCTCCAAGCCGAAGTTATTGAGCCTTTTGGCTGGGCGACCTGTCCTATGGTGGGCTTTAAAGGCCTTAAAAGAGAGCCCCAAAATTCAAGAGACAATTTTGGTCGTTCCGCCGGGCCAAAAAGAAACCTTCGCCTCAAAGCTGAGTCTTGATTGGGCGGTCACCATGGTTGAGGGCGGGGCGTACCGGGCTCAATCGGTGGCGGAAGGCTTTCTGGCCTCATCCCCCACGGCGGAAATTATCCTCGTCCACGATGGGGCCCGGCCACTAACGACCCCGGCCCAAATTAGCCAAACCATAGAACTAGCCGAGCGCTATGGAGCGGCTATTTTAGCCATCCCTGTCCGGGATACCTTAAAGAGGGTCAGCCAAGATGGCGTCATTAACCATACTGTGGAAAGGGCTAATTTGTGGCAAGCCCAAACGCCCCAGGCCTTTAAAAAGCCTCTTTTGGAGATGGCCCTAAAACTTTCCTTAAAACATCCCGAGGTCGCGACAGATGAGGCCATTTCTTTGGAAAGGCTAGGTCATCTGGTCAGGATCGCCGAAGGCTCGCCGCGGAACCTAAAAATTACTTTTCCGGAGGATCTGGCCATGGCCGAGTCATTAATGTCTGAATCCGCCCTAGAGAGAAACTCCATCGATCGCTTAAGGGTTGGTCAGGGCTGGGATTTCCACCGCTTCGATCCCGAAAGGCCTTTGTGGCTAGGCTGCGTTCTGTTGGAGGGTCAACCAGGCTTATTAGGCCACTCCGACGCTGACGTTTTGGCTCACGCTTTGATTGACGCGCTATTGGGGGCGGCGGGTTTAGGGGACATTGGGGTTTTGTTTCCGCCCGAGGACGAGAAATGGCGAGGGGCGAGTGGTTCTTATTTATTGGGATTGACCGCCCAAGCTTTTCAAGAAGCTGGTTTTCAATTAATTAACGCGGATTTGACTTTAATAGGCCAATCGCCGCGCGTGGCTCCGCAGCGCGCGGCGATGATTTTAGCCATGGCCAAGGCCTTAGGCGTTAAGCCCAGTCAGTTGAGTTTAAAGGCCACCACCACCGAGAAGATGGGCTTTGTGGGGCGAGGCGAGGGCCTAGCCGCTGGGGCCACGGTTTTGGCTCAAAAAACAACCATTTAAAGCTAAGTTCGCGGCGAAAAAAGTTAATCGCAAGCTGTGGCGGGATTCTTTTCTCGGGCTAAACGATCTTCCCCGGATAAATAAGAATCAGCCGCTTTTTTCCAGCATTTGGCGGCTTTGTCCAGATCCACCGGCACGCCTAAGCCTTTTTCGTAGGCCTCCCCTAAGGCGGCCAGGGACAAAGCCGAGCCTATAGCGATACCTTGGTGAAAGTATTTAATGGCCTCGGCTTCATCCTTCGGAACCCCTTCGCCCGTTTGATAAGCCCGGCCTAGATAATAAAAAGCCACGTCGCGTTCTCGCTCAGCCAAGATTTTCCACCATTTGACGGCTTCGGCGGGATTTTTGGCTACGCCGGTGCCATTTTTATAAGCCTTGGCCACAATCATTGGGGAGTAGTAAAATTCCTCTCCCTCGGCGGCGGCCAAATACCACTTAAAAGCTTGGGCGGGATCTTTGGCGGCGCCCAAGCCATTTTCATAAGCGTAGGCTAGCTGATATTGAGCGTCGGCCAAACCTTGTTCCGCGGCTTTCAGGCGCCATTGGAAAGCTAGCGCCTTATCCTCTGGGGCGGGCCAGCCCTTAAAATAGATAGTGGCCAATTCTTCTTGGGCTTCGGGCAGGTTTTGTTCCGCGGCTTTTTGGATCCATTGGAGCCCTTGGGCGTTCTTTGCGGAGTCCTTAGTCCTAATAAGGTTTTGCCCCAATCTCAATTGAGCGTCTGGATCGCCAGCCAAGGCCTTTTTTTCTAGGCTGTCCAACCCTTCTTGGGCGGGCTGACCTAAGGCCAAGGGCGAGCTAAGGCTGAGAACCGCCAAAAGCGAAAAAAATATAACTAGGACGCGAGTGTTTTTAGCCAAGGTTTTCATAGTGAGCCTCCCGATAGAATCCTAAAGCCTAGGGTTTAAAAGTCTTCCTCTAATTCTTCCCACAAATGCCTTTTTATAGACTGTCGGTAGTATTTTATGGCTTGTCTCAAGTCTTTTTGGCCACCATCGCCAGTTTGATAAGCCTGGGCCAAAACGAAAGAAGAGCTCGGGTCGCCCCGATCCGCGGCTAGGCGTAACCATTTTAAGCCTTCGGCTTTATTGACGGGAACTCCTTGGCCATAAAAGAAAGCCAGGCCCGCTTTTTGCTGGCCTAAGAGATCGCCCAGCTCAGCGGCTTTTATCCACCATTTAAAGGCTTCGAC
>JAISWW010000147.1 GCA_031270705.1 Deltaproteobacteria bacterium
GAGCTTTGTCTATGGGGAAGACTTAGACCTAGTTAAAGGAGCCTAAATTGACCATAAACGTTAGGCTCCATATAACTATAAAGCAAAATCAAGGCCAATTTTTCTTAGTTACTGGCTCGTCCTAAGCCAAAATCTTTAACCGCTTCTAGACCGACATCCAAGCTTAACTACTATTATATAGACGATTGTTAAGGAAAGGAAATTTTTTCCGCTTTGCTTTGACCGCCCTTAAAATAGACCCAGAAGTAACCCCCAAACCTCCATGAAGCCTGCCATGAGTTCGGTCTCGAGTAGAAATCCGCTGAAATATTGGGCTTGATTGGCAATTTATATCCCACAGTTGACTTTTACCTCATTAACCATAAAATTATGTTAGTGATAATGAGAGCCAAGGATGAAAAATTTTAAAAAAGTTGTGGTGAGTCTACATTAATTCTAAAACAGTTTAAAACTTTAAACCATGCTTTTAAATTAATCTATTTAATGTCTTATTATAAAAATTGTCACTATTTAGATATTTACTTATGGAAGAAAAACTGGGAGCCCAACTATAAAACGGTTATCGGACTGGACGCGCGTCTAGCGCAAGGAACCAGCGCCGCTCTTTTAGTAAATGGTTTTTCTTAGAACGGTCGAAGAAATATTTAATAAACTTAATATGTGAGTTTTTCAATCTCACTAAGTATTCGCCTGCCCTCTAAAAAATCCTTTTGGTATAGACCACTTTCAATTAGATAACGAAGTCTAACGATTTGGGCTTTTTTAAAAGTGTTTTGAGCTTCTTTAAAAGCTATTTGCGCGTCTTTGAAAGCGATCTGGGCGTCATAAAATATGACCGCCGCGTCTACCAACGTCTTTATAGCTGAAACCTGATCATGATTGACGCGCTCGGGTACGCGAACCAACCCGTCGCGTTTATCCAATTCCAAAATTTCTTGATCATCGTTGAGCGTCTCCACGACAAATCTCTCCTTAATATATAATAACTTTAAACTTCTAAAAATTACCGTCCTCAATTAGCACACGAAATCTAGCAATTTCCGCGTCATTTTCAGTAATTTCCGCGAATTTTTCATCGATTTCCGCGTATTTTTGCTTAACTGCCGCTTTTAACACAGACTTTATAGCTATCGCTTCATCATGCCTAGCGCGCCCGCATACACTAGCTAGCCCTTTTAATTTATCCGACCTTGTAATTTCGCGATCATCGTTGAGCGTCCGTTCCATGAATCCCTCCAATATATAATAACTTCCAATTCCTAAAGTCTGGGGTCGATTAGATAACGAAATATAGCTATTCCGTGTCACTTTCAGCTATTTACATTTTTTATAAGTGATCTGCGAGTGTTGATACGTTATTATGGCGTTATAATAAGCGATTTGTGCGTTATTATATGCGATATGCGCGTCTTTATAAGTGATTTCAGCGTCTCTGAACTTGACTGTTGAATCAAGCGCCGACTTTATAGCTGACGCCTCATCGTGGCTGGCGCGCTCGCGTATTCGAGCCAACTCGTCGCGTTTATCCAAGTCCGTAATTTCGCAATCAACGTTGAGCGTCTGTTCCACAATAATTCCCCTCTATCTCCTATAGATCGCCCTCGATTAGCGAACGAAATCTGACGATTTCTATTTCATTGGTAGCGCTCCCTAAAATAAAAGTCAACCACCCAACCACCCATAACCCTGATAACTCGTCGCGGGTGGGGGTAAGCTATCCCATATTCCGCTCCAAATTAGAAGGCTACTGCATTATCTTTTTTTAACTATTTATTATTATCTAAAAATTTTCTCAACCTTATTTTATAGCGTTAGTATTGATAATTCTATATCTAAACACGCCGTTTTCAGCCACTCTCTTCTATCTTGACTGGCCATTTTCAGTCGTCCCTGCGCTGAAACCAAAACACTGGCCTTAAAATAGCTCTAAATTTTGGCGCTATTTTTCCATAGGGATAAAGGGAGAGAGCGAATTATATGAGGCCTTCAAGCTTTGGCTACCTAAAGTCTTAGATCAAAAGGCCTAAACCAGAACCTTAGATTCGTCCAAATTCCTGGCATATCTTTTGCTAATTCGCTTTTTGACGTTTTTAAGGGGCTTATTGTTCCGCTTTTAGGCTCTCCAATAGACTCCTAACTCCAATTTTTCGAGGTAACAACCATGTCCGATCCCAAGGTCAGCGTCATTATATCGACCTATAACCGGCCTCAATACCTCCACGAGTCCATCCAATCCATCCTCAATCAGACCATGAGCGACTGGGAGCTAATTATATTAAACGATGGCGGGGTGGACGTGCGCCCGGTGGTGGAAAAATTTGCCGATCCCCGGATCGTCTATGTTCATGACTCCATCAACCGAGGAGCGGCCGTTCGACGCAACCAAGGGATTGAGCTAGCCAAGGGCGAATATATTTGCTACCTCGACGACGACGACACCTTCTATCCCAATCACTTTGAGTCTTTGTCCAAGGCCTTGGACGAAAATCCCGAGGCTGGCCTAGCTTACTCGGATCTATACGCCGCCTCCTCGGTCTCGGACAACAAAACTGGCCGTCGTCATATCTTAGACAAGCAAATGATGGTTTCGCGGGACTTTAACCGCGAGTTTATGTTCCATTATAATCACGTCCTCCACGTAAGCCTCATGCACCGCCGAACAGCGGCTTTAAGGGTGGGGGGGTTCGCCAATGACGTTAAGGTTTTGATCGAGTGGAGCCTCACGCGTCGCTTAGCCTTTATCTATGATTTTGTCCACGTGGAAGTCCCCACAGGGGAATACCACTTGGCCATCTTTAAGTCTGACCGCATCTCCGTGCGGGAACGCCGCAATCAAGCTTCCTATCAGCATAACTTAAGGAAGATCCGTTGTAACCTCCCCCCTGAGCCTTGGCCTAAAGTTGAGCGGATCGATCTCTTGTATTTGGTTGAGCGTTGGGGGCCCAAACTGAACCAACACCTCAAAGAGATCATCGATAACTTTGACCACCCTATGCGGATCAAACTAGTGGCCAATGGAGCCGGCCTCAGCCTTGAGGAAGCCCAAGAGAGCCTTAAGGAGCTAGCTGAGCTCAAAAATATTGAGATCATCCGGATCCCTCAAAAGATCCATCCTCTTTTAGCCTTTCGGAAGGCCGCCCGTCAATCCACGGCGAAATTCTTGTTTTTGGTGACTTCGGCTCTCCAGGCCGTTAAAGCCCCCAGGCGCCTTTTCGCCAGCATGGATCTCTTTAAGGAAAAGTCGGATCTGAATTCCATTCGCTGGGGAGTGGAAGGCGAGGAAAAAGAGAAAACCCAATTTGAGTGCTTAATCTTAAGGGATTACTTCCTCACCCACACCAAACCCGGCGGACGCCGGGTGGTCAATGTCCAAGGCGTCACCGTGGCTCCGCCCAAGGGCTTTAAGTTTGACATCATGTATGGGGAGTACCAAAGGCAGGTCAAGAGCCAAGATTGGGCCAAAGCCGGAACCATCCTGGACGCTATTTTGGCGGAAAAGAAGGGTTTTCCTCACATCCAATACCTGGTAAACGATCTGGAAACGGTTTGCCTAAAAACCAAAAACTATGATCGCCTGGAAAAAGAGGCCTTAGCTCTCATTGAGAGGGGCTATAAACCCGATAATTACATGCGCCTGGCTCGCCTTTACGCGGTTACGGAGAGATGGTCTGAGGTTTTGGACATGGGCGCCTTGGCCATGGAAAGCTTGGGCCTCACGTTTGAGGATTTTGAGGCTGACTGCTTTCCCTTTAAGTTGGGCAATGAGCTCCACTCTTTCACCATGTTTATGGATATGGGTCAAGCCTCATTAGAATTAAGGGATTTTGGCGGAGCGGCTCGGTACTTTCACATGGCCGCCAAACTCAAATCCGATAGCCACAAGCCCTTTTTGGGGTTCGCCAAAGCCTATATGGAGTCAGGCTACCTGGAAAGAGCGGAAGAGGCTTTGGCCAAAATGCCCCAACCAGGCGGACGCGAGGATCCCGAAAGCCATCGCGTTCTCGCGGCCATCCTGCGCAAGAGGAAAAACTTGCCTCTGGCTTTTGAGTGCTTAAAGAAAGCCTTCCAAATCGCCCCCCAGGACGAGAAAAACGTGGATCCTTTCTACTTTACTGGCGCGGGTTTGGGCCGGTGGGACGATCTGGTGGAGCCTTTTAAGACTTTCGCTCTCCACCACGAAAATCACGCGGGCGTTCATGGCCGCTTAGCTTCCGTCTACTTTAGCTTAAATAACTTCTTTTTGGCTCGGGAAGCGGCGGAAAAAGCCCTATCCATTGAGCCGCAAAACCCGGTGGCCAAAAGCATCATGGAGCGGATCAAAAAAGTGGCTAACCATATCCCCGAAAAAACCGAGGACAGCTCTTTGGAACTGGAGATCAACCCCGAGATTTTGCCCGGCTTATTGGATAGCGCGCCCATCGTCTGGTAAAGAATTATTTGGTTGGGGTCATGTTTCGACTATGGGTCTGGCCCTAACCAAAAAAATCCCAAAACTCTCGCGAAAAACTTTAAGTTTTTCTTAAGCTATTTCTTAGCTTTTGTCCTTAAAAATCTTTAGTTTTTAGGATTTTTCTTCAAAATTTAAAGGTTTTGGGCTTTTAGGCCGATATTAGAGCCAAGAGGCTAAAACTAGCCCGTTTAAATTTAAGGGTCTTTATCATGTCCAGCACGTCAACAGGAACCATCTCGGGCGCCATCAAGTGGACCGGTCTCGCCTCAGGGACGGATTTCGCCTCCGTGGTCGACAAATTGGTGGCCATTGAGCAAAGAACCATCACCCGTCAAGAGAACTGGAAGACGGAGTGGCAAAATAAGATTACGGCCATAAGCGCCTTGAACACCCGGCTAGTCTCCCTAAAACTTGACGCCGAGTCCAAAGACATTTATAGCGAAATGCTCTCCCGCAAGTCGGCCATTTCCGATGAGTCGGTTCTCTCGGTCACCAACACTTCCACCGCCTCTTTGGGCTCTTACGATATTGTCGTGGGCACAGATATTCGCGAAAAACTGGCTTCGCGCAGTTTTTTGGACACGGCTTTGGTGGGCGGCGCGGAAAACGATAAAATCACTATCCAAGTTGGCTCTGGGACTACGTTAGAGATAATCGCCAAAAATGGCGGAACTCTCGCGGACAATGAGTATGATTTAAATACCGCGACCATTGAGGATATCGCGGACATAATCAACAATAACGTGACCCTGAATCCCGATTTCAAGTTTTCGGCGGAGGTTATTTTCGATAAAACCCGCTCGGATGGCGACTATAAACGCCTAGTCATTACCGCGACCGAGGGAGGCTCCCAAAATCGAATTACCGTGACTGACGCGAGCTCCGAACTTAAGCTCGGCCAAAATACCATTGACGAGCCGGTTTATGGAGCTTTTTTAGGCTCAGATCTCAAAGCCAAAATCGCCGCCTCAGCCGCCTATACTGGCCCAGTCAATAAGTCCTTCACCATTATGGCCGTCAATACTGGGGTCATTGGCACGGACGACTTACAGTTTCAATGGGCGGACACCGAAGGCCATTCTGGGAAATTTACGGTCACGGCCTCGGAGTGGAATAGCGATAACAATAAAACTTACGATATCTTTCAAGGCCTAAGCATCACCTTTGACAAAGATACTGGGAGCGGGCGGGTGGTGGCCAATGAGGCTTTTTCCATTGATTGCCAAGCCCCAGTTCTCCAGAAAGCCCAAGATAGCGGCATGGCTCAGACCCATAAGCTGGTTCATCAGGGTTTTAGCGATCAAATTAGCCCCATAACCACGACCTCCGCCGAGTTTGTCTATATTTACCAAGGCGTGGAGCATAAGGTCACGGTGGCGGATCGGGCTAGCTTAGGGATTTTGGTCAACGCCATTAACTCGGACGAAAAAAATCCAGGCGTAACAGCTAGCGTTGTCAATGATGGGCAAGGAACCGCGACCTCTTATCACTTGGTTTTGACTGGCAACCATACTGGGGCTGAGTCAGCGGTGGAGATTTCGAGCGCGACCACTTTAACCAATTTTCAGGCCGAAAACTTTGAGACCGCTCGCGAAGCCTCTAATTCCATGGTCAAAGTCGATGGCTTTCCCGCTGGCGACGATCAATGGCTCCAAAGAAACTCCAACGTCGTGGCTGACGTGATTGATGGGGCCGTGATCACCTTAAATGGGGTTGGCCAAAGCACCTTAACCATCACCAACGATAGCGCGGCCATGCGCGACAAAATCGTCCAATTGGTGGAATCGGTCAACTTTTGCAAAACCTATATCCTGGAAAACACCAAATGGGGCGGCTCCAACTTACAGACTTCCATTGACGACGCTGGAACCATCTCGACTTCCCGAGAAACCGAAAATGGCCTTATGATCGGCAACTATGGCTTTCAGATCGCCCAGTCCAATCTCGACCGGATCATGAATAGTAGCCTCGTCCCCTTTTCCACGGATCCCTCGTTGGACATTAAGGGGAAATTGGAGAAGCGCCAAAAATACTTTGAGGATAATGGCCTAGTCTATACCTCGTTATCGGAAATTGGGATCACCTCGGATCCAGATAACCAAGGTCTCTACAAAGTCGAGCAAAATAAGCTTTTAGAGTGCATTAACCAAAATCCTGAGGCGGTCATTAAGCTGATTACCTTTACCGACGAATACACGGACGTGGGCAAAGACGGAAAATCCTATGTCGTGCAAGTCCGCGGCATGGCTCAAGATCTGGCTTACTGGATGACCAAGATGACCAGCGAGGACGATATTACCGACGAAAATGGCAATATCACTCAAAAGGGCAAAGGGATCATGGTCACCCTCCAGGAGAACTACCAGGCCATTATTGAGGGTATTGACGCTAAGATCGCCCGAGAAGAACGGCGCATTGAGCAGGTTCGGGCTCGTTTAACCGATAAATTTAACCGTCTGGAAACCGCCCTTCAGCAGCTTCAAGACAAACAATCCCAGCTTGAGTCGTCTCTGTCTTCTTTAAGCACTAGCAGTAGCGACGACTAATTAATTATCCTTTTGGGAGACTTTTATCCCATATAAACCTTGGGGGAATTTTCTGGCTCTTGAGCCATTACCCTAAGCCTTGGCCCTAACCCGAAAACGAAAGAGGTCGAACATGAACGCCTACGGCAGCGAAATTTACCGGCAAACCCAAGTCACCACGGTGGACAAGGGCCGTCTCATCATCATCTTGTATGAGGGAGCCATCAAGTTTATCCGGGAAGCCCAGAAGGCCCAGGCGGTCGGAGACATTCCAACCAAGGCCAACGCTATTAACCGAGCCCTGGACATCATCGCCGAGCTAAACCAGTCCCTGAACATGAAGGAAGGCGGAGAAATCGCCGTCAATCTCCGGCAGATCTACAAGTTCTGGAACGAGCATCTCTTAAAGGCCAAGGTCAGCCGGGATGGGCAAGGCTTAGCTGACGTGGAGTC
>JAISWW010000165.1 GCA_031270705.1 Deltaproteobacteria bacterium
AGGCGAAAAGCGACATCAAGACCATAGCCACCAAAGCCAAAGTTATTTTAATCATATTTGTCTCCTATGTATAGATTTAGAGTAGGCGGATTAGTTTTTTTAGATCATGTCAATAAGCGATCGAAGGTTTCGCGCGGGCCATGAGGGTCGTGGCGCGTTCTAGGAACCCAGCAAAGCCTAGTCGCCATGAGGGATCGGGCTATTTCGCGAAAACGTCATGGCCAGGCGCGGACATAATATATTCCAGCCGCCGTAAGTCCCGCCTTTTTTATAAAATCGCGTCTATCCATAATTGCCTCTCAGCGGTTATTGAGCTGATCGCCGGTGACCGGTTCCGGCCATTGAACAGTCTAGACGTCCGCCTCCTCTTGAATGACCATGTGGGCGCGGACTTATCAGGCGCTTAACGCCAAACGTAAAACAGACCACGTCTCCCGCGTCAATCTCCATCAGGGTTACGCCCTCATAGCCTGAGCCATCCGCTTCATTTAAGTGGCTTTAATTTTTCCCCAGGCCAATTTTCTTTAGCCACGCGTCGATGCTTCGCGATAGAGAAGCGCCGCCACCGGAGGCAATCGACAGAGCTTCTTTGATGGTGGAATAAGGAGCCAATCTACCAAGCTCAGAAACAATACGTCCCAGGCCGCCCCCGCCGTGACTGACGAAGGGCGCGATGATTTTGCCATGAAAATCATACTGTTCCAAAAATGTCGCGACGGGCGCGGGGACGCCTGACCACCAGTTGGGAAAACCAAGAAAGATCACCTTATATTGAGCCATGTTTTCAATTTGTTTTTTCAGCTCAGGCCTCGCCTGATTCGCTTGATCACGTTTGGCTTCATCCACACAGATATTGTACTCGCTAGAATATTTCTTGATCGGCTCTATCCGCGCCAAATCGCCTCCAACTTTGCGCTGAATTTGTTCGGCAATGGCTTGGCTATGGCCTGACCAGGAAAAGTAAGCGATCATCATTTTTTTCTCCTAGGTTTAAAGAACTCTGGGCCAACTAAGGGTCGGTCGAAAGACCAATTTAAAAAGTTTTCAATTTACTTGGCCCGTTTTTTTAAAGTCGACTCCAGAACTTCAGCGGCGTTGTCGGCCGCTTTGGGATCGACTTTGTTTCTTAAAATGTCCACTAGATTTTTCAGCTGAGCTTCAGTCAAGCCAATATTGAGGCTGACTTTAAAATGTGACTCCAGCTGAGGATTGACTCCGCCCAAATTAGCCAGAGCGGCCACGGTAACCACTTCCCGGCTTGGAAAATCAAGGTTATCGCGCCCAAAAATGGCTCCGAACAGATGCTCTTTGAGAAAAAGATCTATAGCTGGGGCGAATTCGTATAGTGGCCCACTCACAGGGGCGCCGACCAGCCGAGTCTGATTGGCCGCGCCCAGTTCCAGCTTGGTTTGATGGGTGGGGAGCGGGCTAGCTTCAAGGCCAACCGGATCTTTAAGCCCCTTGGCCTCCCGTTCCTTCATCACGCTCATAAAAACGCCTAGAGCGTTAAGACTGCGAGGAAAACCAGCGTAGGCGTATAATTGAGTCAGCGCTTCCTTTATTTCGTTGACGGTCAGGCCAGCCGCCAGCCCTTCATTTAAAGCGATCTTCAATTGATCTAACTGGCCAGCGGCGGTAAAAGCCGCGATTGGCGCGAGGGCCTCTTGTTTAGCGCTCAGCTTATTATTCATTTCTTGAGCCTCCGAGACTTAATTCCAAACGAGCGAGCAAAGGGAGGCGACGATTATACTCATAACAATTTTGAGCATTACTTTTCCTTAGCGATGTCTTCCGGTTGAAGTCATTTAAAATATTGGCCTAATGGCGCGTCAATAACTTAGAAACCAGAGCCCTTTAAAACGAAGCGACTAACTCATCGATGATTTATGGATGTTTAATTTTATGGTTGGCCTTTTGGCGCGAAATTGTTATACGTCTCGTCGGTTACCGGCTCCATCCACACAACGTTTTGGCCGTCAAGAGTTCCGGTCAGGGCCATATGAGTCATAGCCGCCTCAGGTCCAGCCCCATGCCAATGTTTAATATTCGGCGGACACCAGACAACATCCCCGGGCTTAATCTCTCGCGTCCCCCCGTCGACCGTTCCGGTTCGGCCAATCCCGGAGATAACCACTAGGCGCTGGCCCGCGGGATGGGTATGCCAATGAGAACGCGCGCCAGGCTCAAAAGTGACATAGGCTCCGCTGATCGGGCTGACCTCGTTGGCTGGAAACAGAGGATCGACTTTAACCCGCCCGGTGAAATAATCGGGCGACCCGTTGACCGAAGCCTGGTCGCCACTTTTAAAAATGATTTGTCGCATAGTCTCCCGAGATTCGCTGGTTAAGCTAATGGCGATAAAAATGGCCAAAGTTAAAAGCGCCAAGCTGATTTTCTTCATTACAGGCTCTCTCTTTAGGATGTTTAGATATATTGGGTTAATATCAATGGGCAAATAAATAATATCAGAGCTCCAACTATCTTGATAGACACATTTCTATCTAATTATTGCCTAATTCTCTCAATTGGCTGACGAATCTCCGGCTAGGGCGATCTCTTAAAGCGCGGATATTTGGCGAGGGCTTTTGACGATAAACTTCGAGGGCCCTACTGAAGTCGCCGGAATGACTTTGCGGATCCGCTTGGATATTCTCATCGCTACCCAAAATTAAGACTAATTTACTAAAAATTATCTTTAAGTAAGTAATTAATGACGATTTATGGTTTAAAAAATTTATTTTCGCCGAGTCCGTTTTAGGCTCTGGATAAAAAATCAGTAACCGAAGATTGATTGTTTTCCAAAGCTGGACTAATGTCCGAAGATTGATTGTTGGCCGCCCTAGCTACCTAAAGATCTTGAGTTACAAAGCGACGCCAAAAAATAGTTGACAAAAAAATTTCTCCGCCCCGTTCAATAAAAATTATTTACAATCGGGTATACTTCGAGCCGCTGGCAGATATCCGGCAACTGGCCCTGGCCGAGGCTTGGCTTGCGGCCTTGAAGACGGATCGGCGGCGGAAAGATTAGCGAGCGGAAACAGCTTGACATCACGCCAAGTGTGATATATATTTATTTTGTAGCTAAGTATGGCCTTTGCCATACGAAAGGGTTCAATGCGGGTTTTCAAAAGCGGCAAGTTCGGTGACTTCGCGGAGAAGGAAAAGATCAGCGACAAGTCGCTGAAAAGCGTGGCCAAAGATATTGAAGAGGGGCGCATCGACGCCGACCTGGGCGGCGGGGTCATCAAGCAACGCCTGGCCAGGCCTGGCGGCGGAAAGTCAGGCGGCTACTGGCTAATAATTTGCTTCAAAAAAGCGGCTCGGACTTTCTTCATTTATGGGTTTCCCAAGTCGGAACGCTAGAACATTTCCGCCACTGAATTGCGCGCCGCCAAGCGAGCGGCCAAATACCTCTTCCGATTAAGTGAAGAGGCTTTACGCATGGAATTGGATTCCGGCAAATTTGTGGAAATAGAGGGGGATTGAGCATGGCCAAAATGTATAGAAGCGACCTTTGCGCCACCATTCATGACATAGCGGAATCTCTGTATGCCCATGGCTCCATTGATAAAATCACCATGCGTGAGTTTGACGAGGACTGCCTGATTCCCACGCCCCCCCTTAGCCCGGAAGAAATTAAAGGGATCAGGGAGCATGAGCGCCTGTCCCAACCGGCTTTCGCCCGCTACCTGAATGTCTCGAAGAACTTGGTCTCCGATTGGGAGCGCGGAGTCAAGAAACCGGGCGGCCCGGCTTTGCGCCTTCTGGCCGTCATCAAGCACAAAGGGCTGAGAGCCATTTCCCTGTGAGGCGGCTGGCAAGCCATGTTTGCGCATGGATGTCCAACTGTCGCCAGAGCTACTTGCACCGGATCAGATGCTCTGAAATTTTGCTCCATTTTTGCTCCAACGGACTTGGAAAACTGGCTGTAATCACGAATCGTCATAAATACTCAAACTATTGCAAATAAAGGGCTTGCGCCCTTAACCTCTTGTAAATATTTGATATCTATAGAGATTCGTAATCAGCAGGCCTCGGGTTCAAATTCCATCGCCGGCTCCAGTAAAATCAAGGAGTTATCGCCACAAGGCGATAACTCCTTGCCTGTTCGTGCTACCCTAGTGCTACCCTGGCGTCAAAACCAGTCCCCGCTTATGGTTTAAAAAATTTATTTTCGCCGAGTCCGTTTTAGACTCTGGATAAAAAATCAGTAACCGAAGATTGATTGTTTTCCAAAGCTGGACTAATGTCCGAGGATTGATTGTTGGCCGCCCTAGCTACCTAAAGATCTTGAGTTACAAGGCGACGCCAAAAAATAGTTAACAAAAAAATTTCTCCGCCCCGTTCAATAAAAATTATTGATTTTACATCGTATTTAGTGTAAATAATCTATTTTAAAGACAAGGAGTCAAAATGGACAAAGAAAAGACAGTCTGTTTTAGCGGCTATCGGCCAGAAAAGTTCTCTTACAGTCTTAGCGAAAAAGAACCGGCCTATTTGGAACTCCGCGAGCGAACCAGGCAAGCGATAATTCAGGCCAGGAATGAAGGTTACGCCAACTTTCTGTGCGGCATGGCCCAAGGGTTTGATCTCATCGCCGGAAACGAGATTCTGGAGCTGATGGCCAAGCGGCCTGACATGTCTGGCGTCAAACTGATAGCGGTCTTCCCGTTTGAAGGGCATGGGCGCGGGTTTCCCAGCCCGTGGCGAGAAATTCGCCAAATGTTTTTGACCAAGGCCGCTGAGGTGATCACTCTGGGCTCAGTTTATCACGCGAAACATTATCTGGCTCGCGACCGTTACATGGTCGATCATTCCAGCCGGCTGATATGTTATTATGATGGGAAAAAAGGCGGAACTGAATACACCGTCAAGTACGCCATTGAGCGCGCGCTGAATATCATTAATATCGTAGAGCCAATACCTTTTAAACCAAGGGATTAGACGCCTTGACTCTTCTTGAGTTATCTCAGCTCACTAACAAATTTCAATTTATAAATTTTGACATTTATATCTAATAAAATATTTGTTTTTAGCGTTTTATTCTATGTTTTTTACTAAAATACGTCCTTTAAAATTAATATCGAGGACAAGCGCGTCAAAAATTATCGCTTAAGGAACCGCCTTGACCTTAACCCCCTTAACGCCCCCAGAGGGAAGCGTAATTATCCCCAGCCAGGCTTTGGTTTGCCTTGTTGGAGCTTCTGGCAGTGGCAAATCCACCTTCGCCCGGCGCCATTTTAAGCCCACGCAAATCTTAAGCTCTGACCACTTTAGGGCTTTAATCGCCGACAGCGAGTCTGACCAGTCCGTTTCCGCCGACGCCTTTAGTTGCCTCTACCATTTGGCTAAAAAAAGGCTCAAACATGGACGCCTGACCGTCATTGACGCGACCTCCGTCAATTACCGGGCCAGAAAACGTCTTTTAGACTTAGCCGAGACCTATAATAAACCGGCCATCGCCATTGTTTTTAACCCTTCCTTAAAAAGTTGTTTAGCCATGAATGAAGCTCGGCCCGATCGCCAAGTTCCACCCGACATTGTGGAAAAACAGATAAACCAATTGCTAGACTCCTTAAAAAGTATAGATAAAGAAGGGTTTCAACTAATCTATAAATTCTATAGCCACAAAAAGGCCAAAAAAGCCACGGTTGTCATAGATCCTAACTTCGATCCTTTTTAATAAATTTTCCTTTTTTAAATTATCTTTATAGAAAACTTTGTCCCTGAACCTGAAAAATCGGCTCCAAACTTTCGCCTAAAGCTCGAAAAGCCCAGGCCAAGACAAAGCCTTTTTGGAGTATAATAAGCCTTTTCGCTCCAATTATTAGCTTTGGAGCCAACCGACGAGGAGCTATTTTCATGCGGATTTTCCGGCGTATCCTAGCTAAACCGGCTTTTTGGCCTCTTTTTGGAGCCATGTCCTTAGGGGCCTTCAATGACAATTGTTTCCGCCAAGCCATGATCGCGGGGCTCGCTTTTGGCTCCTTAAGCTTTGGTGGGGACATGTTGGATAACGAAGCCAAAAGTCTTCTGGGCAGCTTAGCCATGAGCCTTTTGATATTGCCGTTTTTTTTGTTCTCCTCTTTGGCTGGCCAATTGGCCGATCGCTACGCTAAATCTACCCTAATTAAGATAGCCAAAGCCGCTGAATTGGCCATCATGCTGGTGGCCGCCTACTTTTTTTACCACGGTCAAATTATCCCCTTAATGATCGCCCTCTTTTGCATGGGCTCTCAGTCGGCTTTTTTTGGCCCTTTAAAGTATGGCCTTCTCCCAGAAATCCTCAATGAAAAAGAGCTTTTGGCCGGCAATGGCCTGGTGAGCGGAGCCTCTTTTTTGGCCATCACCTTAGGGGCCATTGGCGGCTCGTATTTGGCGGGCCTAGCCGGTTCCCCAGCCGGAACTGGGCGAATTCTAAGCTTAATTTTGCCCTTGACCTTGGTTGGGGCCTCAGCTTTTGGCCTCATATTCGCCTTAAATCAACCTCCCTCCTTAAAGGGCGACAAAAACCTGAAAATTGATCCAAAATTATGGCGCTCCACCTACGCGATCATTAAATCCGTTCGTTCGCGCTTTGGCATTTGGGGGCCAATTTTAGCCATCAGTTGGTTTTGGGCCATGGGTAGCGTCGTCCTGACCCAGTTGCCGGTTCTAGCCAGCTCGACCATGGGCGCTACCCCCGCGGTTAACGCCTTTTTGGTGACGATGTTTTCCATAGGCGTGGCTTTGGGCTCGATCTTGGCTCAAAGCTTAAACCAAGGGCGGCTCTCAGCCAACCTAGTTCCCTTGTCGGCGGTGGGGCTAACTATTTTTATGGCCGGTTTAGCCTCCTCCGCGGCTCGTCTCCCTTTTGTCGAAAACAATTCCGTGACCTTGGGCGTCTTTTTTAGCGCCTGGCCTTATATTAGGCTAGCTATTTTTTGCTTTTTGGTCAGCGTGGCGGGGGGTCTTTTTGTGGTGCCTCTAAACGCCCTAATCCAACATCGAGCCGGGGCCGAGGAAAGAGCCAGAGTCATCGCCGCCAATAATATCGTTAATTCCCTTTTCATTGTTCTGGGTAGCGTCTTGGTCATGGCCTTGGTCAAACTTGGGGCCTCATTGCCGCAAATTTTTATGATCGTGGCTTTATCGGCTTTGGTGGTGGCTATCTTAAGCTTTAAAATCTTGCCCCAGGCGCCTCTGGTGAGTCTAATCGGGGCTTTCATCCAAATCATTTATCGCCCTAAGATTATAGGCGTTGATTATTTGGACAATGATGAGCGCGTCATCCTCATTCCCAATCACATTTCCTTTTTAGACGTGGCTTTATTGACCGCCTTTGTTCCGAGGCCCTTGACCTTCGCCATAGACGCCAACTGGGCCAAGGTTTGGTGGATCAAAATAATTACGCGCTTTTTCTCGACCATTCCCATTAATCCAGCCGCGCCCATGTCTTTGCGCGAACTCATTAAAGCCGTCCAATCCGAGCGAACCTTAGTCATTTTTCCCGAAGGCCGGATCACGACTACTGGCTCTATCATGAAAATTCATGATGGCCCAGGCCTAATCGCCGTTAAATCCGAGGCCGCGGTGGTTCCCATTATCTTTGAGGGTTTGGAATATACCCGGTTTGGCCGTTTTCGAAACCTAACGCTTAATAAGCCGCGCCGAGTCCCCATTTCCATGACCGTTTTTCCGCCGCGAAAACTAGATCCAGTAGCTAAACCCAAGGAAAGTCGCCAAAATTATCGGCGCCGCCTAACCGAGGAAATTTACGAAATCCTCGCCCAAGCGCGCTTTCAAGCCCGTTTTAACGCCCCAGACAGCCCTCAAAATCTGTGGCTCGCCTTGTTAGAGGCCGCGAAAAAATTTGGCTCTAGCCGGCTCATCATTGAGGACTTCAATCGCAAGCCTCTCAGTTACGCTGGTCTCATTCGCCGAAGCCGCGTCTTGGGCCGATTCTTGGCCGCGAAAACCCAGCCTGGGGAAAAAGTGGGCGTCCTCTTGCCCAACACGAACGCTTTGGCCGTCGTTCTCTTCGGCTTATGGGCGGGCGGGCGAATTCCGGTGGTTCTAAACTATAGCCAAGGAAGTGGCCATTTAAAATCCGCCCAAAAGACCGCGGAAATAAAAACCATCATCACTTCGGCCAATTTTTTAAAAGTCGCGGGTCAAAACTGGGGCTTAGAAGATCTCAATATAAATGTTATAAAGCTTGAGGATCTTCAACTCACTTTTAAAGACAAAATTAAAGGCTTATTTTGGCTGGGGAGCCCAGCCAAGGCTCAAACCCCGGCGGTTTTGGTCTTTACCTCGGGCACTGAGGGGCAACCCAAAGGCGTGGCCTTAAGCCACCAAAACCTTATGGCCAACATCCTTCAAGCCATAAGTATCGTGGAAGTCAATATCGATGACATTATGTTTAACGCCATGCCTGGCTTTCACGCGTTTGGCCTCAACGTTGGGCTAATTTTGCCTATCCTAGCTGGCCTGCGCGTTTTTGTTTACGTAAATCCTTTGCATATTAAAGTTATTCCAGAGCTAATTTACGACACTAGAGCAACCATCATTATTGGGAGCGACTCCTTCGCCGACATCTGGGCCAGAAACGCTCATCCCTATGATTTTCGGCGGGTTCGCTTCGCTTTATTGGGGGCCGAAAAAGTCCAAACCCGCACCTTAGAGCGCTACTTTTATCATTTAAACTTGCGCCTTTACGAGGGTTATGGCGTCACCGAAGGCTCCCCAGTTATCGCCATCAATACCCCAATGCGCGTTCGAGATGGCTCGGTGGGCCATCTTTTGCCAGGCCTTGAATATAAGCTTGAGCCTGTCCCAGGTTTAACCGCTTGTCGTTTATTGATAAAAGGGCCAAATATCATGATGGGCTATATGCGGCCCGAAAAACCTGGCTATATTGAGCCCCTCAAAGATGGTTGGCATGACACGGGCGATTTAGTGGAAATCGATCCCGAGGGCTTTGTCTGGATCAAAGGCCGCTGTAAAAGATTCGCCAAAATCAGCGGCGAAATGGTCTCTTTGGCTTTGATTGAGGAAATCGCCTCTAAAGTTTGGCCGGAGACAAAATCTGTCGTCTTGTCGCGCCACGATGAGTTAAAAGGCGAGCGACTTATATTAATCACGACCGATCCCGCGCCAGATCTGAGTCTTTTGCGCCAGGCCATTAAAGCTCAAGGCTTAACTGACCTCTCTGTCCCCAAGATGTTTTTAACGGTTCCAGAAATTCCCTTCACCCCTTTGGGCAAACCCAATCTGCCCTTACTCGACCAAACAGTAGAGGAACTCCTTAAAAAGCAAAGCTAACCCTGGTTTTCCGTACTCGTCCGGAAATGACCGTTCCAGAATATAGTGGTAGGGGCAGGAGGCCGAAGCTAGAGGATACGACTTTTAAGCCGAGTTCTGTGAAGAAGATTGCGGAGGACGATAGCGCGCCATGGGTTGATGTTGTCCTCCGTAACGGCGCCAAAGGATCAATCATCGCGAAAGACAAATGCTTGAGGTCGGTGATGTCCGCTCTGAAACACCGCCTGTTATAAAAGGGCGTCAAGGCCTTTGCGATCCAGAATATCCAACAGTTTACAGGTCGGCCCGCCGGGTTTTTTAGTTCCAGCTTCCCAGGAACGCGCCGTCGCCGCGCTCGTGTTGATAATAATGGCCAGAACGGTTTGACTAACATTCAAACGTTTACGCAAAGCCTTTACGCTTTCTCCGGTGAATTTAGGAACCTGATTCGCCCAATACAGCGCCTCGTTCTCCTTCACGCGCCGTATGTCGATAAAGCCGCCTTTACGCAATTCAGAGGCCGCTCCATACATTTCTTCCATCATTCTACTATATTCAGTCATGGGGCGTCTCTTGAAGCTGTCTACTGGCTATAACCGTCAGTATGGCTTCCTCTGTTTATGGCTATCAAGGCGCGGACGCTTCCACTTTTGCCTTGCCCGGGCAAGGCGATTCGCTTTTTTAAAATATTGCCGCCCAAATCAGCGTCAACAAGACCTTCTCCATTTCCCTGACCGCTTCGCGTAGCCTGGAATCATCCAGTCGCGTTTTTCTCCTCCAGCGAGAAAATCCGCGAGTTTAAGAATCCATTTCCCTCTCTTAACTCGAATCCTGATTTAAGTATAATACTTGGTATCATGTAATCAAAATAAATCGGGGGCTCTTGTAACCCCTTTTCCGAGGGTGTAGGAAAAATTCACTATATTTATTAATAATCAAAAAAATTATTTATACATATAAAACAATCTCCTTACAGTCTAAAATACTTACAAATAATTTGTTGGATTGATCCCTAAGCCGGGGAAGGCGTTCAGGAAAAATTGACCATAAGTTAACGCGCGCCGCCGCCTCACGCCTCGAGCGCGCGAAGAAAAAAATTATCGAGCAATTAAAAACGCGCCGACTATGTTGGCCAGCGCGGTAATATAACTTAACTTGGTTTTGAAGTTTACGCGGTCTGGCGCAAGATAGCCGGACGGACTTTCCGCAAAAACTGCACGCAAAACATGCACACCAAGCCCTCAATGACCACAATCGGCAAATTCGACAAAAAAACGGCCCAGGCCACGGTCATTAGGTTGTCGCCAGTCAAGGCCAAAGACAAAGCCACTAAAAAGGCCGATATGAGGATAGGTAGGCTACCCGTCATAAAACCCGCGAAAGATGACCAATAATGATTGTGGCTATTAACCGAGCTCTTAAAAAGCCAAGAGATAAGAACCGCGGGAGCGGCCATATTAAACGTGTTAACGCCTAAGGTAGTCAATCCGCCAAAACCGAACAATAATCCCTGAAGAGCCAAGGCCAAAAAAATGACTGGAAAGGCGGCCCAGCCCATAATGAGGCCTATTAAGCCGCTTAAGACCAGGTGAGTCGAGCTGGGCCCAATATTAACGTGAATCAGGGAAGCCGTGAAAAAGACCGCCGACAAAATGGCGGCTTTGGGCGTGTCCTCTTCTTTGATGGCCCTTAAGCCTAGGTTTAAACCGCCTAAGGCCAAAAGACCGCCCGTCATTAAAACAGGCAAGGATAAAACGCCTTCGGATATATGCATGTTGACACCTTAAAAAAAACTGACTACTTTTGAGCTTTACGTCGCCCCATGAGCCAAGTCGTTAGGCCAAAAACGCCCACCAGCCAGCCTAGGCCCCCAATTATTTCCCGGTAACCCGGCTCCGCGGTTTTGCGGCTTTCGGCCAAAGCCCGATTGATGGGGCTTAACTGAGTTTTTAACTCTTCGCGCACTAAAACTCTTAAGCTTTCCAAAGTCGCTTCGCTCGCCAGGGCTCCAGAATCTATTGAGCCACTCGAACTAAGCGAGCCAGTCGAACTGACCGAGCCACTCGGGGCGCTAGTTGACGCTGGGGTTTCTGGGCTAGAAGCCGGGCTGGCGGCTGAGGTCTCAGGTAGAGGCGAAAGATCCGCGGCTCTTAGGGTAAATTCGGCCCTGTGCCCTTCCCCAGCCTCAACCTCAAAAAATAAATCGCCCTCGACTCGCGGCCTCGGAAAACAAACCCCGCCATTATCGTCGCTTAAGCCTTCGGCTAAGATCTGGCCAGCGGAGTCTTTGATCCTGACTAGGCCGCCCTGAACCTTATTGGAGCGCGAAAAGTAACTGTCAGAGCAGATTCGCTCGCCATCAGGCCAAGCGAAGATATAAACCGCGTGGGCCATAACTTGATCGCTAGCCAGAAGGCCGGCTAAAAAACTGACCGCTAAGGCCCAACAAAGCGTTTTGAGCCAACAATTCTTAAGCCAAGCGGCGGGAACCGTATTTACGCTTCGGTTAGTCATAAAACTTACTTAGCTGGGCTAGCCACCGCGGGCTTAAATTCATGGAAATAGAGCCACAAAACGCCGCCCAACTCCACTTCGCGATCTTTGCCCTCAAACGGGAGCTTATACTCAGCCTCGTTTAAGGCGGCGAAACCCCACCAACCCACGGCGGGGGCGGTATAGTAGAAAAGGCCTTGATCATCGGTTAAGACGACTTGAGTGACCACGCTCTCATAGGGAGCTTGGCCTTGTAGCCCTGGGCCTGGGTACCACTCAATCTCCACTTCCCCGCCTTTGACGGGCTGGCCATCTAGAAGAACCCGGCCCACAAAAGTATTGCCCGCGTAAAGGGCGTTAGGATTGACCAAAGGAACTATCTCGGTCTTAAGATCCTTGATCGGCTCTGTCCAACCCTCATTATCCCCAAAAGCGTCCACGTAAACTTTGGTATAATGGATAATAAATTTGTCTTCTTGGGGCTCAAAATAGGGTTTTGGTTCCAAAACAAAGACATTTAGGCCGGGTTTAGTGATCTTGTAGTTGAGGCTCCAAGCCGAAAAAGCTCCTTCTTTAATGGTCTTTAAGCTCGGCAGAAGATCCTTCGTTTCCCCATCAACGTATAGTTTGAGACTCTGGGGTTTTTCCAGGTTCATGCCCTGGTTTTCAAAGGGATGCCAAAACTTGGCCACTAAAGTGATGTCCGCGTCTTTAGTTTCCATGACCGTGGGCGCCGAGGGAATGAGCATGCCGAAATGGGCCTGAGCCAGGGCTGGAAGTAGACAGAGAGCCAAGACAACGAGAGCCAGGGCTAATTTATGATTTTTCATGAAGGACTCCACCCTAAATTCGCTAGGGGCCATACAAAAAAAAGCCGCTTCGCGAGCTAAAAATAGCTAACGCTAAACGGCCTTCGTGGCTGAGCAATATAAAAAGCTCTTAAGAAAAATAATCTATTAGAGCGTATTTGACAGAATTCTAGCTCATCTTCAGATGAAAAAATTTGCCTTCATGGAAATTTTAGATAGCCTAGCAAAGGCCTTGGTCTTTGTCAAGATAAATTTTTGGCCTCCCCTTAACCTCCAGTTGATCTCGAGGTCTCCCTTCGTAACTATAAGTATAGCTCCCCTCTCCAAAGCCCCCTGGTTTATCGCCGGCTGAAGATATCATATAATAATAGTTAAAAATTTATAATAGCGCTATATTTTTTATAAATAATACAAATTAACAAAGCGCGCTCTAATTTATTTATCAAAAACGCCTGTATATTCTTCCGCCAACTATTGGCCAGGTTTGTCTGGCCAGATTTATCTCGCTGGGCCTATTTTTTTTCGAGTCGCCCTTTCTCTTTTTGGTTACAATGGAGAGCTACTGGCTCATTGGTTTTTTATGGCTTTTTAGCCTTATCCCCATTTGAGGAAAATATGACCGTTAACTTCCAGGACTCAGCCGTCTCCCAAAAAATCCGCGACCAAGCTTGGCGTTTGGCCGCCACCAAACACAATGGGGCTCTCTACCCAGGCACGGATTTACCCTATTTGACGCATATTGGGGCCGTGACCCTGGCCCTCCAAATTGGCTTAAGCGATAGCCCTTGGGCTGACCAGGACTTAGCCATTCTTTGCGCCATCCTCCACGACGTCATTGAGGATACGCCCACCCCGGCTTCGGAGTTAGCCCAGATGTTTGGGGAAACCGTGGCGAACGGCGTTTTGGCTTTGTCCAAAAACCCAGAACTGAAAGGCCTAGAGGCCATGACCGACTCTTTATGGCGGATACGCTTATCGCCTCGCGAAGTTTGGCTGGTCAAGCTGGCCGATCGCCTGGCCAACATGACCAATAAGCCGAGCCATTGGACGGCGGAAAAATGTCATCGCTACGCCCAGGAGGCGGAGCTCATCATTGCCAGCTTAGGCGAGGCTTCCCCAACGCTAGCCAATTTGCTTAGCCACCAGATTCAGGTTTGGCTGAGCTTCTAAAGGCCATTTTATGACTAAAGCGAGCTACCTTTAAATCGACTTGACATAACCATATATTTGCTTTATAGTGCTCATAAAAACGCGTTTTTTGCCCGTTGCCGCCAATTAAATAAGCGGTCTTTATTTAAAAAATTAAAATCTGAAAAAAACGCCGCTTTAAGACCAAGGCCTCATGGGTCTTTGCCCATAAAGGCTCTTAAGGTTTTAGCGTTTTATCTTGATTGGAGTCCACAACGATTCGCCCCCATGCCGAATTTAAGCCCAAAAAACTATTATCGCTCTTTGGGGCCCTTATTGGATCGTCAAACCTTAAGCGAAGAGCCCAACTGGCCCGCGCTTTTTGGCCGCCTAGCCCCCATGGAGCTGGAGATCGGTTTTGGCAACGGGGAAGCTTTAAATAAGGCCTCAATGGCCGGGCCAGAGACAGATTTTGTCGGTCTAGAGATCGTCTGGGCCTCCATAAAAAGAGCTTTAAGACGCCTAGCTCAACCGCCGCGAACCAATGTCCGACTAGTTATGCTCCCGGCCCGTCCAGCTTTAAAACTCTTGTTCGCGCCCCAAAGCCTTAAGGCCATTAGAGCTTTCTTTCCCGTGCCTTGGCCGAGAGAAAATCATGAGGGCAAACGACTTTTTGACCGGGACTTTTTGAATCTAGCCGCGGATCGCCTAAAAAGCTCTGGCCTTTTTGAGTTGGTCACCGACAACCGGATCTTGGCTGATTGGGTTATGGAGCAAGCCAAAAACTCCCATCTGTCTTTGCGCGCCACCGAAATTCCCGCCCAGTTTGACACCAAATATGGCCGCAAATGGCGCGATCAAGGGCAAGACACTTATTTCCATTTGCTGGGCGGCCCCAAGGGCCAACCCCAGACCTTGACCGAAGGCTTGATAACTATGCGACCAACTTTTCTGGCTAGCTTAGATCCCCTAAACTATCGCCCCGAAGGACAGACTGGCCCTTTAACCGTGGTTTTTGAGGATTTTTTCTTTGACGCCAAGCGTCAAGAAGCTCTTTTGCTAACTAAAGTGGTGGAAGAAAAATTTGTTCAACGCTTTTATATCCGGATCGTCCAGCTCCCGGAGGGACGCTGGAAACTTTTTCCGGCCATCCTCGGCCAAACTCTGCCCACCGCTGGGGCTCAGTTGGCTTTGGAATTGGCCGCTAGATCCTCTTAACCGTGTCCGAGAGCCCAGCCGGCCCCATAGCCCCGGAAAAGCTATTCGGTCAAATCGAGAAAATTTCCTTTTACAATCCGGAAAACGGCTTCGCCGTCATCCAGCTCAAGATCAAAGGTCAATTTGAGCGAGTGGTCGCGGTGGGTCATTTAGGGCAACCCATAGTGGGCGAGCGCCTGGAGCTGACAGGCCATTACTCGAAACACCCCAAATTTGGGAAGCGTTTTGAGGTGGAGACGTTTGAGAATAAACCGCCCGACACGGCGCCCGCTTTAAAGCGTTATTTAGGCTCTGGCCTTATCCCGGGCGTGGGCCCAGTTTTGGCTGGGCGGATGGTCGACCTTTTTGAGGATAAAATCCTGGACGTCCTGGACAATGAGCCCGAGCGCTTAACTCAAGTGCCGGGTTTAGGGGCCGTTAAGCGGGAAAAAATCATTGAGGCCTGGCGCTCGTCTTTCGGTCTCCGAAGACTCTTAAAATTTCTGACCACTTTTGGCTTAGGCCCAGCCATAGCTCAAAGGGTTCTCCGCCGCCTCGGCCCCACGGCGGAGGAGTTGATCAAGGAAAACCCTTATCGCCTAGCTTACGATATTGAGGGCGTGGGCTTTAAATCCGCGGATCGAGTGGCTCTCGCCTTAGGTTGGGCCGAAGATAGCCCAGAGCGTTTGGAAGCGGCCCTATTGTGCGCTTTAGGGGATAACGTTCGGCAAGGCCATGTCTTTACGCCCACCAATGAGCTCATTAAAGACGCTCGGGCTTTAATTCCCGCGGCTACTGGCCAGAACCTAATGGTGGCCATAGGACGCTTGGCCTTGGCCGCTCGCGTGAAACCTTTAAAAGGAGTTGAGCCCGGCCTCCAAGATATTTATCCGCCCAAACTCTTTCGGGCCGAATCCTGGGTGGCCAAGGAACTTTTGGCCATCAAATCCGCGCCCCCTTCGGTCACGGTGCCTAGACCGCAAAAGGCCTTGGAGTGGGCGGAAAAAACTTTAGAGCTCACCCTAAGCCCGGATCAACGCCAAGCGGTTCTGGCCGCCATCATGGAAAAAGCCGTGGTCATCACTGGTGGCCCAGGGACTGGCAAAACGACCATCACTAAGGCCATAACTAAAATCTGGCAAGCCGTGACGCCTAGAATAGCTCTCTGCGCTCCCACCGGCCGGGCGGCTAAGCGTTTAAGCCAAGCCACCGGTTTTGTGGCCACCACCATCCATAAGTTGTTAGAGTACTCGAGCCAAGCCGGCGGCTTCGCTCGAGGGCCCAATAACCATCTGGATTTGGATATGTTGTTAATTGATGAGTCCTCTATGCTAGATATCCTCATCGCCAACCAACTTTTGGGAGCCTTGCCGAGTTCTTGCGTTTTGATCTTGGTGGGCGACCGCGACCAATTGCCCCCCGTCGGCCCAGGCCGAGTTTTAGGGGACATTTTGGATTCCGGGGTTTTTCCGGTTTGTTATTTAAAGACCATCTACCGTCAAGCGAAGGCCAGTCTTATTACCCAAGCCGCCCACCTGATAAATCAGGGCCAAACCCCAGAAAAATTGCCCCAAGGCCCAGAGGCTGATTTTTATTTTGTGCCAGAAGATGACGTGGATAAAATCATAAACAAAATCTTGCGCCTCGTCACCGAGCGCGCGCCTTTAAAGCTAAAAATTGACCCAAAAGCGGACATTCAAGTTTTGACCCCGGTCAGACAAGGCGATCTCGGAACCAATACCTTAAACATTCTTTTAGGCCAAGCCTTAAACCCCACCTTAGGCCCAACTCTCAGCCGGTTTGGGCAATCATACCGGGTGGGCGACCGGGTCATTCAGCTCCGCAACAATTACCAAAGAGATGTCTTTAATGGCGACCTCGGGCTGGTGACGAGCGTGGATCCGGAAAACCAAGAGCTGACGGTGGAGTTTGATCATGTTAAAAGCCTCTATCAACTATTTGAGTTAGACGAGATTTGGCCAGCCTGGGCCTTAACCGTGCACAAATCCCAAGGCTCGGAGTTTCCGGTGGTGGTTATGCCTCTTTTCTCTGGCCATTGGCGAATGTTGCGTCGCAAGCTTTTATACACGGCGGTGACTAGAGGCCGGCGCCTAGTTGTTTTGGTGGGCTCCCGCGAGGCTTTGGCCAAGGCCTGCTCGGACGCCAACGAAAACCTAAGGCGCAGCAATTTAGCCCAATTTTTGCGATATGGGCCGCCACCTTTGCGTTACGAAAACGATTTTTACGAAATCGATCTTGAGCTGGACTAAAAAAACCAAAGCCTCTAACTCGCCGCCCAACCTTAGAAGGAGTGGCCGCCATGATTTTATATAGTTGGAATGTCAATGGCTTAAGAGCCGCGGCCAAAAAACCCGGATTCCTGGATTTTTTCTTCCGGCCCGACATCGACCTACTAGGCTTACAAGAAGTTCGGAGCCTCCCTGACCAATTGCCGCCCGAGTTAGCCTCGCCAAAAGGCTACCATGTCTCTTTGGTCAACCACTTGACCAGAAAAGGCTACTCTGGGGTGGGGGTTTACAGTCGTCTTCAGCCCTTAGCGACGCGGCTGGAATTGCCCGATCCCAAGTGGGCTCAGGAAGGTCGCCTCATCCACTTGGAGCTGGAAAAATTTCATTTTCTCACCGTCTATTTTCCCAATGGCCAAAAAGACGAGACGCGGCTCAACTATAAACTGGGTTTTTACGAGGCCTTTTTTGATTATTGCCAAGAACTACGGAAAACCAAACCCATTGTGGCTTGCGGCGACTTTAACACCGCCCATCGCCCCATCGATCTGGCCGAGCCCGAAGCCAATGAGAATAACTCAGGTTTTTTGCCCGTGGAAAGGGCCTTTTTGGATCGCTATATCGCCGCTGGCTATGTGGATGTTTTTCGCTTGAAAAATGGCGATATTCCTGGCCAATATTCTTGGTGGTCTTATCGATCCTTTGATCGTAAGCGCAATCTAGGTTGGCGGATTGACTATTTTTTCGTCTCGGAAGAATTAAAAGACAACGTGACTCGAGCTTGGCTAGAGCCGCAAATTACCGCCTCGGATCATTGCCCCGTGGGCCTGGAGCTGACCTTTTAAAAAAGCCGGGAGCTTTATTGGCCCAAATCTTTGGAGAGCCTCATGGACGGCAAAACCTTCGCCAAAAAAACCATCCAATTTCTCAAACAAGAAGCCGACGAGCGCAATGTCAAGGCCGCTCGCCTTTTAGCCGAGGGTTTACTTGAAGGCCTAGTGACGGAAAAGGATCCTGATAAAGTTTTCCAATGGCTGACCTTAGCCGCCGATGATGGCCAAGCCGCGGCCCTGACCCTTTTGGGGGCTTGTTATCAATTTGGCCAAGGCGTTGACCCGGATCCCGAAAAAGCCGCCCAGTGCTATAGCCAAGGCGCCGAATTGGGCCTCACCCTAGCCCAGCGCCGCTTAGCCCTTCTTTATAAAGAGGGGGCCCTTGGCTCGCCCGACTATGACCAAGCGGCTTTTTGGTTTCAAAAAGCCGCTCTCCAGGACGATCCCGTGGCTCTTTTTAATTTGGCCCAGATGAGCCTGGAAGGCCTTGGCCAACCCCTGGATCTCGAAAAAGCCATTGAGCACTATAAAAAAGCCGCCGCTCTGGGCGAAGCCGAGGCTCAGGCCGCCTTAGGGCTCCTTTTCTCCTTAGGCCAGGGCGTGGATCAAAACCTCATCACCGCCGTGGAATGGTGGCAAAAAGCTTCCGCTCAAGGCCACGAGGGAGCCCAGAATTATTTGGCCTCCTTAGCCGAGGCCAACTTAATTGTGGAGCGCGGAACGACGGAGACCCCTAATCCTCCTAAACCCCGGGCCCCAAAAACGCCCAAAACCGTAAAACCCAAGGCCCCAAAAAAGGCCTAAGCGAACAGTTGACGGCCTAGCGACGGCTGGCTGGACTTTTTTTGGGCCAGCCAAAATATTTTTTGACCAATCCCCCTGGCTCGATGGCCTAAATTAACAACTTTTTACTTCAAAGTTTTAAATTTTACTAAAAAGATATATAAACACCAACTTTCATCAACAAACATCGCCCTCCCACTGTCAATAAATTACTTGCGCCTTTAATCTTTCCAGGTTATACTATTTTAAACATGGGGCCTTTATTAAATTGACCTGGCCAAAACACGCCATGGGTTTGAGTTCAGAGGTCACGCGGGAAGCATTCCGACGCCTGAGTAATCCGGTTGGTTGTTTTCTCAAATGATCGCTTCTCGGCTGTGGGTTGTTTTGTCCTGGAGCGAGGCCCTTTTATACCCCCTGACTCAGGAGCATATATGAACAAGGAAGCGAAGAAATTCTCTTCCCAAGAACCGATCAACATGAGTACCAGCGACCTGGGCTTTGCCAAAACTGTCGGCAAAGTCGCGGGCACGGATCTCAATTCCTGCCTGACCTGCATGAGCTGTTCGGGTGGGTGTCCCATGTATCCATATATGGACTACGGTCCTCATGGCATCATGAGACTCGCGGTTTTGGGCTTGAAGAAAGAGGCTTTGACCTCCACAACTATTTGGCGCTGCGTTGGTTGTCACACCTGCGCCGCGGTTTGCCCCATGGCCATTAACATCGCTGGGGTTATGGATTATCTCCGCGAGGAATGCCTAACCGAAAAACTGCCCGTGGGCGATAACCCCTTAATGCAGTTCCACCGGGCCTTCTTAACCTCGGTTCGTCTCCATGGCCGGGCTAGCAAAGTTGAGTTGATGGGCTTACACAAGCTCTTCACCCTCGGTGGCGGCCCCAAAGCCTGGATGCAGGACACGGTTTTAGGCGTCAAAATGATCCTGATGCGCAAACTTCACCTTTTGCCATCTCGCGTTTCTGGGGCTGGTCGCTCTCAGATTCGCAAATTCGTTACTGGCCCTTGGCGGACTAGATAGGAGGCGAAACCATGGCTGAATATTTAATGGACGCCTCTTATTTTCCAGGCTGCA
This sequence comes from Deltaproteobacteria bacterium, assembly GCA_031270705.1. Taxonomy (GTDB): domain Bacteria; phylum Desulfobacterota; class Desulfarculia; order Adiutricales; family Adiutricaceae; genus JAIROO01. Next base: position 19,869 of record JAISWW010000165.1, read on the forward strand.
CCATGAAAACGGGCGTGGAGGAATCCAATAAGCCCATGGCTCTCGTTCTTTCCAAATTGAAGGTCAATTTGGAAGAGATCAATGACTGGAACTGTTGCGGCTCTTCTTCTGGCCACGCCATGAACCACGAGATTCCCGTGGCCATGGGAGCCCGGAACTTCTCGCGGATTCCAGTTGGCAAACCCGTGGTCATCCCTTGCCCCAACTGTTTCCGCAACTGGGCCACGGCCAAGCATCATCTTGAGACTGAGCCAGATACCCGGAAAAAATACGAAGACCTCCTGGGTCGCCTCCCCTTGGATAACCCCATTCTAAACATCTATGACGTTTACTATCAGGTCATGAAAACCGCCAAAGAAAAGTCCATTGACTTTGAAAACGCTAAGCCTCTCAAAGGCTTAAAAGTCGCGGTTTATTATGGCTGTAGCGCCATGTATCCCAAAGATCTGCGTCCAGTGGATCAACCTAGGGACTCTGTGGAGCTCTTGATGAAGGATCTGGGCGCCGAGGTGGTGGTCTGGCCGTGGCCGCACAAATGCTGTAGCGCTTTTGTCTCCGCGGTTTATCCAGAAATCTCGGAAGAGTTTATCACCCAGATCATTAATGGGGCGGCTGAGGCCGGAGCCGAGTGCCTAGTGACCACCTGCGCCATGTGCCAGATGAACGTGGAAATGAGGATAAAATCCTCCAATATGCCCAACGCGCTCCCAATTTTCCACCTTAACCAGTTAATGGCCCTTTATCTTGGCGAAAAAGCCAGCTCTCACCAGGATTGGTGGAAATACCACCTGGTTGATCCGGTTCCGCTCTTGAAAAAGGTCGGTCTTTGGGATTAAGTTCCTTTTCAATCAAAAAGGCCTCGTTAGAGGCCTTTTTGATTTTCTGACCTTGTTTATTATAATCTTT
>JAISWW010000188.1 GCA_031270705.1 Deltaproteobacteria bacterium
ATATGGCTAGGTCATAATTACGCTCAGAGTCAGCTTGGCGACCTAACTCCTGGTAAACCTGGGCAATTTGCGTGTATTTATTATAACGATCCGCTAGATTAGAAGGATTAGGTGTCTCACGACCTAAAAATTCTTCTAAAGCTCCAGCCCAATCTTCCGCCCGGCCTTCATCTAGATATAAGCCTAATAATAAGTCTTGGACTTGGCGATTATTATCAAAATTAGGATTTTTAATAATGCCTTCTTCCAAAACGCTCACGGCTTGTCCAGGTCGTCCAGCGGCCAAAAGCTGTCTAGTCTCATCGAGGTAAGTTTGGGTAACTTGGGGGTGACGGGGAAAAGTGTCCCTAAAAAACGCGTATAGGGCCACGGCTTGGTCTATCTGGTTAAGGTTATTGGCCAGCTCAACCTGATCCAAAATAACTTGTGGCTCATTTGGATGTCCAGAGTAGTCTTGACGGAAGCGGATTAGATCATTAAAAGCTTCTTGATTTAAACCTAATCCTTTTTCCACGGACGCCACCTCTAAAATTATGTCTGGCCGGTCAGCTCTATCAGGATAGGTGTTAATAAATTCGTGGTAATGGGCTAGAGCCGGATCTTGGCGGTTCTCTCTAAGTTCTAGGCGAGCTTGAAGAAGAAGAAGATCTGGAGCCCTTGGATCATCGGGATATTTTTCTAAAAAGGAGTTCCAAGCCGCTAATCCCTCATCCATCCGGTTTAGGGTAAAGTAATCTTTAGCTTGTTCCAATAGGAGATCGGGTTGCCGGTTATCATTAGGGAAAAGCTTTTGAAAATCATTTAAAGCCGCGAAAGCCAAATCTGGTTCGCCAACTTTTAGGCCATCATGATACTGGGTAATATAAGAATTTCTGGTTAAGGGATCCTCAGGGTAAAGCTGACGCATCTTATCCAGAGCCGCGAAAGCTTGGGTTGGCCTTTTGAGATCCATCAATTTTTGGTATTGGTCTAGGAAAGTGGCCGGAGTTTCTGGGTCATCAGGGTATTCATCCTGGAAAAAACTTAATGTGTCAATAGCCCCTTGGTTATCGCCCAAACGCCATTGTTCTTCCGCCTTAGCTAATAATAAATTGCGGGATTTGATGTTATTGGGATAGATCTGCCGAAAAAGCTCTTCATATCGATAGGCGTCTGGGTATAAGCCTTTCTTGCGAGCGTCATTGGCGGTTTCTAAAATAGTGTCTGGAACGCGGGGGTCATTTGGGTAACTCATCCGAAAATTGGAGAGCTTATCCCAGGCTTCGCGGTTTCGACCCTGGCGACGATCTATTTTGGCTTGGGTCAGAAGATATTCTGGAGAGAGCTCGTCTTCCGGAAATTTATCTCTATATAGATCCATTAAAGCCGAAGATTCATCGTATTTTTTATTATTAACCAAAATAGCGATAGCGTCAGACAGTGCTCTTTGGCTAACCGGAAGCAAAGGAGCGACCAACGGATCCTTATAAAAGGCTAATAAGTCATTTACCGCCGCCTCGTTGCCTGGTCGAGCCAAGGCTTTGCCAATAAGGTCAATTTTATTATTCCAATAGTCGGCTTCTTCGGGAAATTCTTCGAAGCTAGCTTTAATCTGTTTAAAGGCTTCCGAAGGTTTCCCGGCTTTGAGGGCCGCCTCAATAATTTCTTTTTGATCGGCTAAGCGTTTTTCTGGGGATAGATCTTCAATTTGTTGCCAAACCTTTAAAGCGTCCTCCACTCGACCCATATTTTCGTAAGATTGAGCTAATAACCTTAAAAATCTTAATCTATCAGGGCCATCTAAAAAAGAATAATTATCAAAATTTAGTTTTTCCACTTCATCGTAGTGGCCTAAGCTAAATAACTCTTGGGCTTCGTTGACCACGGCCCGGCTTAGAATAGGCTTGGCCTCGTTTATTAAAATGCCTTTAGGGTATTTGGATAATAAGGTTCTGAGCCACTTAATGGCTTCCCCATTTTCTCCATCCGCGGCTTGGGCTTGGCCAATTTTTAAATAAGCTAGCTGGAGTAAAGGCGATTCCGCGGCCTGGGAGATGATTTTATCGTACATCTTAACAGTCGCCTGATTAGACCCTCTTTCCAAGGCGTCAAACACTTGATCTGGGGAAAAGAAAGCTTGAATGGCGCCCATATCAGCCAAGCGGATTTGACTGACTAAGCCACCATCTTTATCAGGATAAAGGTTTTTAGCCACGTTAAAATAACTAATAGCTTCTTTTTGGTGGCCTTGAGTTTGAAGGGCGTTCCCGATCCTGGCTAACATAACGTCGGATTTGGAGTGTTCGGGCATAATATTTAAGGCGTGCTCCAAAAAGGATACGGTTAAATCTGGCCTATTTAAATAAGAATAACTATCGCCCAAGGCGTAAAGCATTTCTGGATAATACTGAAATAGATTAGGATCGACTTTTAATAAATCAATAAATTTTTCGCATGATTGACTATATAAGGTATCTTGATAGTCAGCCATGGCCAGGCGTCCCTTAGCCAAAAGGGGAAATTTATTAGTTGTGGTTTTGTTGGCTAAGGGGGCCACAGTTTCGCGAGCTTTGTCGCTTAAACCCATGGCTAGCTCTAAATCGGCGGCTCTTAAAATAGCTAAGGGAGCTAGGGGACTTTCGGGATATTTTTCCGCGAAAAGCTTATAAAAAGCCTCCGCCTCGTTACGAAAGCCATTTAAGCGGTTAGCCTCAGCGATCATAAAAGCGGCTCGAGGGGCGAAAATGCTATTCGGGTAGGTGTCAATGGCGTTTTGCCAAGCTGAGGTGGCGTTGACAAAATTGTCAGCTAGCCCTTTGGCCATATACGCGTCACCCAGGACAAAAATGGCCGGATCCAAGTAGGGGTGATTGGAAAAATTAGATTTAAAACTATTTAATTTATTGATGCCATCATCGTATTTATCAGATAAAAGGTCATCAAAAGCCTGACGCAGAAGATTTTCTGGAGAATTTCGATCTTTATTTGGTTGAATAAATAAAGAGATAGCCTTAACCACCTCATCCATGTTAGGTGGCTCTAAAAAGCTTCTATCTAATTCTAACTCTTGAGTGGTCGGGGCGGCTGGGGCCTCAATGGAGGACAATGGTTTTATGTCCACCACGCAAGAGTAGCGGTCGCGACTTAAAAAATGGCGCACCTCAAAACGGTTGGCGTTGAGGATAACTTCGCCAATGAGACGATTTTGATCTAATTTAGTGGTGATGGAGCGGACGAGACCATTTTTTGGGCCATTTATAAATTGACCAGGCTGGGCGACCCCAAAATCAATATATAAGGTATCCACGTCTTCGCGGCGTAAAATCACGTCTTTTAAAGGATTTTCGAAGGTAAAAACTAGGCGATCGTAATCTGGGGTGGTTCCTAGGGCGATATCTTTTAATTGATTAGACGGGAGAACTTGGCTAAACGCGGGCCCAAAGAAACCCATGGCCAGCAGAGCTAGTCCAAAAAAGGCTATAGCCCAGTATGTTTTTTCACGGGCCCTCATAAAAAAAGAATACTACCCCTATCCAAAAACGTCCAGTTATATTATCGGCTTTTTAATATAATAGTTTAAATAAAAATAAACATTAAGTTAATTATAAGATTAATAAAAACTGGAAAATCAGATTATTAGGGTTCTGGACCTTAAGTTTGTCGTCCAAGCTTACGTAATTTTTCAATCAAAGTCGTGCGATTAATGGATAAGCGCCTGGCCGCCTCGTTTTTGACCCCGCCAGATAGTTCCAAAGCCGAGCCAATCAGAACATCCTCGTATTTAGCGAGCAGAGTTGGCAGATCTACTGGACGATCGGGAAAAGCCACCAGAGGCTCAATAATCTCTTTCAATTCTGGGGCCAAATTTGTCCAATCTAGATCGCTTAAATCAGGTTTATCGGCTAAAAAGCTAAAATCTAGTCGCGGTTCCTCTTCGCTAGATTCTTGGTCAGATTCTGGCTCAAGGTCGGGTTCGCTAGTCGCGTCAGACTCCGCGGCTGGTTCCAAAAAGGTGGCCAGTTTAGGCACAAGTTTTTGCGATCTAGCCTTTTCCAAAAGACGCGGCGGCAGATCCTCTTCGGTCAGAATATTGCCCTCAGCCAGTATAACCATGCGCTCTAAAAGATTTTCCAGTTCCCGAATATTGCCAGGCCATTGATGAGCCATAAGAATTTTTAAGGTATTCGGCTCAATACCCACGACCTGGGAAGCGCGAGTTTCCCGGAGACGGGCTAAAAAATAATCTATTAAAAGAGGAATATCCTCGGAACGTTCCCTTAAAGGGGGAATCAATAGGGGAATGACGTTGAGACGATAGAAAAGGTCTTCCCGAAAACGCCCATCGCTCACGGCTTTAAGCAAATCGAGATTAGTGGCCGTTATAACCCTAATGTCCACCTCAATGATTTTTTGGCCACCAACTCGCTCAAATTCTCTTTCTTGAAGAACTCTTAAAAGCTTAACTTGGAGTTTAGGGCTCATATCCCCAATTTCATCCAGAAAAATTGTGCCGCCGTCGGCCATCTCAAAGCGACCAATCCTCTCCCGAATGGCTCCGGTAAAGGCGCCTTTTTCATGGCCAAAAAATTCCGCCTCCAATAGCTCTTCTGGGATGGCCCCGCAGTTGACGGGAATTAAGGGTTTGTCGCGGCGGGAGCTAGCTTGGTGAATGGCCCGAGCTATTAGCTCTTTGCCGGTTCCGCTTTCGCCTTGGATCATGACCGTCGCGTCGGAGACAGCCACTTTCTCGATTAAGCGGAAGACTTTCATTAATTCGCGACTTTGGCCAATGATAGAGTGACCAAAAGAAGATTTTGAGCCAGTTTTTTTGGTCTCTGGGCTGTCCAGGGTTTTGGGTTGGGTGGATTGAGGCGAGGCTAAAGCCAAAATATTATCCAAAGCTTGGGAAAGCTCTAAAGGATCAGGAGGTATGGAGAGAAAATCAGATAAACCGGCTCGAAAAAAAGCGGTTACGGCGCGAAGCTCAAAACTGGAGCCTAAACCCAAAAGACGGAGCTCTTTAGGCAAACTCTCTATAAAGGCCAGGATCTTTTTTTCCGATTTGGTGACCAAATCGTCCAGATTAAAGATAACAATGGCTTCAAGCGGGAGATCTGACCAACTGGTTCCCAACTCTGGACTGGGGATCCGCTCAGGCTCCTGGCCGCGATCTTGACAAGCTCCCATAATGGTCTGGGCCAGTTTGTTATTTTTGACCGCCACCAGAACCTTGGCCATACATCACCTTTAAAAATAACTTGGCCGACGGCCAGGGAGTTTCAATAACCAGAGAATGAATAATTAAGAGCTCAAAACTTATATTAAGAAATTTATAATAAACTTAAAGCTACTAGTATATAAAAATTTAATAATAATATTGTCAAAAAAACATATATTAACCTTGATTTTAACCTCGTAAATGAAGGGCCGACCGAGCCTAAAAAGCTAACCACATCTAGACATAAAAAATAGGTAGCCAAATAGAAATTACAGGCTAATTTATTATTTTTATATATTATATATTTATCTAATTACTATTTAAAGTAATTTTAGCTATATGTGTTTATTTCCTCATTGTATTTACATGACCAATTTTATTTTATTATAAGCCCAGACAAGTATATTTTAATATAGGTTAGTCCGGGGCGGCTACTGGGTTATTTTGTTTTTACGGTAAGCGATTTTAATCATTGATTTTTATTAACATTTTCTTGAATTATATAATAAGGCAAATTGTCTAAAAAAACAACAGGCTAGGAGTCTAAACCAGCGAATGTTAGACGGGCCCAGCTAGAACCATGGTCACGGCCATTTCGAAAGGCCTTAACCTCGGACAAAGCCGCGTCAAATAATGAACATGGGTATAGCGATCACAGGAGGAAATAATTTTTTATGGCCGTTCATCACAGTAAGATTTTGAAGGAATGGTTAAAAGGAAAGGAAAATTTAATTGAATTAGACTATCTGCTTTCATATTCATCTGAATTAAATCCTGTAGAATATATTAACTGCTATATAAAACATAAAATATATAAAATGGCTCCATCTAGAAATTTTGAGCAACTACAGACCAGAATTCTTGGGGCGCTAATGAAACTCCAAAAGTCACGCCAATTTGCCAAGAATTTTTTAAACCAAAAAGATTTACAGTTTATGCGCCCTATTTGACCATCTGAGGATTTTCTTCTGAAAGTCCTTATTATTAAAGGAGTTTCAGAATTCTAGATAATAGGGCGCGGGGTAATAGCGGTACGCGTACTCGTTAAAAAGCCGTTAATAAGCCCTTGTAGCCAGGCTAATACTCGGGAAATTAAGTTTAGCCTTCAAAATATCAAAAGCCCTTTTGGCGTTAAAGTCGCCGCT
>JAISWW010000196.1 GCA_031270705.1 Deltaproteobacteria bacterium
CCAAACGGTTTGGGTAGGCGGCGGGATTTTGGAACCGACAGGTATCAGAAGCCATCCTCTCCAAGCGCGAGGATTTTCCCGCGAACATACGAGCGCGAAAAAAAAGGTCAGTGAACGAAAAGCCAGGAATTTCGCTCACTGACCTGGTCCCGGTGTGGGCAACACATTTGGAGGCTGGCTAACAGGTGGGAGGCTGTTTTACAGGCGGTCCGTTGTGTCGACCTGGAAAAGAGTTTACTACAATTGAAAATCAATATCAATAAAAAAATAAAGAAATAAATCTTATGATTTCAAGGACTTAGTTTTTTGACAAATAAAAATTTTCCGAAAAACGAATTTTTATTTGGCATCGGGCTCGGCGGATTTTAAGTTTTTGAGCGGAAAGATTTAAATTAAATTGGTCGCGCCAGGAAGATTTAGTTTAGGGGGCCGCGTAGGGCGAGCGCGGGGTTTCTGGAAAAAAACTAGATATAGTGGGCGCCTAAAAATAAAGGCCTAGAGCTAGCGCGTCAACTGAAAAACCCGGTCAAAACCGTTTTTGACTTCTAGCGGTCCTTCAATTTTGGGTTTCTGACAAAAACGTAATTCTTATGTTCCTAAGCGCGGCTAAAGGTTCATTTTTGGGGAAAATACTTGGCCTTTTTGTTTGGTTTTAGAGGGTATGTTTTTTTTACAAGGAGCCCAGGCGGAGAAGTTAGGACGGCCAAAAGGCCTAATATATGGGAAATTTTGGAGGCGGAGAGATAAGTTGGTCGCGAGGAGCTGGCTAAAAAAGGGTTTTGGCGCCAAATATGCTTATCAATAATTTACTGTCTTGGCAAAAAGACCTGACCTACCGCCATCTTCTACGCCGCCTTTAGTCCCGCCCAAAAGGGTTCGCGCGTTAACGCGACCCGAAAACCGCCGCTCGCGTCCTTCAGCGTAACTTATCAATTTTGGTTGTAGGTCTTAAGGCGGGCCCACTCTGGGGCCCGCCTTAATTTTAGGACTTTTTTAAAGAAAGCCAGCTTGGGCTAAACTTTCTAAAGTTAAGCCTTCGGGCGCGCTTTTATTAAGGAGCTTTTGGACGTATTTGGCCAAAATATCCGCTTCCAGGTTCACTTCTCGTCCGGGGGCGAGAGAGGCAAGGGTAGTTCTAGCCAAAGTGGCGGGAATGACAAAAACCGTAAAATAATCTGGGCCGACCTCATTCACCGTTAGGCTCACGCCATCAACGGCCATGGAGCCTTTGGCGACGGTTAGGGCCGTGACTTGAGGAGGCGCGTAAAAAGTTAGCTCTTGGCCGCTCCCAACGGTTCTAATTTGTTGAGCTCGGCCTAAGCCATCCACATGACCGCTGACCAGATGCCCGCCTAAGCGATCGCAAAGCCTTAATGCTCTTTCTAAGTTGACCGCGGAGACCTGGCCCAAAGTTGAGCGGCTAATGGTCTCTTGGGAAGCGAAGGCCGTAAAAGAGGCTCCGGCCATTTGTTCCACCGTGAGGCAGACCCCAGAGATCGAGACGCTTTCCCCTAAAACGAGCGGGGTCTCCCAAGCGAACTCGGGAGCGATAGTTAAGGTCAGGCCACCGCGAGCCGAAGTTCGGCCTACGATGGAGCCTTGACCGAGAGTGAGGCCAGTGAACAAATTTTTTCCCCAGTTTTCCTCTTAGGTTAGCCCTTAGATTTTCCCCTCAGATTCTTCCTTTAGGGCCGCAGAAGTCATTTGGGGGCTAAATCCTCCGGCGGGCCTTATGACTAAGTGGATGTCCGGGCCTTTGCGCCCAATTTTGAGGATATCGGCTCCTTGGGCTTGGGTTAAGGACTCAATGCCCAAACCGCCAACGAGGGATGGGGAGTCCCGACCGCCAATAATAATTGGGGCCAAAAAGATATGGCCGAGATCCACTACTGGCTCGTCCACCAAAGCCGAAAAAGCCAAGGTCGCTCCCGGCTCAATGAGGATGGACTGGATATTGGCCGCCCCCAATTGTTTCATTAAATCTTTTAAAGACAATAAACCCGAGGCGGTTTTGGCCACAGTCCAAACTTGATGGCCCATGGCCGTTAAGTTTTCGCGGGTTTCGGGCGAGGCGTCCTCAGCGCAAGCCACCACCGTGGGGCCGCCAAAATCCGGGTTATAGATTTTTAGGGTCAAAGGCAGTTTCAAATGGGGATCCAAGACCACGCGCCATGGTTGGCGATGCATTTTGCGTTTGCCCCAAGGCCTGGCCGAGAGCTCAGGGTCATCCTTAAAGGCGGTGTTGCGGCCAATTAAGATGGCGTCGACCGCGGCTCGGATGATGTGGCCAAAATTTCGGGCCGGCTTATCGGTAATCCAGCGGGAATCGCCTAAACGGGTGGCGATCTTGCCATCTAAGGAGGCGGCGGTTTTTAAAATCACAAAAGGGAGTTTGGTGGTGGCCCATTTTAAAAAAAATTGGTTCAGCTCCCAGGCTTCCGCGGCCATGAGGCCGCGATCCACTTCCACGCCTTGGGCGGCTAAAATCTGGGCTCCCCCAGCGGCTAGGGGATTGGGATCATTGATGGCGTAATAGACTTTTTTTACGCCCGCCTGAACAATAGCCTCGGCGCAGGGACCAGTCCGCCCATAATGGGCGCAAGGCTCGAGGTTCACGTAGAGCTCGGCTCCTTGGGCTTTGCGGCCAGCTTCCGCGAGGGCCATCACCTCAGCGTGGGCTTGGCCAGGGCCTTGGTGCCAACCCGCGGCGATGAGCCGGTTGTTTTTGGCCAAGACCGCCCCAACCAGGGGATTGGGCGAAACCAGCCCTAAGCCACGCCGAGCTAGGCGAATGGCTTCTTTCATAAAACCTAATTGTTTAGGCGTCCAACGGCTCATAAGATTCCTTAAAAAGGCCTGATCCCCCAAGAGAGTAAAAGGGGTTAAAGGCTAAAATCACACAATTTCCTGAAAAAATCAAGGCCAGCTCTTCACCTATATTAAATTATACTTATTATTAGTAATTGTATCCATGTTTTTTTCAATATCCCGTCCGAGAGCAAATTTATATCCTCTATTGTTGTCATGGTTATATTAAGTATAAGTAGAACAAATTATTTTCAAACAAGCAAATGCGGTTAATTATAAATCCAGTTTGATAGGCCAATCATGACCCAAAAACCATAGAAGAGCGAGATATGGTCTTACGGACAAAAAAAATAATTGTTGATCCTTTAAAATAATTTGGTATAATTAACTCGAGCGTCTAATTAATTCCGATCTATGTCCACTAAAACTGGGGGGCGCCCAGTGGGAGTAATACGATGAAATGCCCTTATTGCGGTGAGTTGGAAAACAAGGTCATCGATTCTCGACTCGCCCGTGATTCTTTGTCCATTCGTCGCCGGCGGGAGTGCCTTATTTGCGGTCGCCGGTTCACCACCTATGAAAAGGTTGAGGAGCAGGTGCCCATGCTCGTCAAAAAGGACGGGCGGAGAGAACTCTATAATCGGGCTAAACTCCGCCAGGGCATCATTAACGCCTGCCAAAAAAGGCCGGTCTCGATGGGCGAGATCGACGCCTTTGTGGATCAGCTGGAAAGGCACTTTCAAGAGGCCAACTTCAAAGAAATCCCCACCACGGAAATTGGCGAGCGAGTGGTGGAGTTTTTGCGCCTAACCGACCCAGTGGCTTATGTGCGGTTCGCGAGCGTTTATCGGGAGTTTACCTCCTTAGAAGATTTTGACAAGGAGCTCAAGCAGCTAAACGGGCGCATGGGCGCTAGCGTTCGGCCCAGTAACACCCATAT
>JAISWW010000094.1 GCA_031270705.1 Deltaproteobacteria bacterium
AACCCATTGGCCGCCTAGCTTATTGAATTCGTCGACCAAGGCCTTAGTTGTCGCGGTAAAAGACTCAGCCTTGTCAAAACGAACCATAATCAACTGGCGAAGCTGAGAATTGGGATTTAGGGTCAGCTCTTCCTTGGCCCGAATTAGCCTTCTTTTAAAGGCTCCAGGGTCTTTCTGGAGAAGGGCCCGGAGTCCTAGAAAACGGTCTTCCCGCTCGCCTTTGGTAAATTCATAATGGAGCAAAGCGTGGAGAGGCAGAAGTTCGTTTTTTTTGCCAGGAGGTAGGCTTGAGGCTTTAACCGTTAGATCCACGTCTGGGGGCAATTTGTCATTGTTTTCATAGCAGAAACACATGGCGAAAGCCCATAAAGCCCCTGGCCAATTTTCGTCTTCGGCCGTTTTTTCCCACCATTTGGCGACGTTTGTGTCTTTGTAACTTTGGTTGTAATGCTGTTTGAGTTCTTTGTATAGATCTGGGGTTGCCGCCTCTATTTCGTTGGGCGCCAAAATTCGGTCAGCGAGGATGCATTGTAGTTGAAAATCGCGGCATTTATTCAACAATTTTCTTGGGGTAAGCTGGGAATATTCAGCGAAAAATTCCGGGCAAAAGGGCCAGGTCGGGCTTTTGGGGCGGTATTGGGCCTTATCAAAGGCTGGTTTCAGCCGACTAGCGATCAATAATCGCGCTGATTCTTGACTGGAAAGATTTTCAAGGTCGAATTTATGAGTTAATCTATCCCTGGCGGGGTGAGAGGCGTGTGTTTCCAATTTAGACCAGGTAGCGAAAAGACAAGAGACTACGGTAAGGCATCGGTTGTTTTTATTGATTAAAGACGCCAGGCCCTCGCAAAAATTGTTAGCCGCCGCCTGAGGATCTGGGTTATTATGAAGGTACTGTTTGAATATGTTATCCAGCTGATCGATAACCAGAATCGAGGAGCCTAGGCCCAGACTCATCAGCCAAGTTAAGCCCTTGATTGTCTCGTCTAGAGTGGTGGGGCCTTTGACAGGCAATCCAAAATCTTTCGGATCTTCAGAGGTTAATTCGCCGAGAAGCCAATCTTGACCCACCGTTGAAAGATGTGGCAATTTAGAGGCGAAAAAGAAAAAAGCCCGCAAAATATGAGCCCATCGGTTGGCGGCGGGATAGCGTTGGGCTAGGAGCTTAATAATTTTGGGGATGATTTTGTCTAGCTCTCTATATGGCTCCTCGACGAGAGTATCCACGTACTCTCTATTGTAACCCGAGGCGGTGATGATCTGATCGAGCAGGTGAACCGCTTGATTCTTGCCATTATTCATTTTGGCTAAAGATAGGGATTCCAGGGCGTTACTGGTCAACTGACGCCAGAAGTTATTGGCGGTCATCATGTCTGTATAGAGGAAAAAGACGCCTTTTTCCTGGGCCATTCGCCGAAAAGTCGATAATAAGTGGGTTTTGCCAGAACCTCCATCCCCAGTAAAAAGGAAGCCCAAAGGAGAGTAGGCGGGATCCTGGTTGTTGATCAAAGAGTCCAAATCAAAAGAGAAAATTTTCCGCTCATTAGCGTTAATCTCTGGCACGTCAATTAGATTGTTCGCCCATATATGATTGAAACTGACCACGGAGTTAAAGTCGGGGAGCTTAAAAATATCAATTTCTCTCATGGTAGACCTTTTTATGACGAAAGCCAAAGGGCCTTAGGTCAGCTGAATATCACTATAACGTGACGAGGCGTTCCAGCCAGCATAATAGCCGCCTTCTCGTCATCTTGGTTATAGGCGCTGGGATCGTCGGATAGGCTTTTTAATTTCAGATACCCTTGGGCGTTTAATTCCAAAAGAGCCTTAGTCGCTTGATCGGCGGATAGACTAGGTGGCAAACTGGCCCGAAAATCTTTGAGAAAGATGAGCAAGGGAAAAGCCGCCCCTTGGCGCAAGGAATCTAGACGCTCTTTGACCGTTAGAGTAGGGTCAATAGGGTCGGGCGAGGTGGTTGGGCCTGAGCCGGCTATAAAAATATCGGAGAGCGTCAAAGAACGGTCATGTAAAAATTTGGCCAAATGAACCAAAAACTCGCCAAAAATTTCGGAGCCACAGTAAGAGCGAGCGTTGACTGGGGCGGAGACATTGGTGGCGAGGTAGTCCCAGCCTTTTTCGGTCAGGCTGATTTGTTTGGCGGGACGGGCTTTGGGGCGATCGGGCTTGGCCAAGTTTTCCTCAATGAGACCTTGGCTTAAAAGGATCTTGCGATCGCTTGGGGTGAGGGCTGGTTTAAGATCTTTAAGCCAACCAACGCTATTATTGCTGGCCAACCGCCAAAGATATAAATGGCTAAGAGGTTTAAGGGTAACCATAATTCTTTCTCTTAGGGTGTTTAAAGTTTTACAGAGGCGAAGATAGTCTTTATAAATCAAAAAGTAACTATATTAATAAATATTTTTTAAATATCGTTTATAAGTATTAATTTTAATTTATTTTTGGCTTAAAGATAAAAAAATTTTTATACAATAACTTTCTTTTAAAATCTTTATTTATAGGTCAAGTTAAGGGGGGATACGCTAAAACGCTATTCCCCCCGCGTTTAGGAAATGCCATGAAGTCAATTTGGCGTGGTTATGTTCGGGACGCGACGGAGCGACCAAAAGCTGGCTCGCCGAATGGCCAAACTATTAATGAGCCTAGTTAAAATGAAGAAATTGCCCATTGCTATCGTAAACATAAAGAAAGGAGCCTTCTTTACGAATTACTGTGTCACCAACCACCGCGTAGAAATCGCCTGTTCCACTACAGTGGGACTTAAATGCCCCATTTTCATCGTAAATTAATATGGAACCACCTTCTTGCCGGACGATAATAGAAGATGAAAAACCTTTCAGATCGCCTGTTCCATTACAGTTACACTTATACGATCCATTTTCATCATAAATAACAACGCTACCACCCTCTTGTTTAACCATACCAATCATAACCACTCCTTAAACGCGAAAAACGCGCTTGAAAAATAGACCTGAAAAAAATCGAACCCTAGTCAGGAAAAAAGGAATCAACAATAACCAAAGAAAAGACTAAAAAACAAATTCCGAGCGCGAGGTGGACAAAAATTACTATGAACAAACCGTGATAAAAAAATTGCTTGTTCGGCTCAGCCTTAAAGACTAGTTTTACAATTTTATCATTTTTTCATCCGATGTCGAGTTTTTTTACGGCTAAAAATTTGATTTTACATTTTCCAACGCTAGGCCAAGAATATTTTGTTAATCCACCTTTTTGTTCTGTTGACCATAGGGGATATGGACGGGTCGCCATTCCCCAACTTCTGAGAGAAGAGCGGCGCGACTATTATAAAATATGTAAATAAACAAACTTATAGGTCAAAATTAGAATTGCTATAGGGCTACAACCGAGATATTCTTCTTTATACTCTTTTTGGCGGATATTTTAAATAGGTTTGGCTATAGCCGCTAAGGTCGCTTGGGTGGCCAGGGCCAGATCTTGAGGGCGTAGGAGAAACATTAGACCTCTAGCTCCAGCGTTAATGGCGATTTTTTCCTGATTTAAGATAGTCGCCTCCAAATAAACTGGATAGCTCTTTAAGCCACCCAATGGCGAGCAACCGCCTCTTAAGTAACCAGTAAGCTGGGTTAATTCCTTAACCGTGGTCATGGTCACTTTTTTATTGTCAGAAACTAAGGCCAAGGCCTTTAGATCTAGCTCCATCTCCGCGGGGATACATGCTTCCAATAAACCATGGCGATCCCCTCGCAAAAGGAGCGTCTTATAAACGATGGCTCGGGGCAAAGACAAAAAATCAGCCGCCTCAATGGCTGATAATTGTGGGCCCGGCTCATAAGTCAGTAGCTCATAAGCCAGGCCCAGATTGTCTAGACATCGGGCGGCTAGGGTTTTTTTGGGCGATTTCTGGCCCACGCTTAGCTCTTAAACAACTTTCTTAATAGCCTCAGCGACGGTTTTGGCTAGATCGTGGATCGGGCCAAGATCTTTTTCCAGGGGCACCCAGCGAATACGGACTTCCGGCGAGGGCAGATTATAACCCATAGAGGTTAACTCGGCTTGAATTAGTTTGGCTGATTCCCCACTCCAACCGTAAGAGCCAAAAGCCGCGCCAATTTTGTTTTTAAACTTGAGGCCTTTAGCGTAGCATAGAAAATCGGCTACTGACGGATACATTTGGTTATTGATGGTTGGCGAACCCACAATTATGGCCGCGGCCTCAAAGCATTCGGTCACCACTTGGCTCCGGTGAATGTTTTTTAGGCTTTGGTATTTGGTCTCCACTCCGAGGATAGCCAGAGCGTCAGTCAGTTCCCGAGCTATATACTCGGTGGAGTGCCACATGGTGTCAAAAACTATGACCGCTTTGTTTGTGGGCTTTTGTTGAACCCACTTGCAATAAAGCTCCACGATGCGGCTTGGGTTTTGTCGCCAGATGAGCCCATGATCTGGGCAGATGATCTTGGTTTGGCCGATTAGGCCTGATGAGACGGCTTTTTCCAAGATCTTGGCGATGGGATCAGTATAAAGCGTTAAGATGTTGGCGAAGTAATTGAGAGCTTGGGGGTACCAGATCTTCTCATCGACTTCGTCGTCAAATCTCTGAGGGGAGGCTAGGTGTAAGCCAAAACCATCCTGGGAGAACAAAACGCCCACTTTGGGCAGGAAGCTAAACATGCTATCCGGCCAATGGATCATGCGAGTTTCCACAAAATGGATATCTTGCTGGCCCACAGACAACTTTTCGGCCACCGGCAAAATGTTTAGGCCCGCGCCTTGAAACTGGGCTCCCAGATTTTGGACGCCAACTTTGGAGGCGTAGACGGGCTTTTCCAGGCCAATATATTTTAGTATCTCTGGTAGGCCGCCCGAGTGATCCATTTCGGCGTGATTGGAGATAACCTGGTCGATCTTTTTGGGATCCACGATTTTGGCCACTCGGCTCAACAACTCGCCCTCAAAGCCATGTTTGACCGTGTCAATGAGGGTGATTTTTTCGTCAACGATTAGGTAGGCGTTGTAGGTGCTGCCTTTGGGAGTTAGGTAGCCGTGAAAGTCACGGATATCGTAATCAACAGCCCCGACCCAATAAATATTGTCAAGAATTTTGACAGGTTCCATGCTAATAAAACCTCGAAAGAGCAAAGAAAATTGGAAAAAAAACTAAAAACGAAGACCAATGTCCTGAGACAAAAGTCAAGAGTATTGGCGGTTTGTCAAACAAACCGCCAAACAGACTAGAATAAAGATGCCCAATAGGAAAAAAAGAGGTTGAAAATGGCTATAAACGTTTGGCGTAAACTCGGGCTAGTCTTCTAATGTGCCCAGCTTCCTCCGAAATAAGCTTGTCCACCTCAAGGCGGTCGGCCTTGTCTCCCACCGCGGCCTTCAGTTCCACAAAGAAAATTACTGAGTCCTTCTCAAAGCTTATGGCCAGCTTAAGAGCGTCTTCAGGCGTCTTAACGTTGACTAAGGCCTCGGCCACGGCTCCCGGTTTTTGGCGAAAGACATGGAGGTCAGCCATCATTTTGAGGTAAGCGTCAGTTTCGTTATCAGGATCAAAAACTGTGGGCCCTTGATCCTTGACGCTAGCCAAATACTCAGTAAAAAGGGATTTGTGAGTCTTTTCCTCTTCGGCTAGTTGTCGGAAAAGATCGGCCACCGGGCCGGATCCGACGAGATTAGCGGCTTTTTGGTAAAACTCCAGGCCATTTTCCTCAATGGATATGGCCATTTTGAAGGCTTCGGCCGCGTTAAAAGGATAGATCATAAAAAAACCTCCCCGGAAAAATCCAGGCCGAGCGCCCTAACCCCAAAAAGAACCTTAATGGGCTAGGTTAGGGTCTATTGCGCCTCGAACTGATCCTTGCCGGCCCCACAAACGGGACAGGCCCAATCTTCCGGCACTTTGGCGAAAGGCGTGCCAGGAGCGACGCCATTATCAGGATCCCCTTGGGCTGGATCATATACGTAACCGCAGACGATACAAACGTGCTTGGTCATGATAAACTCCAAATTGTTTAAAATTTAGGGCGAAATTATATAAAGAGGTCTAAGTAAGGCCAAGGCCCAGAACCTCTCGCCCAAAAAACTTAAGCTTCAGGCTGGAAAAATAGATAACTAACAGCCTTAGCGAGCCGCCAAAATAAGCCAGTCAGCGAGAGCCGCTGAACAGGCCTGGCATTTCAGCCAAAAAAACCTGAGCTAGGAATTTAATTAAGGCCGCTTATTAAAAATTGTAAGCTAAAATCGTAAAAAAAACAAGGAAAAATTTGTCAATAGTCTTTACAAACGTTGA
>JAISWW010000065.1 GCA_031270705.1 Deltaproteobacteria bacterium
AATTAATTCCTTTAAATAAGAGCCTAAGGCTTGGGCGCTGGTTAGGCAGTCCGTGATGTTCAAGGCCTCGTTTCTAGTGAGGATAATGACGTCTAGAAGGTTTTGGCGGCTCATGTCAGCTATTTTTTGGCCTTTTAGGGTTTAAGGGGCCGAGGGACTAATAGCCGCATCTTAACACGTTTTTGGGGTGAGGGCGTAAAAGGCTTAGGCTAGTCTCCGCGATCCTGGCTGAGTCTGGATTTTTCCACTAAATTAAAACTATATTTTAAAAATCAAGATGTTTTTTAGTTAAAGGTTGCTTTTTAAATATTAAATTAAAATCTAATAACCTTGTATAGTTTGTTTTAAAGTATTTTAAATTCAAAAACTTTTTTTAAGATCTATGTTGGCCCTAGACGGCCCTTGAGCTCGCCTGACTAGGGCTATTGGCCGCCCAAGCGCCACGCGATATCATCTGGGCCTAGTTTATGAGATAATAACTCGTGGCCAAAAGCCTGAGGAGAATAGCCAAAGCCAAAAAAAGGAGACAAAGCTTTTGGGACAGATTCCGTCATCTAACTCGCTAATCAGCCCCAGCGCGCCGACGGCCAAACTTTGGGCTCTGATTGATTGCAATAGTTTTTATTGCTCCTGCGAGAGGATCTTTCGCCCGGATCTGGCTGGTCAACCGGTGGCGGTTTTATCCAATAACGATGGATGCTTAGTGGCCATGACCCCTGAGACCAAAGCCTTGGGCTTTAAGATGGGGGATCCT
The DNA here is from genome assembly GCA_031270705.1 of Deltaproteobacteria bacterium. Taxonomy (GTDB): domain Bacteria; phylum Desulfobacterota; class Desulfarculia; order Adiutricales; family Adiutricaceae; genus JAIROO01. Next base: position 755 of record JAISWW010000065.1, read on the forward strand.
TATTTTAAAGAAGCGGAAAACCTTAAACGCTTAGGGGTGGCGGTTTTTTCTTCCAATTACGCCTTATATGGGGATATCTCTCGAAGAGTCATGAGTTGTTTAAGAACCGTGGTTCCAGATATCCACCAATATTCCATTGACGAGGCCTTTATCCCCTTAAATACGGCTTTGGCCGCTCAAGCCGAGGAAGTTGGCTGGGAATTAAGCCGCAAAACTTTAGCTTGGGTCGGCGTGCCCACACGGGTAGGGTTAGGCCCAACCAGAACCATGGCCAAACTCGCTAACCACTGGGCCAAAAAAAAGGGCCGGGTTTTTCGCTTACAGGCCAGTACTGACGAATACTCGGAGATCTTGACCCAAACCCCACTAGGCGACGTTTGGGGCATCGGGCGACGTTTAACCCAAAAACTAGAACGTTTGGGGCTTAAAACCGCCTGGGATCTGAGCCGTCTACGCCTATCTGAGGCGAAAAGGCTTTTAACGGTCAAGGGCTTAAAAACTGTTTTAGAGCTTAATGGGGTACAGGCCATTGAGGACGATCTCTGCCCCGTTGCCCCCAAATCTTTGGTTTCTAGCCGAAGTTTTGGAACTAAGGTTATTGAGCCAGGGCCCTTAATGGAGTCTTTGATTAGTCACTGCGAGACAGTAGGGGCGCGTTTAAGGGAAGAGGGCTTATTGACGCCAGTCTTATCCATATTTATAGGAACAGTTCACTTTATTGAAAACCCTTTTAGCTCTGGGGCTGAGGTTCGACTCTCTTCGCCCACCAACTACACCCCCACCCTCATCAAAGCCGCTAGGCAAGCTTTGGATAATTGCTATCGCCAGGGGTTTCAATACGCTCGAGCTGGGGTTATGGTTTTTGATCTGCGGTCGGAAAAGGGTCAGACGCCAAGTTTATGGGACGAGGCGCCTTCGGCGAGCCAAGGAAAATTAATGGCGGCTTTGGATCAAATTAACCAAAGATATGGCCGAAACACTATTAGGTTCGCGGGTCAAGGAGATTTAGACGCTCCTTGGCGCATGAGACGGCGTCGTATGTCGCCAGTTTCCACTACTGACTGGTCTGGATTGCCGATCGTTAAAGCTTAATTGCTTGTAAAATACTTGTAATTATTGTTCAATCAGCGTGTAGTCAATTTTTTCTTTGTGGTATCTCTTTTTTTTAAGATATTTATTAGAACTTAAAAATTCTCTTCTACAATTTATGAACCACATAGGTGACCACGCCCCAGATGACGGCGTCCTCGCGATCGGTAATCTCAATGGTGGGGAAGCTTTCGTTTTCTGGAGCCAAGAAGACTTTTGGGCCTTTAGTTATGAGCCTTTTAACCGTCAACTCGCCATCCACGGCGGCGACCACGATTTTGCCATGACTCGCCTCAAGGGAACGATCCACCACTAAAAGATCTCCATCGCGCACCCCAGCCCCCACCATGGAATAGCCTTTAACCTTTAAAAAAAAGGTGGCGGGTGGGTTATGAACCATAAGTTTATGGAGATCGAGGTAGTCCTCAATATAATCCTCAGCGGGGGAGGGAAATCCAGCGTTGACGCTATGGCCGTAGAGGGGCGATCCCGCTCGAGAGCTATTGAGGCGACTTGGTAAGCTCAGTTGGCTTGAGAGAGGCTTAAGCTCTTGATCATTGGGTAGTGAAGGGAGTTGGGGAAATTGGGGGAGTGGATCGTTATTTTTCATGGGTCGCCAATAGCTAGATGGAGATTGGGTCAAAAACCACAGGGGCTAGAAGGGCTCAAAGCTCGCGGCCATTTATTTAAAGGCGAGTTAATTATACTAAATCATATTAAATAAAGCAACTGTCCACATTAGCGCTTAGCGCTGGGGAACTTAATTCATTGAAAAATTTTTATCCCGCGCCAATTTCCCCCTAAATATGGTCATAAGCGCGTCAACTAAAAGACTTCAGGATTAAGTCTCCAAAAGTAAGCGTATTTCTTGACCCAAAGCGAATGCCAAAGGCGGGGGCGCGGAATTAGCCACTTGTCGGTGTTGGTCAAGATTTTTTGCGGTTCCGGCTCTGGATCTGATGGGCCCACAAAGTTGGTAATTGTCGTCAAAGCCATACGATATTTGGGCTGTGCCTTGGAGGCGATAAATCTAGTCCGCCTTAAATATAACCCTGATTAGATTGGAAAGACAAGGCTTGACCGATAAGTCTTAAATTCTTATAATTAAGGTTGTTAACAGTTAAATAAGTCTAATAATCATATTTTAATTTTTTAAAATAAATTAATAATTTTTATAAAAAATTTTATCATCATATTCGCTTGATTTGAACAAAAATAGTATAGATTTTTGAAAAAGTTTAACACTTAAAAATCTCTAAAATATTTTGATAGTCTCTATC
>JAISWW010000070.1 GCA_031270705.1 Deltaproteobacteria bacterium
CCACCAATAATTTTCTAACATATTATCGGAAAAACAGTTGTTAATTGAAAATGGATTTAAAACTTTGGTTGCTCCATCCCAACTATAGCCATTATATTGATCTAAAATAACTTTAATTAATCCTTTATGGTCATTTAAATTTTTTAATTTACCAGAATTAACTAGCGAAGATAAAAGATTGTCAAATAACGGATGAAAATTGTTGATAAATTCTGTCTCAGTAAAACCGCAAATTCCAGCGTACGACGGAAAGAGGGTAATATCTTTTAGATTGTTAAGAGCCGAATGGATAGCTGTTTTACCGAACTTAGAAATCCCTGTAACAAAGACAAAGCGCAGTTTTTTTACAACGCTTTTTAGAGTAACATAAAAATCACGCAGGTTTTCTCGGATTTCCATCGCCAATTCAGGCTTATTGATATGATCTAAAATGGGTTTATCGTATTCGTCGATCAGAACAACGACACGTTGTTTTGTTTTCTTACACAAATCTATAATTAGCCTTTCCAAGGCGTCACCAGGATCTTGGCTTTTCAGAGTTAACTCTTTTTCTTCAGCGATTGCTTCAAGGTGGGAAATAATGGATGAGTTAAGAGCGTCTGTAGAAGCGGCTCTCCTAGCCATATTCAGCCGTAGGACAGGCCATGGCTTAAAATCGTAGCCTTTAGAGTGAATATATAGGCCACGAAAAAGTTCCTCGTTGCCAAGGAACAATTGTTCTAACGTGTCAACGAACAGGGTTTTGCCAAATCGTCTGGGACGCGTCAAAAACCAAGTATTGGTTCCTCTTTTTGTCAATAGCTTGTGAATGTATTCAGTTTTATCAACATATAGCAAGCCTTCTTTTCTGACTTCTTCAAAGCTACTGGATAGTGATGGTAATTGGATCATATCATTTTTTATTTCAAAGGCTATCTAAAAAGTGAATAAATACTATTAATAAATTTATGCCATATTGGAATATTGACTTGGCGTTAGCCAAGAGGTCAAAAGGCCGTCTTATTGTCCGAAGCCGTTTCCAGCCTGCGTTCATTCTACCAGCAATCGCGACAAAATCAAGTTTTTATTACTAGCTAAATTTCAGTAGATGAGGGCTTAAATTAATGTTAACATTCGAGCCATTTGTCAGCGCTAGAAGATTGCCCTAGCTTCTAGGCTAAAATAATACGCTAGCTTAGTGTTCTTGCGGAACTTGAAATTATTTTGGCCAATGTAGTGGGGGAACGGAATATCGCCATCATCAATCCAGATGGCTCGGGCTATCAATGGGCGCTGAACCTGGACTGTAGAGCTGGCTAACCTGTAAGCGGTCTCGGGAGAAAACCGGCGCCAACCAGAGGCTCCTGGCCTAAAGAGACCCATGACGCTGACTTGAGTGGGTTCATTGGGGGACGCCGAGTAGGCGTAATATATAAACTATTAACAAAAATAAAGCGTTAAAATATCTTCATAAGTTGTAAAAGATAATTAGCTAAGCGTCAACGGTAAATTTGGCCTTAAACTGGCCACCTCATCCATGATGTTTTCAAAATCACGACCTTTGGGGACGCCCAATAGGCGGATCTGGCCTTGGCTAGCTATGATTTGAACTTGACGTTGGGTTTGACAAGACCATTTATCATAAATATCCTTTAGATTTTGATCGAAGAGCCAAAGTTTTTGATTTTTTGAGCCCCGAAAGATTTCTTTAGAGGGGTTTAGAGTCTCATAGGCTCCATCGACCAAAGCCGTGACTAAGGTCGATATGGTGGGATATTTCGCTAGGAGCTCTTGGCCTAAAAAACCGGAATAAACCAAAATGTCGCTGATTCCAGTTTCTCTCAGATCTTTTAATAAAGCCAGTAAGGCTAAGCCCCGCCCAAATGGCTCGCCGCCCGAGATGGTTAGGGCCGAGGTCTTATGTTCTTGGGCTAGGCGAATTAAGGTAGTCGCCAAAGCTGTAACGGTCGACTTTTGGCCCGCTTCTTCCGCCCAAAAGTCTGGGGAAAGGCAGTCTGGGCAAGCTCTTTGGCAACCACAAAGCCAAAGGCCCACCCTTAAGCCTGGCCCTAGAGCCCATAAAGGCGCGTGGATTAAGCCCACATAAAGATCTAGACCGTGAGGATCAGGCGGCATTCTTGATCCGGATCTTGGCTGATCTCGCAGTTGACTGGGCCGCCTTGGATGTTGAGGCGGAATAACTCCCGGGACAAGGGGTTAACAAAGAGCTCTTCCAAGGCGTTGCCCACCCCCCGGCCGCCCATGGAGAGATCTCTGGTGACCAGATCGGCCAAAAGATCTAAGCTTTCTTTGGCGAGCTTAAGCTCTATTTTATGGGTACTTTTGAGTTTGGCCAAAACATTATCCAGCATTTTGCGGAAAATGAGGCGAGCTTGTTTGGCTCTAATAAAATCAAAGACCACAATATTGGGGCCAATGCGGTTTAAGATCTCCGGTCGACCCAGCTGGAAACGGAAAAAATCATAAATAGCCCCAGTAATTTTTTCGCAAACTTCTTCATATGGTTGGGCTGGGTTTACCAATTCTTCGCGCCCCACGCCGGGAATATCTCGGTAAACCCCGAGGTTGCTGGTAAAAACCAAGATGGCGTCGGAAAAGTAGACCGTCTCCCCTCGACCTGAGGATAGGCGCCCGTCGTCCAAAATTTGGAGGAATATATCCATAATTTTGGGGTGAGCTTTTTCGATTTCGTCAAAAAGAACCAAAGTAAAAGGGCGCTGCTTAATGGCGTTGGTCAGTTCCCCGCCCACGTCATAACCCGCGTAACCGGGGGGAGCCCCTAAAAGGCGTTGATCGGCGTGGGGTTGATTAAATTCGCTCATGTCAAAGCGCAGGTAGTTTTCCGGGGAGCCAAAGATAAGATCCGTTAAGGCTTTGGCTAGCTCGGTTTTGCCGACGCCGGTGGGGCCGGCGAAGAAGAGGGCGCCTTTGGGTCTTTGCCCGGTGGCCGAAAACTGCGACCCGGAGAGGTCATAGATGGAGCGCTTAATGATGTCCAGGCTCAGTTGGAGAGCTTTGTCTTGGCCAATGACTTGGCTGGCCAGACGCTGATAGCCTTCGACGATGGAAGCCCGATCGAGCTTTGACCAGGGATTGTCCGGAACCCCTAGTTTATAGTGACGAACCGCCTCGGAGACGCGAGAAAAAGGCGAGCCTTCTTTGGCGGCCAAAGAAGCGATGGAAATAAGCTCGCTCGCGAATAAGCCATCAGTCTGATCCACGAAGCGGTTGACCAGCGACCAATGTCGGGCCGGCTCTTTTTCGGCGAGCTCGTTGTAACCCTTAATAAGAGGGCCCACGGCGAGGATGACTTGACGCCTTAGGTCGTGGCCAGGCCGAGGAATGGGGAGAGCTCTAACCCTAGGGTTATCGAGGCTATACCAGGCGGGCAGATCGTTTTCTTTGTCCATGACCCAGAAGATGGGATTAAATTGGCCCATCCGCGGTCGACTATGGATGGACAGATGGAAGAGCTCATATTGAAATTTGGCTAACTCTTGAGGACATAAAGCCTCTAAGCGCGAGCCATGAAGGATCATGAGAGCGGCTGGTTGATTTAGGCGGACGATCCGGCCAGCCAAATCCGCGGCCCGCGTTAAGGTTAAAACATCGGTCGGTTTAGGCGGATCCAAACCCGACTCTTGGGGGTCGCCCATGAGCGTGGCGAAGCGAAAAGGCTCCATCTGGAAAAGATACTGAAAGCCCAGATCCTCCAAAATTTTGCGCAAAAGAATGTCCAAAGCCCCCACGGTCACTTGGCCATCCACTAAGATGGGGTAAACGTCATGGATATTGCCCCAGAGGATAAACTGGGATTTAACGCCCATAAAACGCTGAATTTCGCGCACCCATTTGGGGCTAGCGGTCTCGGCTGGCTGGGCGTTAGGTTTTTGGCCGTCGTCGCTGGCTTTTAGGGGCTCATTATGGTCAAGGGTATTTTTCAATGGGCTAACATCCTCTTGGGCTAGGGCCTAACTTTTTGACCGCTCTTTTTGGGCTTGAGTTTTAGCTTTGGCTTCGAGTTTGGGGGCTTTGGGGTCAATTAAAACGGGCAAACGATCTTGGCCAGGCCTTTTTAAAATTCGCGATTGAAGAGTATAGAGTTGGGAGAGGGTTTGGAGAATTCTCTCGTGAGCCGCGCAAAAAACCTCTGAGCGCTCTTTTTCTTGGGCTAGCTCGTAATCGCTTAAAGGTCTGGCCGCTTCCTCGCGATCGCGGGCCACTTTAAGTTGCTGAAAGTCCACGCCGCCTTCTTTGTCCATCCGGCATTGGATCCGGTAATCAGGGTGGTCGGTGGTTAACATGAGCGATTGGCCAGGGGCGAAATTACTCTGACCCATGACCTTATAGCCTTGTTCGGCGAGAAGTTTTTGGGTTAAAGACAGAGCGCGCTCTAAAAATTGATCCGTTAAGGTCTCGGAACTGGGCTTAGCGGCGCTGGCCGGGGGAGTTTGGCTAGAAGTCTTGGCCAGAGCCCGAATCTCCTGAACCGTCTCTTCGTCAATTAAAGGCGCCTTCAGCGTATTTTGAATCTTTAAGGCTAAATCCGCGGTTTGGGCCTGTTCGGGGAGAGAAGCTAACATGTCCTTTAGCTCTTCGCGAAAAATCTGGTCGCGAACGGCCAGAGAGGTCTCATTGGCTAAGGCCAATTTGAGGGAATCAACGATGAGGTTTAAGCGCTCTTCGCTGGCCGAGCCTAAGGACTCGAGAAGCTCTTTTTTGGCCGCGGCCGCTTCCGGGGCTAGTTGTTTGAGACTTTCAAAGCGGCTTAAGATCTGGTTAGTTAGCCGGGCTTTGATTAAGTCGGCGGTTTTTTCTTTCGAGACGGGCTTTTTAGTGGCCTGGGGGATTTCTGCGGTTTGGCTTTCCATGACCCCTTGAGCGCTTAAATTACATGGCTCCGCTTGGTAATCTAAGGCCAGGAGTCTCTCCAGGGCCTTTTGATTCATAGCCTCTAAAGTTTCCAAGGCGTAAGCTTTGGCCGCTTGATCGCGCTCGCGCGTTTCTTTCTCCAAACTGGCTTTGACGCGCGTCTCCACCTTAAGGCGAGCGGTCTCGTGATCCAAGGCTGCCTGAGCCGCTTCCAATTGCTGGCGAATGGCCTTACTAATAATGATTCGGATATAAGCGCTCATAAATTCCTCAGAAGGCGTTTTTTATTTAAACAATTTATTTGAATTAGGCGAAAATGTTAATGGCCTTTTAATTTTATCGCGATCTTTAACGATCGCCCTGAGCTAGTTTCCGAGCCCAGTTAGCCAAGGAGAGGCACAAGAGAAAAAAACCGCCATGGACGACCCATTTTAAATAAGGCAAATAAGGCTCTAGGCTAACCCGGTGACGATAAACGGCGTAACCCGCGGCGGCCCCCAAAATGATGGCTACTATAGTGTAGCCTTTGCGAACGAACCAAAAAAGAGTCGTCAAGATGAGGGCCGCCCCGGCGATTTTGTAAATATGGCCTTGGACGCCTCGATACTGGCTAATGGGCCCAGGCAAGATCCGCCAAGATTCCAAGCGGAAGATATCCAAACCATCCAAAGCCCAAATCAAAGGGATGATGGCCAAAATCAAAAAGATGGTCAATCCCCCAAATGAGAAAGAAGAGCCTTTGGGTTTTTTCGGGCCTTTTCGAAAGAGCGAGAAGCGTTTTTTGCGCTCTAAGGCGTCAATGTTCCGTAGGTGGTTAAAGCCTTCCAAGGTCTGCGCCTCCGCGTCCATTTTGAGCCAATGTAAATATTGGATAGCCTCATCCGTGGTTAACGGCGAGGCCCTAAGATTATCAAAAGCCGCGTTTTCCAAAGGCGTTCCGCGGCGCAAAAAATTCTGGCCAAAATAGCCTTCTTGAACTAAGCGGAATAAGCGATTGGCTCCTTGGCGGTAAGTGATGGCCTGGTTTAAGCCGTTCTGGAAAATATCTTTCGGCAAAATAGATTTGGCCGGGACATTGGCCTCCCAATAGGCCAAATCGACCAAAGGCCCGCCCGCCGCGACCACAAACCTAATGGCTTCCCCTGGCCGCGTGGGCGAGCCGTTTTGTCCCCAAATATAAGCGTCGGGATCTTTGGCCGCGGCCAAGGCCGCGACCAAAGTGGCGTCTTTTATGGGTTGGCCAATGGTTAACAAAGCCGCGGTCAATTCGTCAAAGGGCTGTTTGTGGGCTTGGGCCAAAGAAACTAAAGGAGCCAAGCGTCCTTCTATCAGCTCTTTGAGGGTATTTTGGGCCCCCAGCGAAAGATGGGCTTTATTGGCCACATTTTGGGCGATATTTTTGGCGCTAAGAATCTGGCCCCGATAGATTAGGCCAAGATGGGGAGCGAAGGACAAGACAAAATTAAAGACCGCGGCGTCGGGCGAGGAGGTTCCGCCTTGGCACTGAATGGCCTCGTCAAACATCTCGCGTTTTTCTAGCCACTGGCGGATATAGCCGCGAGCCAGGCTTTCCCGGCCTTTTTCCCAAGTCTCTTCGCTGGAGGCGAAATAAATGGCCAGCTCCCCAGGGGCGTGAAACTCTTGGCCATCCAAAAGGAAGGGGGTCTCTTCGGGCGCGGGCTCGGCCACTTCGTAATGGATGGGGATATCCCTTTGCCCCATGAGCCAACCCAAAACCTCGTGGTAACGCCATCTTTTGCGGTCATCGCGGGTCAATAAACCCTTTAAAAGCAAGCTTTCGTCCTGGGGCAGATTGTCCGGCACTTTGAGGCCGCGGGTGGTAATCTCCCTTAAGACCTCATTGAAGGAAAGTTTGGCCAAAGGATGGTAGCCCAGCGCGGCCTCCAAAATAACCGCCCCTAAGCTCCACCAATCGGCGGCTTTGCCCACAATGGAGCCAAACGACTCGGGGGCCGAGTATAAAGGGGTGTTGGCCATGCGGGTTTCTTTTATGGAAATATCCGGGGCCAATAAGGAGGATATGCCAAAATCGGAGAGAGCGATTTTTAAGGGCGTGAAAGAGCGGATGAGGATGTTTTCCGGCTTAATGTCGCGGTGAATGATGTCTTGGCCATGGAGCCTGACTAGAGCCTCGGACAGCTCAGTGACCAGAGAGACTAAAGACTCATGATCCAAGGGCCCGCGCGACAATAAGGAGGCTAGATCCCCGCCGGCGAGATACTCCTGGATCTCAAACCAACGCCCTAAGCCGTCGTCGTAGCCCGTCTCCAAAACCCGAACGGCTAAGCCATTCATGTCATTGGACATCTTGACCAAGCGCTGAAAAATTTCCGACTTGGGAGCCCGACCTTGACGATACAGCCTTAATACGCTAAAGCCAGTCTGATCCTTTAAAATGAGGATATCGGCCTCGCTTCCGCTGGAGGACAGAAAACTTTGGATCTGACGACCACGAAAAGAGCTTAAAGTTCCAGACTTAGGGTTGACCTGAGTGGAAGATTCTTTGAGATCTTTAGGGTCTTTGATGGTTTTAGCCGATTGGCGAGATGGACGACCCGCGCCCGAGGGCCGCTCCAAGGCTGTGGGGCTGTTTTTGCGAAGGTTAGAGTCGTCAGGGGGGGCGGCCATAAAAATCCTTTAAGGGCTCTGGCGAAGAAATTTCCAAAGCCCTATGGTCGATCTATATTAAAATACTGGCTTGCTCGCGAAAAAAAACTGGCTAACTGAGCCCAATCCCAATCCCTTTGGAGTCGCTCAGTTATGAAAGGCCCAGCTGGAATAAAACAGCTTTGGCGGAGATCATACCAAAAAATGAACGATTTTAAAAGAAATAAAAAAGGGGCGCTTAAATCTAGCTCCAAAAAGCCACCTATAGTTTGGACAAGATAATGATTAGCCTAAAAGGCGATATTTTGTTAAATTGATTTTAAATTAGACGCTTTAAAGACATAAACTTATAATTTAAGCTAAGTCAGGGGCTCAAAAGGAGTTAAGGCTGGTCAAAGGCGGATTAAGGGGTGAGGGGGCCTTGACCCCTCACCCCTTAATCATAGCTCTCTAATTCTCTAGTTTTTTATAGTTTACTCAGTTAATTTTGACTAATTACCTAAATTTTTGTTATTTCATAGCCAATAAATCTTTTTAAGAGGATTTGGCGGGTTTGGCCACCCAGACTAAAATAATCAAAGCCATAAAAGAAAAAGAGCAAGCCTGAAAGATTTCGTTGGCCGCGATAATAAAGCTTTGGTTAGTGATCTGCCTTTCCATATATAAAGTGGCTTGATCCACGCTTAAGCCTAAGGCCGTCAATCTATCCAAGCCCTCGGAGACCAAAGGGTTTAAAGGATCAATAAAGCCAGTTAAGCGAACATGGTGGTAAGCCTCGCGCCTTTCCCAGAGCGTGGTAAAGATTGAGGCTCCAATCGCGCTAAATAATGTTCGCGAGCAGTTATAGAGACCCGAGGCCGTGGCGATTTTCGTGGGATCCATGCCAATAAAGGCCAGGCTAGTGATGGGCACGAAAAAACAAGCCAAACCCATGCCCTGAATAAACTGCGGCACCAAGACGTATTTCAGATCCATGCCGGGGGCGAAGCCAGTTCGGAGGCGCATGGTCACGGCAATGACCGCGAAACCTATGGTTATGACATAACGCATGTCAATATAACGGGAATAGCGACCCAAAATTGGCATCAATAAAACTGGTATGAGGCCAATGGGAGCGGTGGCCAGACCCGCCCAAGTGGCCGTGTAAGCGTAGCGGGTTTGTAAAAGCAAAGGTATTAAAACGACCGTGCCCAGGTATAAGCCCATGCCTACGCTTATAAGGGTTATGCCCACCGAGAAGTTTCGGTATTTAAACAAGGTTAGATCAATTAAGGCTTTGGGGTTGTCTTTTTCCCACAGCAAAAGGAAGGTTAAGCCCAAGAAGGCCACGACAAACATGACGCGGATGGTGGGGGAGTTAAACCAGTCTAAATCTTTGCCCCGGTCTAACATCATCTGTAAGGTTCCTACGCCCAAAGCCAAAAGCCCAAAACTTATCCCACTCCAATGGGGGCGAGAGATCTTGGTTTCCCGGCCAGCCAAAACGCCGCTAGCCAATAAAAGAACCACCACGCCAATGGGCGCGTTAATGAAAAATATCCAGCTCCAATGGTAATTGTCGCTAATATAACCGCCCATGATGGGGCCAAAAACCGGAGCCACGGAAATGGTCATGGACCAAAGAGCTAAGGCCATGACCTGTTTATCGCGGGGGTAGTTATTCATCAATAGGGATTGGGCCAAGGGAATCATGGGCCCGCCCACGGCTCCTTGGATAACCCGAAAAATGACCAAGGTGGTTAGATCGGGGGAGAGGCCACAAGCCATGGAAGATAAGGCGAATAAACCGGTGGACCAAAGAAAGAGCCGTTTTTCGCCAAATCTTTGAGCCAAGCGGCCAGAGAGAGGCAAGATTATAGCGTTAGCCACGCTATAAGAGGTAATAATCCAAGTGCCCTGGGAATAAGAGGCCCCTAAATTGCCAGAAATGGTCTGGACCGCCACGTTAGCGATGGTCGTGTCCACCACCTGCATAAAAGTGGCCAGCGGCAAAGCGAAAGTCAATATGATTAAGTTTACGCCGCTTAAGGGCTCAAACAATGGGGCGCGGGCCATGGAGCTCATAAAGGCGCCTCTGGCTCCTCAGTCAAGAGATCGCGAGCGTGGCGCGGGTTACGACCCAAGTTAGCGGCGATGATGGTCGCTATTTCTTGGTCAATAGCCGTAAAATCGGCTTCCACGGACTCGGCGGGGTCTTGGGGTTTGGGCGGAGGCAAAGTGACGGTTGGCTCGGTTAAAAGAATGTCCACCCGACAAGATAAACCTAAGAGCAAGGGATAATCTCTCACGTTCTGGGGATCCAGGGCTATCCGAATGGGCACCCTTTGGACGACTTTGATCCAGTTACCCGTGGCGTTTTCTGGAGGTAGCAAAGAAAAGACGCTCCCCGTGCCAGCCGATCGACCAACCACCACGCCCTTATGAATAACCTCCCCATTATAAAGATCGACCTTGATCCTGGCCTGTTGCCCAACCTTAATGACGGCCAATTGGCTTTCTTTGAAATTGGCGTCCACCCAAATGTTATCCAAGGGCGCCACCAATAATAGCGGATTGCCAATGGCCACCTGCGAGCCAACTTGAACCGTTCTTCTGGCCACCCGGCCCGCCACGGGACTGCGAATCTGACAGCGCTCCAAGGCTAGCCACGCTTGCCTCAACTTAGCCGCCGCGGCTAAGACTTGTGGGTGATCTTTTATGGGCCCCTCGCCCAAAAGATGTCTGGTGGAGGCGAGCTCGGCCATGGCCGCTCGGAGATTGGCCCCCGCCACGTCAGTTTGATTGCGGTAACGCTCGACTTCCTCGGCGGTAATGGAAGAGCCGGTTTTCAGCTTTAAGCGCCTTTGGTAGTCGTTTTGGATCATGGCCAATTCGTTTTGCCGGGCTTCAATGAGAGCGCGGAGTCGATCGCGCTGCGCGTTTAAGCTGGCCACCTGGCGAGTGACTTGGGCCAGGTTTTCTTTGGCCTCAGCCAAAGCGATGGTGGCGTCGGTGGGATCGAGGCGAACTAGAAGCTGGCCCGCCGTAACGTCATCGGTATTGTCCACCAAAATTTCGAGGATCGTCCCTGCGGTTCGCGGGGTTACGCGGATCTGGTGGCCATTGACATAGGCGTCGTCGGTGGTTTCTAAAGGCCTAAGGACTATTAGCCAATAGAAAAAAACAATTAAGCCCAAAACCCCGAAAAAGGCGATAGCCTTTATTAAAGACGGGATACGCCCTTTTTTAGGGCTATCTAGGGGGCTACTATTGGGTTTGTCCAAACGGTCAGTCACGCCGACGCTCCTTTTTTTATAGTCAAGGTCTAGGAAAAGAAAACAATAAAAATTTTTCTCTGGCCCGCAGAAAGCCCCAAAGGCCTAAGCCCATTGGCCAAAAAATATTTATAACAACCAGCTCGCCGGGCGGATCTCGGCTTCGCGGGGGAGAAATCAAAAAAGAGATCGTGGCGACTTAGCTAAGGCTCAATCGCGGCGATAAATTTTAGGTATTTTCAATCTCCAAAAACAAGTTGGCGGTTGGCCTTAGAGTTTGGAGGCCACTACCGGTACATTGGATATCTTCAGGTTTTTAAAAGGTTATTTTTATATGACAGCTAGCCGCGTCTGGCTCGGCGTTTCAGCCTTTAAGCGGTCTTTGGCTTTTTCGGCAAGGCTTGCCTGAGTCTAAGGCCATGAGTCTCTGGGTTCGTCCACCAATCAATAATGTCATTGCTTTATTAATTATGGCTCTTTTTGCTTAAAAGTCAAGGAACTTAAATTTTAAAAATATTTTTAGAAATATGGGGATCGCGACCTAAGGGCTTCAAATAATAAGGATTTTTTCGAAGGAACCGATCCTAAGCTCGATAATATAAATTCATTTAAAATTACAAAAACTAGGCTAAGCGAATATTTTTCGCTAGTCAAAAAAATTCTGTTAATTGTTTTCCCATACTCTCAGGAAAACGCGTGGAAATATGATTTTCAGGCAAGGTCTAAAAAGCCTAAAAAAAGGGCCCAACCGGAAAATCCAGTAGGCCCTTTTAAAAAAGATCGAAGAGATCTAGGTTAGGCTAGAAGGGTAAAACCACTACGGCCGTGCCCGAATGGACGTAGTTAACGTTGCCAGCCATGCCATTGTAAGAAATGTCAATGTACCAGCCATTGCTAAAGGCGTAGTTGAAACCAAGGCCCCAAGTGCCTACGGCGCGATCATAGCTGGCGAACCAACCATGTTGAAGAACGCCAGGAGCTATGGCCCGGGTGGCCAGATCAGCGATGTCGTCCTCGGAGACGCGATAGTTGTAGCCGCCCCGGAAGTAAACGCCGAGGTTGCCGCTTTTATATTTGACCTTCACGCCACCGGTGGCCAGGTGTAGCCAGAGTTTGGGGTTCCCTTCGACATGCACGACGGCCCAAACGGAACGCCAACCCAAATAAGGGTCAATGGTCCAGTTGTCGTTAATGACGAAGTCTTTGTCCCAATAAAGGATCATGGAGGTTAGGCGGTCATCATAGCTGTCAGAGGAAGTAGTGGAAACACCTAAAATATCTGTGTAAGTGGATTGACTTCTGTAAGTGTTCCAGGCTTCCACGATATTGAAATCAAAATTGCCCGCTATAGGGTTAGCGTACTTGACGCCAATACCAATAAAATTGGAGTAAGCGTTGGCGGATCTTTTTAAGGAGCCAGTATCGCCTATTGCTAGAAAATTGCTACCCTCATAATCGGAATAGGAGTATTGATATAAAAAGTAAACGCTCCACTCCGTATTGAGCGGCTTAGTCAAAACTAGAGCCATGCTACCTAGCTTAGAATCGCCGTCGCCAATGAATAGTCCATTGTCCCTAAAAGCCTTGTGATGCGAGTAAGAGAATTCGGGAACCAGGGCCACGACCATTGGGCTGCCCTCGCCAGCGGCGGGCGCCTGGTAGTTGTTAAGGGATTGTTGAGCTTTTTGCTCCATGGCCTTAAAGGACATGTTTTGGAAAGACCGATCCCTAGCTTCCCGGGTTTCATAAGCCAATGAAGGCATGGCCCACCCAAGAAGGCCCAAACATAGGGCGAAAATCATCAGTTTCTTCATGCGAGTTACCTCCGAGATAAATCTCAAAGACTAGGGCGGGGGTATTGGCCGTCCCCGCGCCTTAAATTATTATTTTGGCCAAAATATGTCGGTTGAACCAACGGCCTGCCCATCAAACCGATACAGTCTCGCCGACTGAATTAAGCGTTAAAAGAGCCCGCGCCTGATGAAGGGCGGGAACTGTCAAAATATTTCACCCCAGAAAAGATAGCTACTGACCTTTAGTTACCTAACGCCAAAGATGGCGTTTTTGGTCTTTTTGTTAAACTTTTTAAGCTCTAATAACGCTAGAAACG
>JAISWW010000075.1 GCA_031270705.1 Deltaproteobacteria bacterium
GCCAAATTTTCGGTCAAGGCCGATAATCTTAAGGAAGAGACCGAGACGCTTTGCTGGCGATCCTTTAAAGCGTCCAGAAGCTCCTCAATCTGAGGATGATCGGCCACGGCTGGGCTGACAAGACCCACCTGTTCCCTAGTCTCGCTAGGCTCCCCCAAAGCGGCGAGGATTTTCGCCAACGGCCAAGGTCGATGGGGCCGATATAATGATCCAGCCAAACAAAACCGGCAACCATGCGGACAACCCCGGCTAATTTCTACCAAGCGTCTAGCCCCAAATTCCGTTTTGGGGGTAATTATGGGCGAACAAGGCGGAATTAGCTCAGAAGGTGGCCAAGAAACCACGGCCGGGCTAATGGGTCTTTCCAAAGGCGCGTGGCCTAGCCAGACTTCTTCTGGCCACTGACTGGGTACCAAAGCCCCAGGAATGCGCTCCGCCAAAATCTTAAGTTTTTCTGGTTTAGATCCCCTCGCGAAATCCTTGGCCAAAAAAAGATCTAAAATTGTTGGCCACTGGATCTCGGCTTCCCCTAAAAGAGCCATATCCACAAATGGAATTATGGGCCAGGGATTAGACCAAACCCCGACCCCGCCCGCGATGACCAAGGGCTCATTGTCCCGCTTGACTCTTTCGGGATTAATTTGGCCTTTAGCCAAAATATCCAACAAAATCCAATAGTCGTTTTCCAAAGTTAGGGAAGCGGCTAGGAGATCAAAGTCCCTTAGGAGCGTTTTAGTCTCTAAAGAGAGAGCTTTTGACTCTATTTCCGGCTGAAAAAACCTTTCCCCGAAAACCCTGGGATTCTTGTTTAAAAGAGAATAAACCGACAAAAAACCTAAAGACGTCATGCCCGTGACATAAGGGCCTGGCCAAATGAGCCCCACTCGAAGCCGCCCGCCTGGCTCCTTAATCGTTAGGCCTTTTTCCAAAGAGAGATAATTATCTGGTTTTTTGGTGGCCTGACCGCGAAATGGGGCTTTAGTCAGCTTTTTTTCTTCGATACGGCGGTTTGCCAAGCATGCCCGAATCGTAGGCTCGGGCGTTTAGGCCTGGCTCGCGACCTAGACCCAAGGCCTTGTTATTAGGCTCCAAAGAAGGCCTTATCACTCGCCGAGCGGTCGCGGAATAAGGGCCTGGCGGAACGACCGGATTGGCTAGCGGAGTCGCTTCCTTTAAGGCTTGGGCGCTGAGTTTTCCGCCGGCCAAAGTTAATTTAGGTTTTTGACCGAGGGTTTCCACTTCCATGTTGAGCTGGGGCATTGGCGCGGGTTGGGTCTCCGGTTTCAAGGCCGCGGCTTTGACCGCCGTCTCTTTTACCGGCGGGTCAAGCTTTTTTTTTATAGGACTATCTTTTTGAGTCTCTTTCTGACCGCCACCCAAGCCCGAGGCCAAGACTGACAACCTTAAAGCCCCAGTTTGTTTTAAGCTGTCGTCAATGACTAGGCCAAAAAATAGCTTGACTTTCGGCCCAATGGCTTTATGAATCTTATTATTGACCTCCATGACTTCCCGCACCAAAA
Source organism: Deltaproteobacteria bacterium (assembly GCA_031270705.1). GTDB lineage: Bacteria > Desulfobacterota > Desulfarculia > Adiutricales > Adiutricaceae > JAIROO01. The sequence continues at coordinate 1,521 of JAISWW010000075.1, forward strand.
TCTTGCTATCGGCGGTAATATTGCAAATTATCGCTTGAGCTCCAGTCAGGCTGGTTTCGGCTAACATTGGGTTAGACAAGGCGTCATTTAAGGCGTCGCTCGCTCTTTTTTCCCCTGTGGCTTCGCCAAAACTGATGATGGCCGGCCCTTTGTGGGATAAAACCGAAGACAAGTCCGCGAAATCAACGTTGATCTCCCCAGGCGTCTCAACTAGGTCTATAACGCTAGAAACAGCCCTAAATAAGACTTCATTGGCCTTTTCTAGATTCTCCTGATAGGAGAGATCCTGATCCAAAGACTCTAGTTTGGAGTTATCCACGGTAATAACGGAGTTACAATACTTATAAAGCTCATTCAAGGATCTTTCCGTTAAAGGGAGCCGAAAATTCTCGAATCTGAAAGGTTTGGTCACCACCGCGACGATCAGAGGCTTCTTTTTCAATTCCGAGAGAGCCTTGGCCACAACCGGTAAGCCACCGCTAGCGGTGCCTCGACCCAAGCCGCCAGTTAAAAAGACCATATCGCTCTGGCCAATGGCCTTAGTGATATCGTTGATGTTTTCCTCGACCGCGGCTCGACCTCGAACGGCGTTGCCCCCGCAACCGCCGCCTTTGACCACGCTGTCGCCCACCAAAATCTTTTGGGGAGCGAGGCAATTATTTAAAGCCCGGGCGTTTGAGCTAGCGGCCACAAAAAGCGGGCCAGTCAAACCTTTGCCGATCAAGTGGTTAAGGACGTTATTGCCACAACCGCCCAAGCCAAAGACCGTAAAATTATGTTTTTCGCGCGTGTTCATAGCTTAAAGCTTTCCGCCTTAGCGCTAGTTGTTAGTCAATTATGGGCGCTAAAAAAATAACGCCCAGCCTCTTCAAAAGTTTCACCGTTCAAAATGAATGGCGATTATTCAGTCAAAGTTAGACAAAAACCTTACGATTTTTTCTTGGCCTCAGACAAACCAGTAGCCAAAATCGTCACCTTAACCGCGTTTTGATCCAGAAGCCGCTCATCTTGAACCGAGCCCACCACAAAATCCCCACTCGAGCCAATTAATTCTTGAACCCGCCGAGTAATGGCCTTTTGCTCACTTTCCTTGACTTTTGGGAAGCATGATATACATATAATAGCTCCCTTAGCTTCTTTTAAAGTAAAACCACCCATTAAAGGATGTTGTATAGCGGCTTCCAAAGCTTGGAGAGCTCTGTCCGGGCCCGAAACGTCGGCGTAACCCAAACCAGTTTGGCCCTTTTTGGTTAAAATCTTTAAAAAATCCGCCTTTTCGCAAACGCTGGCGATGGCTCCCATGGCCCGATAAAAAGCCTCGTCGATTTTTTTCTTGATGGCCTGGGTGGACAGTTCCGGATATATTTCGCTGACCTTGGCGTTGGGAATATCCAAAACGCCAGGAGTCTGGGCCCGCAAATCTTTTAAGGCTTTTTGGGCCAAAGGCTCGCGATAATCTTCCCAGGAAAACGGGCTAAAGGTCACCGCGAAAAGAACTGGTTTTTCCGGCCTCGCGTTTAAGGATTTGGCGACCAAGGATAAAGTTGAGCCCGTGCCGCCCGCGATGCCCGAAATTAATATAACCAGATCCGAGATAGCCAGTAAGCTGGAGATCTCCGGCAGGACTTCCAAAAGGCCTTTTTTCCCCTCCTCAAACATGCCGCCAGCTCCCACGCCCTTTAAAGATTTCGCCCCAACTTGAATTTTAATTTGGGCTTTGCTGGAGCTAAGATCTTGGAGATCCGAATTAGCGGTTATCAAAAGCGGAAATATGGGCCCCGCGGAATCTCTTAAGCCTCGATCGCGTATGAGGTTAAGGGCGCTGACCCCCCGGCCGCCCAGGCCAAAGAACTTGATAACCGGCCTTTTGCTCGAGCTCATAAGTCACCGCCTTCCGCCGAAGCGACTGGTTAAAACAAATTATTACAATCTTGATCTTTGGCCCAAGGCCGCTGAGCCTTGGGCCAAAAGGCGCTTGCCTTTATTTCTTCTTGTCCCTGTAACTAGGATGCACGTCATAAAATTCGCCGCGATTGTGGACTTGAGAGAGATCCAGCGCGTTATCGTCTTTAAGCCTTGACCGGGCGCTAGTTAGCGTTATGGGGCTAGTCGGATAAACCGGGCTTAGGGTTTCCACCGGGCTTAAGGGCGTTGGCCGATGAGGCGCGGTAGCGGACTGGGGGGGCCTTTGATTGACGACCGGCGCGAGATGACCACTCCCCACTAGCGGCTCGTCGACCGGCTCTAAGATGACCAAGGAATTCTCATCCAAAGAGTCAAAAGCGTCTAGAGGCAGATCCAAGTCGTCCGCGTCAATATCCACCTCGACCTCGCCATCCGCGCCCTCATCTAGAGTCTCATTAAAGGCTAGATCTTGTCCAGAAGAAAAAGCCAGATCGTCATCATCCTCCTGATCCAAGCCCGTGGCCACGACCGTGACTCTCAAAGCCCCAGTTTCGGCTAAAGACTCATCCACCTCCCAGCCGCAAAAAAACTCCACGTCCTGACCGACCATATCATAAACCATAGTATTTATGGTTGTCATTTCGCTGGTCTTTATTTTTTGGTCAGAAGCGATATTGACCAAAACCCCCCGCGCCCCTTTTAAGGAGATTTCGCCCATCAAGGGATTAGCGATCGCCTCGCGCAGAGCCAACTGAGCTCTTTTCTCGCCAACAGCCTCGCCAAAACCCATAATGGCTACGCCTTTCTTCCTCATGACTTCGGCCACATCGGCGAAACCCAAATTGATCACCCCATCCTTTTCAATGAGGTTGACAATGGAGCTAACGGCCCTTAACAAGATGTCATCGACTTTCCCTTTGGCCTCCATAAAAGCCAAATCCGGATAGAGCTCGCATAATCGGGTGTTAGGTATAATTATAACGCTATTGCAGAAACCCCTCAGCTGTTTTATTATATCTTCCGTCAGGGAATCTCGGTAGTCCTCCCAGGGGAAAGGCCTGGTCACCACGCCCACGACTAAAGGCGGGTTCTCCATTTTCGACAAAGCCTCAGCCACGACCGGGATGGCGCCGCTCCCAGTGCCGCCCCCCAAGCCCGCCATGAGAAAGGTCATGTCCGCGTCTTTAAGCGGGTGTTTGATTTCCTCTATATTTTCTTCCGCGCAAAGGCGGCCCATTTCGGGATCGCCGCCACAACCATGCCCTTCGGCGGTTTTAACGCCAATGGGAATCTTGATCTTGGCTCGGCACCGATTTAAGTCCTGGAGATCGGAATTGGCCGCGGCGAAGTATGGGCCTTGTAAGCCAGAGGCGACCATGTGGTTTATCGCGTTATTGCCACACCCACCCAAGCCCAGAACAACGATCTTCTTATCCGCGTATATTTCGCGAGCGATCTTGTTGTCTCCGGGGCCGTGGTCGACAAACTCGAGCCCGACGTCTGGGAGAGACAGGGAATCGGGTGGCTGGTTAGTGAAATCGTTGTCCATTATAGTCCTGCCTAAATGATGTATGGGCTTATAGTTGATTCCCAAAAAAGTAGCTTAAAAACTAAAAAGAATTCTTGTTCGAGAAAAATGAGCTCAGAGAATGTATAATCTTTTTGAAAAAGGACTTACTCTCGTTTCTGTTGAAATTTACGTTTCTAAAGCCGCCCCCGCCTCGGTTAAGGGCAAAAAGACACAGGCCCACGGCGGTCGAGTAGCTGGGGTGGCTCACAATTTCCGCGAGGCCGCCAATATGGGCTGACTGGCCTGGCAGACCGAGCCGGACAGGCCTATCCAAGACTATTTTCACGACTTCCGTCGCTCCCCGCAATAATGAGGAACCACCAGTAATGACCACTTCATGGATTAACTCGTCATAACCGCACCGCACAAACTCGCTATTTATTAAGAACATGATCTCGTCGATCCTTGAGCATAATAATTGGCGCATATTGCTCATCTGAATTTTAAGGGGCGTGGCGGACAGGGGCGTTACAATATCCACGAACTCATCATCGTTGGAAATGTTGACATTACAGCAACCGTGCTCAATCTTAAGTTTTTCCGCCGATTCTAGGGAAATATGGTAACTTTGTGACAAATCGCGCGTTAAATTATTGCCACCCATAGCTAAAACAGCTGAATGACGAATTCTTTGACCAGAATAAATGGCGATATCCGTAGTTCCGCCGCCGAAATCCAATAAAGCCACCCCTAATTCTTTATCCTCGGGCGTCAGAACCGCCTCAGCCGAAGCCACGGACTCCAAAACTATTTCATTAACTTCTAGGCCAGCCTGCATAACGCAATTTATAAGATTTCTCACCGCGTTAACGGCTCCGGTAATGACATGAACCTGGACTTCCAAACGCACTCCAGTCATGCCAAGAGGCGGATCAATGATGCCCACTTGATCGTCGACCTTATATTCTTGAACAACAGTATGCAAAACTTCCCGGTCCATAGGCGTCGCGATGGCTAAAGCGCTATCGTAAACCCTAGAGATATCTTCCTCGGAGATCATTTTCTTGCCCACCCCGATCATGCCCGAGGAGTTAAAACTACTGACATGGCCACCAGCCACGCCTAGGTAGGCTGAGTTAATCTGACAACCAGCCATGCCTTGAGCTTCGGCTACGGCTTCGCGGATCGATTCGACTGTGCTCTCGATATTCACCACCATGCCTTTGCGCATGCCGCGAGAGCGGGACGTGCCCATGCCTCGAATGTCCAATCCGCCATTTTGATTGGGCGCGGCCACTAAGCAACACACTTTTGTGGTGCCAACATCGAGTCCAACCAATAATTCGTTAGACGCCATTTCTCTCGCTCCTTCTAAAACCCGGTCAAAAAACCAATTCAAAAACCACTCTTAAATCGGCTAATCATACAATATTTTCTAATATATTTATAATTTTAAGATATTTTAGCCTTTAACTAACTATCTTTTAAAAGAAAACCTTAAGCCCCAGGCTTTATCGGCGCCCCTCATGGCTCAACCAATTTCGCCCCATTAAATCCATCTGGGCTTAGGGCCATACTTTAACGATCTCGAACAAAACCCTTGATTCCCAAAACAACCAAGGGCATTGAAATTCCTCAAATTTTTGGCCGTCAATCAATTTTTTAACCCATTTTCAAGTCGGCTTGAAGTAGACTTGAAGTCCACTATTACTTATATCACACAATTTAAAATTTTACCACACTTTTTTAACTAGACAGTCGTAACGCCTCCAACCTAGCTCAAGCTTTTTTCGCTCGCCTATCTATAAATATCGATAAATTCCACCTTACTTTGAGCCAAGCGCGTATTTAGAGACTAATCATAAAAGACAGCCTAGGCGGCGTAAATATATATTTTTCCAAACTTTTAAGATCAATCATTTCTAAATTGAGAATTTTATAGAGAGCTTAAAAGCGAAATAACCAAAGCGGATCTAGCGTCAAAAAGGTTACAATTGGGGGAGAATCTCAGTCTAAGCCTATATTCAAATAAAAAATATTTTACATTTATAAAAAGAAATATCACAAATAAATAATAAAAATTCTCGGTTTTTTATTAACCATACCATATACTAAACTAGCAAATATGTTATAAAAATTATCATAAGAACTATAAAATAATCGCCTAAATATCCTAATCAATTAGTAATTCGATTTCCCGCAACTTTAACGCTCTTTAAGTCAAAGACTTTAGGTTAAAAAACCTTAACCCAAAACTTCTTGGTTATAGCGCAAAACCACCCGCGGAGGACTTTCCAAATGAATATAAGATAAGCCCGCGGCTTGTCCATTTAACTTTAAATAAGCCATGACCCGGCCTAAACGCCGGAATTTTTCCAAATAAGAGCCAAATCCCACCCTTAATTTTAAGCCTGAGCGGCGAGTATAGACAGTTAAACCCAAATCATTGTCGTAATTAAGCTCAGAGACGCTATCGAGGCGAAACTCGTCATTGCGCTGGGCCAAAATATCCATCAACTCAAATGTTTCCGCCAAAGCTTGGCGCGCCATGGGGCCTTCGGAAACCAACTCATCAAAAGTAAAGCCACTAATTATGGGCAGATCTGGGTTTTCGCCGGGATCTAGTTTTTTAAAGGCCCGGCCTTTTTCGTCGATATAATAGAGCTGATCCAAGCTGACTATGGCTTTGGGTTTATACTCCAAGACCTCAACCAATAAGCCATCGGGCAAAACTCGGCTAATTTTGGCCTCTTCCACCCAAGCTAGGCTGCCTAAACTGTTCGCCGCGGCGGTGGCGTCAAAGGTCAAATTATTGACCGGCCGATCCAACCCCGCGGCGGCCAAAACCTCATCCATGGTTAAATGGCCTAAGTCAGAGATATTTAAATGTTTAACCGCGAAATAGTCGGATTTGGAGAGATAGACATAACCACCGAGCAAAATAGCCGTGACCACGACTAAAACCACGGCCCCAGACAAGATCCAAAAAACTAATTTCAGCCCCCTTTTGACCTGAGCCAGAACGCTAGGCGAGGGGGTTGAATTTGGGCTTTTTTCCCGGGGCCGAAAAAAGATCGAGGACACTCGAGCCGGCTTTTTCGCCCAAGAAAACTCGTTATTTTTGGGCGGCTCAGGTTTTTTGGGTTTCGCCTGGCCTAAACCTTCTAAAAATTTATTGCCCGAGGGGCGAAATTTCTTCATAATTAATCCCTCCAAGAAGGGAGGCGTATTTCTGGCTCTAACTCCAGGCCAAAGCGATCGAAAACTTTCCGCCTCATTTCCTCCATTAAAAGGATTATGTCCAGAGAGGAGGCCTTATTGACGTTAACAATAAAATTAGCGTGTTCGGGACTGATCATCGCCCCGCCCAGCGCGAAGCCTTTGAGACCAGTCATTTCTATCAAAAAGCCCGCGGAAATCTGGCGACCCTCAAAGACGGGATTTTTAAAAATACAACCCGCGTTGGGGCCTTTGGGTTGTTTCTTCCTTATATAGGCGATTTCTTGGGATCTTTTGACAATAGACGTCACGGAATCCTTGGCCAAAGACAATTGAGCCGAGACAATAATCGGCTTTGGGGCTTTGAGCTTTAATCTGCGGTAACCAAACTCAAAATCCTCTTCCGTTAAGTCGGAAAATAGGCCATCTGGCTCCATAATCCTTAGGCCCGTCAAGACTTGGCAAATGGCCCCTTTTTGACTGCCCGCGTTCCCAAAAACCGCCCCGCCAATGGTTCCGGGCAAGCCAAACAAATGCTCTAAACCCGTTAAGCCATTGTCTTGGGCCAATTTGACTATCGCCGGCGTCTTGGCCCCAGCCCCAACGTTAAGGGTCGCTCCTTGGATTTGGCTTATGGTAAATTGGCCGCCCAACCGGATAACCAAGCCATCAAAGCCCTTGTCGTCAAATAAAACGTTACTGCCGCCGCCTAAGAGAAAATAGCGCCAATTATTTTTCCTAACCAAGGCCAAAAGATCTTCAAGATCAGCCTCGTTCCCCACCTCGACCAAAGCTTTGGCCAAACCGCCCACCTTAAACGTGACCTGATCAGCCAAGGGAACTTTTAAGCTCACTTTAGACTCGGGATGATCTTGGCCCCAAGAAGGCAAAACCGCGCCTAGGCTCTTTCTGGCCATTAACTCCGCCTTTTTTTCTGACGCGAAGCGTTTTTCGCGAGGAATGTTTAGTTCGGCCTAGATTATAGGTTTGGCGAATTTACCCGACTTAGCCTATTCATAAGCTAGCCAAAATATTCCAGGCCTATTCGTCCTTAAGAGCCAAAGAATCAGTCGGGCTCGCGTTCCCAAGACATAGCCAATAAGTCGTCCGCGGCCTTGTTAATGTCGCCAGCCCCGATGGTTAAAAATAGATCCTTGGGCTTTAGGAGCGTCATGGCCCTAGTTGGCAGATCCTCGAGCTTGCCAACATATTCCACGGCTTTGTGTCCTTGAGCCCTAATAGCCTCGGCCAGCTGTAGACTGTCCATCCCCTGGCTAGGAGTTTCCCCAACCGGATAGACATCCACTAATAACAAGAGATCCGCGCGATTAAAGGCGGTGGCCAACTCCAAACACAGCTCCTTGGTGCGGCTATAACGATGAGGCTGAAAGGCCACCATCAAGCGTCGACCCGGATAACGTTTGAGGACATTCTCAATGGTCGGAATAATCTCCCTGGGGAGATGGGCGAAATCGTGCAAAACCGTCGCCCCAAAAGCCGCGCCCTTTAACTCAAAACGATTGCCAAAATCATTGTTATAGCTAGCGATCGCGACTTCAATGAGCGTAGGGTCATAACCTAACCCCAAGCCGATCAAGCCAGCGGCTTGGTCTTGCAAATCACTGTGATAGCCTAACATGATCTTTTGGAGAGCCCCATAATCCACGTTTTGGCCTTTAGGCCTATTAAACAGGGACAAAATGTCGCGCAGTCTTTTGTCCTTGGCCGCGCCCTCAGGGGTCTTGGGCTTACCGACCTTTCTAGCCAAATGAGGTTTCGGGACGGCTTTAGGGCGTTTGGTTTTTTTGGCCGGGCTATTTTTGGGGGCGACTTTAGAGTCTTTAGTCTTTGGCCCCCTTTCGTCTAGATCCTGGCCGTCAGCTTTTTTATCATCAGAACCTGAGTCGTCGCTTTTTTTGGCCATAGAGCGCTCCCTCCAGCCAGAGACTTATCTATTTTCGTTCGCGAGAGATAAAGCCAACAATTCGTCCCCGGCTTGGCAAATATTTCCAGCCCCTAGAGTCAAGACCACGTCTTGGGGCGTTAAAACCTCTAAAACCCTTCTGGGCAGATCCTTAACCGAGCCAACATGTTCCACGCCTCGGTGCCCATGAAACCTAATGGCCTCAGCTAACTTTTGACTATCAACTCCCTCAATCTTGGCTTCCCCAGCCCCATAAATGTCAACTATAAACAAGACATCCGCTTGATTGAAAGAGCGGGCAAACTCCTCAAAAAGATCCATAGTGCGCGAATAACGATGAGGCTGAAACAAAACCAATTTTCGGCGATCCGGGTAACATTCGGCCAAAGTGGCCAAAGTCGCGCGTATTTCAGTGGGGTGATGCCCATAGTCATCCAAAACCGGAGCCCCAAACGCCTCGCCTTTTTTCTCAAAACGGCGGCCCACTCCTTTTAAGCTACTAATACCTTTAGCTATTATATCAGGAGAGAGCCCTAATTCCAAGCCCACAGCGCAAGCCGCTAAAGCGTTTAACACATTGTGGCGTCCTGGCAAGCCCACTTGAACGCGCCCTAAATCTTCGCGCTTATAATTTAAAATAAAGCTATAACCCCGTTCCAAAGGGGTGATGTCCTTAGCCGTGGCGTCGGCGACCGTGGAAAGGCCATAGGTCACATAACGCTTTTTTATCCTCGGGATTAAGGATTGGACTCTTGGGTCGTCCAAACAGATAATTGAGGCCCCATAAAAAGGCGTCCGATTAATAAAGGTTAAAAATGTCTCTTCCAGATGAGCCAGATCCCGATAATAGCTCATGTGCTCTTGGTCGATATTGGTCACCACATTGATGATGGGCGATAACATTAAAAAAGAGCCATCGGACTCATCGGCCTCTGCCACCAAAAACTCGCCTTGGCCTAAACGGGCGTTTAGATCCAGATTGATGATCTTGCCGCCCACGACTAGCGTGGGATCGAGCCCGCCGACAGTTAGCAACATGCTTAAAAAAGAGCAAACCGTAGTCTTGCCGTGCGATCCCGAGACCGCGATAGAATTTTTTAAGCGCATGAGCTCGGCCAGCATTTCCGCCCGGGGAATAACGGGAACCCCTTTAAGTCTAGCCGCCATGACTTCGGGGTTATCGGGCGAGACAGCGGAGGAGAAAACCACCACCTCAGCCTCTTTAATATTTTCTGGAGCGTGCCCATAAGCTATGGTTAGGCCCATTTTCGCCAACCGGGCGGTTTGTTGGCTCAACTGGAGATCTGAGCCCGAAACCTCATGGCCCATGTTAAAAAGAACCTCAGCTAAACCGCTCATGCCTATGCCGCCGACGCCGACAAAATGAACTCGGCGCTTCTTATGATACATGCTTGGCTAAGCTCCTTTCCATAATTTGCCCCATTTTCCTTGACTAAAAATCTAATAAATTCGCTCAATTAAGCGGCGAGCCATTAGAGAGGCGGCCTCAAAATTAGCCAAATTTCGCGCCCGGCCAGAGAGATTATTGAGCTGACGAGGGTTATCCATGAAGTTTTTGACCATCGGAAATAAACCGCTCAACTCGTCTTCCTTTAATAAAATCCCCGCCCCCAAAGAAACTAAGGATTGGGCGTTTATGGTTTGATGATCGTCAGCCGCGGTGGGCAAGGGCGTCACAATGGCCGGCAACCCCACCGCCGCGAGTTCCGTGATCGTCAAAGCCCCGCCACGGGTAATGGCCAAATGCGCTTTTTGATAAAGCCTTTGGGGATCGACGAAAAAAGCTTTGGTCTCGTGTTTAAGGCCTAAACGCTCGTAATAGGAGCCAATAATGGCCTCGTCATTGGCTCCAGTCTGATGGATGATCTCAAAATCGCGGCCATCCTTAATTAATTTCGCGGCTAGTTCCATGGCCGCGAGATTGAGACGATTGGCCCCTTGACTGCCGCCCATTATCAAGATGACCAAGGTCTCCCCAGGCGAGTAATGGATCTTATGTTCGCGAAGCGCGGCTATTTCTGGGCGAATGGGATTGCCAGAAAGAACGGTTTTCTTGGCCGGAAAAAATCTCTCCGCTTCCGGAAAACCCACAAAAATCTCTTTGGCCACTTTGGCCAATAATCTATTCGAGAGACCTGGCCGCGAATTTTGCTCGTGTAAAACAACCGGAACTCCCGTGAGCCAAGAAGCTAAACCCACTGGGCCAGTCACGTAGCCGCCCACGCCATAAAATAAATGGGGCCGAAAACGCCG
>JAISWW010000079.1 GCA_031270705.1 Deltaproteobacteria bacterium
TTGGCCACCTCAAAGCCCACCCCGTCGGCTAAATCGATCATGGCGTTAATTAGAAAAACCCTCTCATATTCATCCAGATCCCTAGGCCTAATCGGTTTTTTCTCAATCCGCCCCTCGGCTAGCAAAGCCTCTCTTTTGACGCCCGGCAACAAGGGTCTTTCCGAGGTGAAAAAGCCGCCCTTTCGATCGACAAAGACTAAATTGGCCAAGGAGCAATCCGTGATTTGGCCGTCTTGAACAATTATGATCTCATCGGCCTGGCTGGCCGCCTTCAGTTGGCTCAGACGGCTCCGATCCATAAACTTCTCCCCATAATAAAGATCGGATTGAACCAGCTCCGCGTTGGCCACGACCGGAAAAACATAGGGGGAGTGGGTGACCTCGTGGCTTTTTTGGCTATAAGCCAGACGGACTTTAATTAAGCCGGGGCCTAGGTCTTGGGGCAATATTTCTTCGAGGCTAAAGGCCGGCTCTTCTTGAAAATATTTCCGCCAAGTTCGCCTCAGCCTCGCCTCATGGCCAGGCAAGTTGTGGTAACGATCTTTAGCCCATTTTATGGTTTCCAGAAACCAAATTTCGTCTTTAACGGCTTCGTTTTCCTTAAAGAGCTCGGACAAGGCTCCTCCTTAAACAAACGGCAGGTAAATTTTCTCCAGAGCCTCTTGATATTCGCTGGCCATTTGGCTATAAGCCGTAATCCCCCCGCCCGAGCGAAACAAAAGTCTCTGGCCATCTTTTTCAATAAAGCGGATCAAAACCCCGGAGTCAAAATTTTGGCCATCAAAAACCCCAAAAACCCCAGTATAAAAGCCACGCGGCCCGACCTCGGCCTTTTGAATGATCCTTAGGGTCGATTCCTTGGGCGCCCCAGAGCAAGAGCCCACAGGGAGAAGGCGAAACAAGATCTCCCCCAAATGGCTAGGGTAATCACTAGGCAAACGCCCAACGATTTCCGAGGAGACCTGCAGGATTTCTCGTTGCCGGGTTTTAATTCTATCAATATAGCGATAGCGATTGACCCGCACCTCCCGAGCTTTAAGGCTGAGATCGTTGCGCAAAAGATCCACGATTGTCGCGTGTTCGGCGGCTTCCTTAAAGTCATCCATTATAATTTGTTCCGCGTTAGGGATCTCGGCGTTAATGGTGCCTTTCATGGGGCAAGTGGAAATGAGCCCTTCTTTAATCTGGATAAACCTCTCCGGGGAAAAGCAGACAAAATTATCGGGGACAAAAATCTGATAAGGGGAATCGCTTAAGGCGAAAATTTGCGCCAGCTCCAAAGAACACTCAATGGGCGTGGGCACGGTTAGGTTGACTAAATAACTATCCCCCCGAGCTAGCCCCGCCATAACCACCTCAAATCTTAAGGCGTATTCCTCCTGGGACATGGGGTAGGCTTTTAAGCTGACGTTTATAGGCTTGGGAATTGGGCCTTTTTTATTACCCTCTCCCCAAACCTCATACATAACCTCGGATTGCTGGGCTGGATCCGGGATGATAAAGCCTTTGGTCAGCTCAAAATCAACGGCGCAGAGAAAAGGCCGGCCCAAGCTCCCTAGGCGATCCATCTCTTGGCGGACTATTTGGGGCTCAACAAAGTCCATTAGGCCGCCTCTTTATACAGGAAATTATTTAAAATCCTTGGCCCCAAGGGCGTCAGAATCGACTCCGGATGGAACTGCACCCCATGAAGATCGTATTGGGCGTGTTTTAGGCCCATGACCAAACCATTGGGATCCCGGGCGGTCACCTCTAACTCTTTGGGCCAATCGCTTTCCCCCACTAGCCAAGAGTGATAGCGGCCCGCCTCGATCTCTTTGGGCAATTCGGCGAAAACCCTAGTGGATTTAAGGAGACGAATGGAAGATTTAACGCCATGGAAGACTTTTTTCAGGTTTATGAGGTTAGCCCCAAAAACCCGGCCCAAGGCTTGATGGCCCAGACAAACGCCTAAAATGGATTTGGCCCCGGCCCAACGCTCAATGAGCGGCAAGAGCTTGGGGGTTTCCTCTGGTCGGCCCGGGCCTGGGGAGAGGATGATCCGCTCAAACTCGGCCACCTCGGCCAAATCCAACTCCTCTGGGCGCCGGATAGTCAAGGAGTCGCCAGGCCGCAAATTATCTTGGATCTGGTGGGCCAGGTTATAAGTGAAAGAATCGCGGCAATCAAAAATCAAGGCTTTCATGAGGACTCCAGGAAGTAGCCCCAAAAAAAAGCGCGTAGCCATTTAAAAAATGGGTTTCAATATAGACTGAAAATTATTAATGGCGTTACGGCTCCAAGGGCTAGCAAATTAATGCCCCCGAGCCAGACATGTACATTCTGACGCCGCCACGAAGCGGGTTTAGCGAGGGCCGGAAAAACCGGGTGAACGGGTTTCTGGCTATGTGACGAAAAGACGAAAGTCTATTCCCTAAAAATTATAATCAGTCTTGAAAGTTTGTCAAGGAAGATTTTAGGCCAAATTTTACGCTTCGCCGCTCCGGAAAATAAATAAAAAGAAGAGCTTTATTTTTTAAAATAAAATCGATTTTAGCTTAATTTAAGCGAAATATAATTTTTATCAAAAAATGTTGACAGGCTGGGCCAAATAAAGTAAGGTCTTTTTGGCTTTTTAGCCTGGCCAATAGGCCAGGCTATTTTTCGGCCCCTCGTTTTTCTCCCTATACCTATATATATAGGTATAGGAACCGAAAGAACTAAACCGCCAAAGGAACCGCGCCTTGTCCAAACCAACCCGCTTCTCCCAAGCCGCCCTCATCGGTTGGGCCCGCGATTTAGGCCCTGACCGCCTCGCCTCTGAGTCTTTGGAGGCGGTTTTGGCTCCGGTTTTGTCGCGCTTAAAGTTGCCACAAGGCGTTTTGGCCAACATGACGGGCATAAATTATCGCTATCTCTATCCCGCCGATAGCCCGACCCATTATGGCGGCTGGGTGGCGGCTAAAAAATTATTGGCTGAGTGGCCAGATTTAACCGAGAAAATAGAAATCCATTTTTCCACTTCCGTGGGCCGCGATTTTCTTGAGCCCTCGGTCTCCTCCACCGTCTCCTCTCTCTTAGGCTTAGGGCCGACGGTCAAAAACCTGGATTTAGGGAGCGCCTGTTTAGGCTTTATCGAGGCTTTAGAGCTCGCGGCCCGGCTCATTGAAGGCGATAGCTTAGGCTACGCCTTGGTTACCGCTGGGGAAAATAGCCGGCCTTTATTGGAGAACACCCTTAGCCGCTTGTTGGAGCCAGATATCACGGCCAAAGAGTTTTTTCGCCATTTCGCTTCTTTGACCCTAGGCTCAGGTGGGGCGGCGGCTTTGGTGGGCCCGGCCAAATTTCATCCCCTGGCCCCAAAAATTAAAGCCGTGGTCAGTTTGGCCGACGTTCAGTCTAATGACCTTTGTCAAGGCGATTTTTCCAGCATGACCACAGACGCCCCGAAACTCTTGACCGCTGGGGTCAAACTGGCCGCCGAAACTTTCCAACTAGGTCGAGACTCTTTTGGCTGGATCGCGGATCAATTTGACGCCATCATCTGTCACCAGGTCAGCCGAGCCAATACCGACAAACTCCGCGAGACTTTGGCTTTGCCCAACGAGCGGCTCCTCCGCACCTACCCCGATTTTGGCAACATGGGCCCCTTGGCCGTGCCTTTCGCCTTTGATTTGGCTTGGGAGAAAAACCTCTTGAAACCTGGTGACCGAGCTCTCCTCATGGGCATTGGCTCCGGTTTAGCCACGGCCATGATGGAATTGGCCATCCCGAAAGCTTAGTCATGCCCCGAAATTTGGCCAAAAACATCTCTTTAGTCTCTCTGGGCGGTTTGGCCTTGGCCTTAACTTTGCCCAAAGCCGGCTTATGGCCTTTAGCCTTCTTCTGCCTCATCCCTTTGTGGCTAGCTATCCAAAACCAACCGCCTAAAAAGGCTTTCTTCCTGGGCTGGGTTTATGGCTTGGTTTTAGGCTTAGTTTCCTTTAGCTGGCTGGGCGAGGTGATGGCTGGCTATGGCGGCTTAGGCTCGGGCGGGAATATTATTTTAATCATTCTGGCCGCTTATTTGGCTCTTTATCAAGCTTTGTGGGCTTGGTTAATGGCTCCCTTAAGCGCCAGCCTCACCTCAAAGACCCCGCCGACCACTAAGTTTCAACGCTTACGACCATATTTGGTTCCTTTAGTGGGGGCCGGCTTATGGATCGGTTTTGACCAAATTAAAAACTGGGTGTTTACGGGCTTTAATTGGTCGCCCTTAGCCGTGGGTTTAGCTTTGGCTCCCCGTCTCATGGGTCTAGCCGATATTTTAGGCCTTTATGGCTTAGGTTTTTTGGTGGCCGCCATTAATGGGTTCTTGGCTTTGTTTAGGCCAAAAAATCTTAAAACTTATCCTTATTTAATTATAGCAACCTTAATATTTTCTATTATTGCTATTTATGGTCATTTTAGTTTTGAGCGCTGGGAAAAGAGCTACGCGGCGGGCCAACCCCAAAAAGTGGCCATCCTCCAAGCCTCCGTCGATCAGGACATGAAATGGGACGCTAGTTATAGAGATCTTATTTTAGCTCGCTTTGGTCTTTTATACGGCCGGGCCATCAAAGAAGACCCTTGGCTCATTGTCTGGTCGGAAACGGCCGCCCCTTTCGCCTACGCCTATGACGCCACGGAAACCGAGTGGCTCAATGGCCTTTTAGCCCAAAGCCCAGCTTTTTCCTTGGTCGGGGTCACTTATTTGGATCGCTTTCAGAAGACCCCGCGCCTTTATAATCGGGCTTGGCTCATGGGCCCCAAGGGCCCTGGACCTTATTACGACAAAAGGCATTTAGTCCCCTTTGGGGAATTTGTGCCCATGATTGACGAGCTGCCTTTTTTAAAGTGGGCCTTTTTCCAAGGCGTCTTGGGAGCCGCGGGCGCCTTTAGCCCTGGTCAGCCGACGGAGCCTATGCGCTTTAAAGGGGAAACCTTGGGCCTAATGATCTGCTTTGAGTCCATTTTTCCAGGGATGGCCAGAGACAGGGTTTTGGAGGGCGCCTCTCTCTTAGTGGTCACCACCAACGACGGCTGGTTTGGGACTAGCTGGGCCCCGGAACAACATCTCTACCAAGCCACCTGGCGAGCCGTGGAAAATCGCCGGCCTTTGGTTCGAGCGGCCAATAATGGGATCTCGGCCCTCATCGCCCCCTCGGGCCGGATTTTGGAGAGATCGATCCAAAACGAAGTGGAAACTTATAATTATACTCTGCGGCTTTTGAGACCAGAAAACCTTGAGCCCACTTTTTTTAGCCTCTATGGCTATTGGCTGACGCCTCTTTGGGCTTGGCTGGCTACTCTAGCCACTCTCCTCTATTTCGCCTATAATAAGGGCTGGTTAAAGGCTTGG
>JAISWW010000099.1 GCA_031270705.1 Deltaproteobacteria bacterium
TTATTTAATGAGCTCCAGCGCAACGACAAGCTCTTAAGTTGCCCCAACTGCGCTCGGATCATCTATTGGCCCGATCACCCGGACTTAAAACCTCAACCAGCCACTCCCGCCCCGCCGACCCTCGAGGCTCATGGTTAAGCTGAGGTTCTTTAGTCTCGTTGGGGCTCTGATCATAACTTTGGGGTTATGGATCCTGGCTTTTGGCCTCGGCCCAAAAGCCAGGGCCCAAAGCCCGCCTTCTTGGGAGCCCCAACCAGACTCTAATTCTCTATTAAAAAACCCGCCGCCCCGCCCCCAAGGCCTCGCTTGGCCAGACTCCGCCGAACCCCAGGCAATCCTGGCCGCTTTTTTAGGCCTGCCATTTCGGGAAGATGGAGTCATTAACGACCAAGGCGACTATAGCTCCTGGGCCAAACCCGGCCAAACCTTTAAAACGCCAGGTTTTAATTGTAGTGGCTGGGTCGCCTCGGTCGCCCGCTTTATTTGGGGCGAAAATCTGTCGTTAGCTGACCTTAGTCGCGATCGCCAAAATGATTCTGGCCCAGACGCGCCTTTGGGCTGGGACTGGGATTTTGGCCTCGACGTGGCTTTAAATCTCGCCGAAGGCAAGTTTTCGCGCTTTCTGCCCGAGCTCCAGACCCTCGCCTACTCTTTCAACGCGACCCAAAAACCCGTGGGCTTAGGCGTGGATATCCATGGCCCAGATTTTTTGGCTCTCTTAAAAGAATTAAGAGCGGATCGAATCTATATCTTTGTCATCTCCAAGCCCAATCGACGCTTTAAAGGGGGCCTATCTTACTATCATTTAGGCTTTGTCTACCTTGACGCCCAAGGGGGGATCTGGCTCCAACACGCGACGGCTCGCTCGGGGGTCAATAGAGTCAATTTGGCTCACTCCACGGGTTTGGCCACCTTTAAGCGATATTATCCGCCCGCGAGATCCGGGGAAAGAAGGATCGTCTTTATAGAGCTCTTCTGGCCAGAAAAATAAAATTCAAAGATTTTTTAAAATAAGTTTTCTTTAATTATTAGTTTAAGCTATCATTTTAAGACATATTTAAGGCGAAGCGCTTTTAGGCCCCGCCGCGATAGTCCCCCATTATTTTTCCCCCAAAAAACTCTTGACTCGAAAGCGAATTCTAGCTATAACTACTTAGTTTTGATCTAACTCTAGATTCTATTTTGGTTATCAAGCATGCCGCGCAAGCTTTTCTTATTTATAGCCTTGTCTCTCACGATCTGGCCACCCTCGTTTTTAAACGCGAGCGCCTTGATGGCTGGTCTGGGACATATGGCCAAAATGAGTTGTTGCGCGCCTAGCTTCTTATCCAGCCATGATAACCATAATGATAACCACAATCACCCCTCGCCTCAGGTTACGTCTCCTGATACTTCGCGTCTTTCGTCTCACGCTATGGCCCACCAGCCAATGGACGACCGAGCCGCTCCCCCAAACCCCGAGACGAGCGAAGCCAGCGACGATTCTCGCGAGAGCGCTCGAAGCGACTGTGGCTTAGCCTCTTGCCCAGGTTTTCAGTCCGCTTCTTTGGTTATTTCCGAGACCCCCGACGACCCTAAACACGCGCCCGTCTTCTTTAGGCCAATCGCGTCCAGACGCCTCAATTCCCCTGACTTAGCCTCTTTATACCGTCCCCCGCGCCTTTAATCAGCTCTTTTTCCGACATAATTAGCCTTTTAACAAAAAATCAAAGCCCTTGATCTATTGATCGATTGATTTATGGATCCATCGGTTTATGGAGCCATTGTTTAAAGGCATCCAGAGGATTTTAACCTTTATATGGTGTTTTATGCCTTTCGTCCGCTTAGTTTTCGCGGTCGCGTGGCTGTTCTGGGGCTTATGGGGTTGCTCCTTAGCCCCGGAGTACCACCGTCCCGATCCTCCTACGCCGACCACGGCTTTGTCGACCCCTGAGCCTATCGCCCAAGATCTGGCTCTCCCGTCCTTGGGCGATTTTTTCCAAGAGCCTAGGCTCAAGGCCTTAATTGATTTGGCCTTAACCGAAAACCGCGATTTGCGGCTAGCGGCCTTAAATGTCTTGGCCGTGCGGGCCGAGTATGGGTTAGCCCAAGCTGAGCGCTATCCCAGCTTAGAAGCCGAGGCCCAAAAAATCGTTCAAGGCGGTCCAGAAAGAGAGACGACTCGCGAATACGAGTTAGGCCTCATGTCCGTCTTTGAGGTGGATTTTTTTGGCCGCTTAAAAAACTTAAGCCAAGCGGCTTTCCAAAAATACCTGGGAGCCGCCGAGGCCGCCCGAGCCGCGCGCTTAAGCCTCATCGCCGAAGTGGCCGAGGCTTACTTGGAAAACCGGATGAGCGCCGAATCCCTGGCCTTAACCGAAAGAACCCTCAAAAGTTGGCGCGACTCTTTGGCCTTTATCGAAAACCGGCTCCTCTCTGGCCAATCGGCTCTCTTAGATCTGGAGCAAGCTAGGGCTCAAGTGGCTAGAGCCGAATTAGCTAGAGCCACGGCCCGAACGAGTCTGGTCAGAACAGAGAAAAACCTCAAACTTTTAACTGGGCGCCTGGACGATCCGGCTCTCCCGTCCGCCCTAACTCTAGCTAAATGGCCAGATCCCAAGCTCCCGGAAAACGTGGCTTCAAACGCTCTTCTCCAGCGTCCCGACATTTTAGCCGCCGAGCGCGATCTGATAGCCAGCCACTTTGACATTGGGGCGGCTCGAGCGGCTTTTTTCCCCAGTCTGTCTTTGACGGGCCAATTTGGCTACATGTCTGGCCAATTAAACGATTTGGTCTCCGGAGCCAACGCGGGCTGGTCTTTTACCCCGCGCCTCAATCTGCCTCTTTTTACGGGCGGGCGAAATCGACGCGCTCTGGAGCTGGCCGAAATTAGACGCTCTCAAAGTCTGGCCACTTACGAAAAAACCATCCAAGCCGCTTTTAAGGAAGTGGCCGAAGCTTTGGAGGCGCGTCCCAAACTGGCCCAAGAGCGCTTAGCCCAAAATCGCTTGCTCCAAACCCAAAAAAGAGTTTTGGAGTTAGCCGCCAATCGTTACCAAAACGGCGTTATCAGTTATTTGGAAGTCTTAGAGGCCCAAAGGGAAACATTTGAGGCCGAAATGGCCGCTTTGGACATCCGAAGGGCCCAAATTCTCAATGACATCAAACTTTATCTGGCTTTGGGCGGCGGCCTTGAGCCTAATTCAGACGACTCAAAAACCCAAAAACCCAATTTAGGAGTGACCCCATGAAAGCCCTTTTGACCTCTATAAATTTAACCCTGGCCTCTTTTCTGGCTATCCTAGCCATTTTTATAATGGCTCCCTACTCTTTGGCCCAACACGCTGGCCACGATCATGGCTCGAGTGGCCACGGTGGCCACGGAGGCCACTCGGCCAGTCAGCCCCAGACCCCCGAAGCGAGCCCCAAGAGCTCGGCTTTACACTCAACCCAAGGAACCATTAAAGAGCTGGAGCCCCAGAACCTGCGTCTAGTCATTGACCACGCCCCCGTCCCCTCTTTAAATTGGCCGGCCATGGTCATGGGTTTTAAGGTCGAAAAGGCGGAGTCGCTCTCTGACTTAAAAGTGGGCGATCAGGTTGAGTTTGATTTTAAACAAGTGGGCTCTGATTATATTATTGTCAATTTAGATAAACAGTAGAAGAATAGGAGCCTTTTTATGCCCAAGAAAAACATCTGCCTGGCCTTATTCATAGGCTTGGCTTTGGGGCTAGCCAACTGGTTCCTGGCGAGCGCCGCCGAGCCGCCAGGCGAGCGGCGGGTTCTCTATTGGTATGACCCCATGTATCCGGGCACCCGTTTTGACCAGCCTGGGCCCTCGCCTTTTATGGACATGGCCTTAGTCCCGCGTTACGCCGACGAAGGAGAGCTGGGGACGGGGACGCGCATTGATCCCACCCAAGTTCAAAACCTGGGCTTAAAAGCGCGGCCGGTCAAAACTGGCCGGCTAGCTCTCTCTAGAGAGCTACCGGCCAATATCGAGTTCAATGGCCATCAAAGAGCTCGGCCCCAAGCCCGGGCCGAGGGCTTTGTGGCCCAAACCTTCGCCCTGTCTGTGGGGGATCCGGTTAAAGCTGGGCAAACTTTGGCCATGGTCACGGCTCCGGCTTGGGCTTCGGATCAAAGCGAGTATTTGCTCTTAAAAAGCCAAAAAGCCAGCCCCAAAATTATCGCCGGCGTTCGGGAAAAGCTCCGTTTAAGCGGCATGCCCGAATCCATGCTGGCCGAAGTCGATCGCTTGGG
>JAISWW010000105.1 GCA_031270705.1 Deltaproteobacteria bacterium
AAGCCTTCGGCTTTATTGACGGGAACTCCTTGGCCATAAAAGAAAGCCAGGCCCGCTTTTTGCTGGCCTAAGAGATCGCCCAGCTCAGCGGCTTTTATCCACCATTTAAAGGCTTCGACCGGATTGCTTAGGCTCGAGTCTTCATGCTCAAAAGAAGAGGCTATCTCAACTATAGCCTTAGGATCGCCATTTTCGGCGGAAATAAGTCGCGTGGCCTCGACTTTGGCCCGATCCTTAAATTGTGTGACATCCTCATAAAGGTAAGTTAAGACTTTAAGGGTTAAAAGATCATTGGCGGGATCGGCTTTGAGGCCTTGGGCGTACCACTTGTCCCCTTCGGCGGGGTCTGGTTTTAGGCCTGGGAGCCCTTCATTTAAAATAAAGCCCAACATCAGCGTGGCGGGAATGTCGCCGTTTTCCGCGGCTTTTTTGAGCCAAGCCAGGGTTTCCGCGTCGCCCTTTTTGTCTATGGCGCTTAATTTGACTATAGCCAAATAAAACATAGCGCGAAAAGAGCCTTGGTCAGCCAGATCTTTGAGCCAGACCATGGGTTTAGAGAAATCTCGGACATTGTTGTCATAGTCAAACATGATTTCAAAGTAATGGAAAAGAGCTGTTTTGTCGCCAGTTTTGGCGAGGGGCTCCAGTTTCGCTAACCTCTCCTCGGCGTCTTTCTCTTTGACGTAATCGCGATAAACGGGCAATTCTTGGGCCGCGCTATCTGGGGTCGCCAGGCCCAGCGTCAGGCCAAAAAAGATCAGCCCTAGGCTCAAGGAGACAACAAGCCGCGAAAAAGACACAGGCGTTTTGGACATAAGATCTCCTTTCGCGAAGAAATTCGCGGAGAACAATTTTTTAGCCAAAAAGATTTTAGGAATTCAGATCGCGCAAGCGTTTTTTGGCTTCCGCTTGGCCTTGAGCCGCGGCTTTTTGGTACCAGCGGATGGCCTCGTCCAAATCGGGAGCCGGGCCATGGCCTAGCTCATAGGCTAAGCCCATTTGGTATTGGGCTAAGGGATGGTCGCGCTCGGCGGCTAAGCGATACCAGAAAAAGGCCGCTTGGGGATCTAGCGGCAAACCTTGCCCCGAGGCGTAAGCCTCGGCCAGGGCTAATTGAGCCTCAGTTTGGCCATTTTCGGCGGCCAAGCGATACCAATTAAAGGCTTCGTCTTTCTCGCTCGGGGTTCCTTGGGCCAAAAGAGCGGCCAAATAAGATTGAGCCAGGGCGTCGCCAGCCTCAGCCGAGCGGCGATACCAGATCAGAGCCTCGATTTTGTCCGGTTCCGCGCCTAGGCCCAGCTCCAAAGCCCTGGCCAGCTCGCGTTGAGCCTCAACGCTACCGCGAGCGGCGGCGAGACGATACCAGCGAGTGGCTTCCTCGGGCTCGTTTTTTCGCGAATAGCTCTCGGCCACTTTGGTTTGGGCTAAGGCGTGTCCGTGGTTAGCGGCCATGAGAAGCCACTGGAAAGACTCGTTCGGATCTGGGGGCGCGCCGTGGCCTTCAGCGTAGGCCAGACCGAGGTTGTATTGGGCGTCGATTTCGCCGGCCGCCGCGGCTTTCAGATACCACAGGAGGGCGCTCGGTTTGTCTTGTTCCACGCCCTCGCCTTCCATTAAGGCGCAAGCGTAATAGGTTTGGGCCGTGGAGTGGCCAGCGCTAGCGGCTTGGAAAAACCAGCGAGCGGCTTCCACGGGATCTTTTGGGGCGCCCAGGCCATTTTCATAGGCTAGGCCCAAATTGAGTTGGCCTTTGGGATCCCCGGCTTCGGCGGCTAGGCGATACCATTTGACGGCTTCGGCGGGATCTTGAGGGGCGCCTTGACCTTCTTGGTAACAATCGCCCACAAAAATTTGGGCTTTGGGGAGACCTTGGCCAGCGGCTAGGCGCAACCATTTCAGAGCCTCGGCTTTGTTTTCGTCTAAGCCCTCGCCATGATAAAAAGCCTGGCCCAAATAAAACTGGGCCTCCGCGTCGCCATTGTCGGCGGCTAGGCGAAACCATTTAACGGCTTCCGCCAAATCTTTTTCGCCCCCTTGGCCCAATTTAAGGCTCAAACCCAATAAAGACTGGGCTGGGCCCAAACCCTGGGTCGCGGCCATTTGGAGCCATTTCCGGGCCTCAGCCGGGTTTTTGGGCGCGCCTTGGCCATAAAAAAGGATTTGGCCAAGGCGTAATTGGGCCTCCGAATCGCCGGCCTCGGCTCTGGCTCGCCAAGGGGTCAAATCAATTTGGTTTTCTTGGCTGATGGCTGGCTGGGGCGGGTCGGATTGACTAGAAAATTCCCATACTAGGCCGAGGGCCAAGACCAGGGCCAAGGCCACTAAGGCCAAAGCCTTCCACATCGCTCTCCTCCCACTAATATTTTTTGGCCAAGCTCAAAAAATAGGCCGACCACCCGTTGGAGTTGTTTTAGACCTAAGATGTTAAGGTAATTTTTACAACTAAAGCTCAAATAACAGATAAAACAAAGCAAATTAAATATACAAAATCAGAAATTGCGCCTGAAATTACGTATCTTCTCGATGCCATTGGTTTAAATCATATCACAATTTGGGTCTTGAGTCAAGATTGAGGGTTTTACCAAAGACCTTTTTATCAAGGCTCTGGCTGGCTAAAGCGAATTCCTAGCGCGGAGCCAGAGGTTCCAGAGAAGGCTTCATAAAGGCTTGGCCGATCCGCGGCGATAAATTATAATACGCTTTAAAAGGCATAAGGATTGGCTATAGTCACTCGTTGGGGTAAGACTGCCAGTCAAATCGGGTTCTCTTGGGCGCCGGGCGGGGACGAGCGAGAAAAGAACCGAGGAAGTATAGAAAAATAGCTCTTGACAGAAGGCCAAGACCTGATTAAACTTACAGCGTCTGTCTTGATAAGTGGTTTTGTTTTTTGCCAACTATACTCTTATGTTTTATTAGGCTGTCTGATTAACTCTAAAATTATTGATTTTGTTGGCGTTATTTTGATTTTTTATTTTGTTTTTAATTAATAATCATTTAACAAGACGTTAAAAAATTGATTATTGATTGTTTTTGGCTTAGTGGAGGTTTCGCGGCTTATTGGGGATTATTGGCTCGCCCGCGTTGGTCATTAGGTCGTTGGCCCTGAAATAAAAGAGGAACGGCCTTGACCGTCCCTCTTTTTATTTTGCCATCCATGGCGCTTTTATACGCCATCCGTGGCGGTTTGATTTAGGCTATCCATCTGGCGGAACCTCGGGTTCCCTCTTTTGGTTCGCCAAAGAGCCGACGCTAGCCTCTTGAGGCGGAGACGCGCGGGTCGGGGTTGAAGAGTCTGAGAGCCGAGGAGTGACTGGGCTCAATCCCAGCTTAAGGCGCACCCCAGCGGATTTATACTTCTCTTCCTCGATCAATTGCCGGAGCGTGGCGACTTTTTCCAGCTCGTTTAAGGAATACTGTCGCCGCATGGATTCGGTGCGCTCCGGCTTAAGATAGTCGGAGAATTCCTTCTCCCAATAGCGCAGGGTCGTTTTCTTGACCCCAGTCATTTGGGAGACCTGGTCGATACTCAGGCCTATGTTGTCGAGAGTTGGGATTTGCGCCATAGGCTTCCCTCCGAGAAAAAAGGTCGTTGGCGCGCTAGCTTAGGGTTGTGGCCCAAAAACCAGCCAGAAAAAAGGCGCCAAAAGAAATGCCCTCGCTGGCCCTATAGCGGTCAGGCCTAGCGAAAGTCGATCCGGCCAAAACCCAAAAATCCCTTTTGGGGGGTTCGGGGAAATTTGGCCTTTGACTACTCATCGTCATTTTGAGAAAAAAGTTAAATCTTTTTTTAGGCAAATCAGGTTTTTTTTGAATTTTGACCAAAAAATATTTTTTAAATGAGAAGAGAGCCCCACGCCGAGCGGGGCTAAGTAAGGGAAATTGTTGGAAAATACCGTTGATTTGAGCGATGACCCCCGGTTGGTGGCTTTGGAGACCTTGGAAGCCGTGGCCAAGGGCGGACTCTTGGAACATTCTCTGGAAAGGCGCTCGGCTCTCTTGTCGGACGAGAATATAAATCTGGCTCAGGCTTTGGTTTATGTTTGTCTTCGGCACCAGAGCCGCTTGGACTTTTTGATCAAGTCCAAACTGAAAAAAAACCGCACCGATCGCCTGGCTTTGACCATTCTCCGCTTGGGTTTAGCGCAGATTTTATTTTTTGATCGGCTCAAAGACTACGCCATTGTCAGTCAAACCGTGGAATTGGCTCGCTTAAAGATTCCTGGTCGCCATGGCCTGGTCAACGCCATTTTAAGAAAGTTTTTAAGGGAAAAAGAGAGCGTCTGGGGTTGGCCCGAGGAAATTGATGGCCGCGACACGCCCGCCGCCCAAAGGCTGGCCGTCTTTTACAGCCATCCGCGGTGGCTGGTGGATAGATTGATCGCCGAATTAGGGTATCGTGAGGCTCGAGCCCTACTGGCGGCCAATAATCAGCCCTGCCCGCCCACCTTGCGCGTAAACCCTAAGCTCATTGAGCGCGAGGAGTTGGCCGAAAAGCTCCCATTTCCCACCAAACCCACTAAGTTCTCCCCCTGGGGTCTCATTCCCTTGACTTGGCCAGGGCGACCCGAGGCTTGGCCGGGTTTTAAGGAAGGCCATTTCGCCATTCAAGACGAGGCTTCCCAGATTTTGGGTCTTTTGGCCGGCCAATCTAAAAAAGTCTTGGACGCTTGCGCTGGCCAAGGGGGCAAATCCTTAAACTTGGCGGCCATTGACGCGGAGGCCCGGATTGTGGCCGTGGATCCCAACTGGAATCGCCTCAACAATCTCTTAAGGGAAGCCAAGCGCTTAAATTTGGGTTGCCGCTTAAAAATCTGGCATGGGGAGATCCAATCGGCGGAACTAGACGAGACCTTTGATTTGGTCTTGGTGGACGCGCCTTGCTCAGGCTTAGGGGTCATTCGGCGGCGGCCAGATCTGAAATGGCTCAAAACCGCGGACGATATTCCGCGCTTGGCCGCGATTCAGTTGGGGCTTCTCACGAGCGCCGCTCGTTTTGTGGCTCCGGGGGGTAATTTAATCTATTCGGTCTGCGCTACGACCACCGAGGAAGGGCCAGAGGTTTTGGAGAAGTTTTTACAAGAGAACCCCGCGTTTCGGCCTTGGACCTCTCAAGAAGTCGATCCCGCTTTGCGGGAGCTATTTGTGGAGCCGGGTTATTTAAAATTATGGCCCCATAAACAAGGGACGGACGGGTTTTTTTACGGCTTATTGGCGAGAAAAATGGATTAGGCCATGAATTTAAGGGAAAAACATCAAGGTTTGGGGGCTACGGTTGGTGGGTGGGCCTTAATAATAATGTTAGGTTTAGCGTTTATAGGCGCTCCACTCGCGGCCCAAACTAACTCTGGCCAACCCCAACCCCTAAAACCCGAGCCTGAGCCCATAAAGTTGCGGGTCGGCCTTTTACCCATAGCGGACACAATTTTACTTCATATTGCCTTAAAAAACGGATATTTTGGCCAAAAAGGCTTAATGGTTCAGTTGATTCCCTTCCAAAGCACCCTGGAAAAAGATTCCGCGGTCTTGGCTGGGCGTTTGGATGGCCATTTTTGCGAGATTAGCTCGGCCATGGTCTTAAGATCTCAAGATCATCCTTATAAAGTCATCGCCTCCACTTCTCACACCAACCCTAAGGCTCGTTTTTTTGGCTTAGTCTCCAAACCGGACTCAACCGTTAAGACTTTGGCCGAGGCTAGGGATCAATCTTTGGGGGTGGCTCGGCAGACCATCGTTGATTTTTTGGCCGATATTTTTTTGGAGAGGGCCCATCTGCCGGCCAATCATTTCCAAAGGCGCGATATTCGGAAGATTCCCTTAAGATTACAGACCTTAAAAGCCGGCCAACTGGATTTTTCCATCTTTCCCGAGCCTTTGTTGAGCGTCGCCGAAAAAGCGGGGGGGCGGATTTTGGCGGATGACCGCGACCTCAATATGCCCCTAGCCGCCGTGGCTTTAAGGGACGATCTGGCTCCCAAGGTGGCCCCGGCCTTTCGCGCGGCTTTGGCCCAAGCCGTGGCTTACGCGAACGCCAATCCCGCCCCCACTCGCGACCTAATGCTGGAAATGGGCCTCATTCCCAAGGCCTTAGCCGAAGATTGGAGCCCGCCGTCCTATGATCCCGCCCTGGTGCCTTACCGCTTGCCCGACGAGAAGCTCTTCGCGGATTATGTGGCTTGGCTAGTTAGAAATGGGGTTTTGCGGCGCCCAGAGGATCCCGGTTCCTTAAGGATCCCGCCCACTTATGAGGAGACCGTGGATCAAATCTCGCCCGAAGAGCTCAGCCAAATCGCTAAACAAAAAGATTCTAGCGCCCCATAGATATGCCGGGAGCTTGGGTTAAGGTTGAAAATCTTTTTAAAAGTTACGGCTCGGAGACTATTGTCCAAGAATTGAGCCTAGATTTAGAGCCAGGGGCGAGTTTGGCTTTGGTGGGGGCTTCGGGGTGCGGCAAAACGACTATTTTAAGGATCTTAGCCGATCTTTTAGCCGCTGACTCCGGGCGGATAGATCTAGGCCCCGAGCCCGTCAAACGCTCTTTTGTCTCCCAGAGTTTAGGGCTTTTTCCGTGGAAAACGGTGGAAGCGAACTTGAAATTGCCCTTGGTTTTGGCTGGGGTAGAGCCGGAAGAGATTAAGCTCAGAACCGAAAAAACCCTAATGGACATGGGTTTAAAGGAATTAGCCAAGCGATATCCCCAAGAGCTCTCGGGCGGACAAAGACAAAGGCTCGCTTTAGGCCGGGCTTTGATCTCTAAACCCTCATTGCTACTCTTGGATGAGCCTTTTTCGGCTTTAGACGCCTTGACCCGCGAAGCTTTGGGCTTTCATTTGGCCGATTTATGGCAAAAACATGAGTTTACCCTGATCTTGGCCACCCATAGCGTGGAAGAAGCGGTCTTTTTAGGCCAAAAGATCGTCGTTTTAGGTGGCCAACCCACCAGCTCCCAAGCCATCCTCACTAATCCTTTCCCCAAAACTCCCCAAGTTTTTACCGAAGACGCCTTTTTGGATTTGGTCAAACAAACGCGTTTGGCTTTGGCTGGGGTTTGGGCCGAGTCGCCCCATAGGCTGGCCGAAAGTTTGGCTCGCTCGCTCAATGGGCGAGGTTTGGCTACAGAAGACTCTAGAGAAGACTCCTAGTGAATTCATAGAGAAGACTCATAGAGAAGACTTATGAAAAGGTTTTTGATCTCTATTTTGGCCCTATTCACTTTATGGGCTCTTTTCTCGCTTATTTTAGGGGAGGGGATTTGGCCAGCGCCCTGGGTGGTGGCCCAAGATTTAGGGGAGCGTTTAGGCCAAAAGTCATTTTATCAGCATCTGGGGGCCAGTTTTTACCGGGCTTCCTGGGGCTTTGGCTTAGGTTTAGCCTTGGCTTTGCCTTTGGGCTGGCTCATGGGCGGCCTAAAAAAACTAGACGCCATCTTATCGCCGCTTTTGTTTTTAACCTATCCCGTCCCCAAAGTTCTTTTTCTGCCAGTCTTAATCGTCGCTTTAGGCTTGGG
>JAISWW010000121.1 GCA_031270705.1 Deltaproteobacteria bacterium
GAACAAATGACGGTGGCCGCCCCCACGGTTTCGCAGGCGTGAAGCCGCCTAACTAAGTTATTGGCGGCGGTCATTTTCCTCATGGAATAAGCTAGCGATAAGGTCACGCTCATGGGGAGGCCTTCAGGAACCGCGACCACGATGATGGTGACCGCGACCATGAAAAACCTTAATAAAGACAAAGAGGTAGCCAAAGGCAACCACGTCGAGGGGCCGCCAGACAATAAGCCAAAGCAAAAACCGAGGCCTAAGGCGACCCCAAAAATAACCAAGCCCGCGATAACAGCTTGTAGCCATGGGGTTAAGCCCTCGGCGTCAAGCCAGGAATTTTCTGGCCGAGATTTGCCAGTTAGCTCCACGGCGTCAAAAACAACCGGAACCCAGACGCGAGCCAAAGCGATGGCCAAAGAAAAAAAGGCGATGGCTAAAAAATAGACTTGGCCGCTGGTCAAAGGGATCTTTAAATAAAAGACCGTCTTGTCGTCATGAATTTTGGAAGCCAAAGGATAGGTGGCGGCCAGATCCCCATATTTGTCTTTTAAAGTCTCGCGAAATTGGCTAATGACCTCGGCTGGAGGTTGGGGAGCCCCAAGATCAGCTTCTTGGATTATGGCTTGATCGCCTAAGTCGCCTTGGAATCCGGAGCGGATCGTTAAGGTGGCAAAAATCAATAAAGCGATGGCAAACCCAAAAACGCCAATAAACTGGCCCAGGCGAGCCAACTGACGGTTTAGGGGAGTGATCGTTTCCGTTTCCTCAGCGGCGGCTCGAGCGGTTTTGCCGATTTCCGAGGCGTCGCCAACCGTGGTGATCCGAATGAGGGCCCGGCCATCGGAAACAAAGGTGCCCCTTAAGACCTGGTGCCGAGGATAGGCTAGGTTAGTTTCCTCAACTTCATCGGATTTGGGCCATTTAGTGACTGGTAGCGATTCCCCAGTTAGGGAAGCCTCATTAACTTGAAACGAGACTGACTCTAGAACTTCGCCATCGGCTGGGATTTCCTCGCCTTGCTCCAAAACCGCGACGTCATTGACCACAAGATCTTTTTTGGGAACCGAAGCGTAGACCCCATCGCGGATGACCTTAATGGGCTCCTCGTCAGAAACCCGGTTTAAGATGTCAAATTCCTGGCCAGCTTTGTACTCATTAATGAAACCAATGGTTGTGGCCAGGAGGACAGCGATAATGATGCCAATACCCTCGGTGTACTGACCCTCAATGACCCCAGCCAAAATAGCGATGACGGCGGCCACTAAAAGGATCCTGATAATTGGATCCTCGTATTTTTCTAGGTAAAGTTTCCACCAGGGATCCCGGGGCGGGGGGGTCAGGATGTTGGGGCCATGGATCCGACGGCTTTCCACAACTTCGGCGGCGGTTAAGCCTTTGATAGCTGGTTTTTCGTCGACAGGGGAAGGAGACTTGGTAACGTCAGTTGTCATTTGATATATCTCTTTTGAGTAAAATCAAAATAAATAAAATCTACTAATCTATTAATTGGCTTGAGGTCAGCCAGATGAACCGCGAAAAAAAAGGATCTGTCATTTGGCTGATCGCCAGCTCGCGTGGAATCATAATTCAATCGAAAAGATTGGCGTCGGTTAAAAGATGAGGTCAAGAAAAACGCCAAAATGACAGACATCTCCAACAATTATAACAAAGCCAAAAATTTTGACCACCTGTAGTTAATTGGCTAATTGAGGCTTGACGGCTAAAGGACTTGAGGCCTCGTCCAGCAAAAGTTGTTTGGGCGGCGAAGAGGCTTGTCGGCTAATCAGATATGATATTTATTTGGTCAGCTTTTATTTAGTTGTAGAAAATAAAATTATTAGAGAAAAAGATTGTAGATAAAATTAAAAATTAGGCTTTAACTAGAGAAACATGAACCAAGCGCCCACTAGGATCTTTTGACAGAAGAAGTTGGAGACCTTCGGTTAGGGCGACGAAAGAACCCGTAGGGATGGTTTTTTGGTTGGTCACGTCAAACAAGCTGTCAAGAGTTTGGTTGATTAAAATCCACTGGTTTTTATGGAAAGCGAAATAAGCCACAGGTTTTTTCTGGTTATCAGTTAATTTCTCGTTCGGGAAAATGTTTCGTAAAACGTGCCAAGGGTAGAGGTACTGGTTATTGTAGATCATAAGCCGGTGATTTTCTGGCCTAAAACTTTTACCATCATGGCTGGAGTATAAGTCAAAAACAGGCAATTGGCCTTTGAACTTGGTTCCACAATATGGACAAACGGGCTTAGTGGAGTTATCAAAAACGTACCACTTTTTAACGCAGTTATTGTTCGAACAGGGCTGAAGCAAATCAACGGTTTTTACTAAAGCTTCTTCCCATTCGTCCGCGCTTGGTCGTTTGGCTGGTAAATGAAGTCCATCAATAAAGGCCCTGTTAAATAGGGTTTTTAAATAAGGTCCCATTATGGAATAAGGGAGCTTATTAGTGTCTATCCAAGGCAAAAAATCTTTGTCGTTTTTTTGGATCTTATAGCGGTTGGAGGAGTCCGTGGGATGCTCGATAAAAAGAGCTTTTTCGCCCATTTCCAGGGTTTCCTGAACCTCAGTATCTTGGCTATGAACCTTAGAGCCCCGCAAAGGATGGCGGTGGAACAGATATTGGTAGATTAAAATAGCCAAGGCGTGTTGATCCGTCTCTCGGCAGGGGAATTTTCGTTGGGGATCTTTAAAATCCAATTTCATGGTCGCCACTACTTCTGGGGCCATGAAATCTGGCGTGCCAAGAACATCAGGGGCGAAGAGGCCAGGAACTACCAAACCATCAATATCAATGATACAAGCGTCGCCTGTGCTTGGATCCACCAGGCAGTTTTTGTAAGAAAGGTCAGAGTGGGCTAATCCAGCGGCGTGGAGTCGTCTAACGGCCCGACTTAAATTTATACAGATCCTTAGATAACTTAACAGGTTACCTTTTTCCGTTTCTGGCACAAATCTATTAAAATTTTTGGCCGAAGTGAACCATTTTCCTTCTTTTTCAGCCCCTTCCAAAGTAGTATTAGGGGGAAAGAAAAAATTTGGTTGGTAGACTGGCGCCACGATGCCAGTCATGTTGTTGTACTCAACTATTTTTTCAGGCCAACAAAAAAGATTTTTCCAATATTCAGCTCCTTGGTTGCCAAATATTCCCTCTCGGTATTTGCTCACCAGACGTTCCAGCCGATCTTTGCCATTAAAATCCAAGGGTTTACGGAAAAAAGCCACCACGTAGGATCTGTCAGGCGAAAAATATACGTCCTTAACCCCCCCCTGGCAGGGATCCTTCATGACAAACTCAACCTTGGAGCCGTCTTTGGCTTGAATTGAGACTAAACTCATAACACTCACTTAATATTGAGGAACATAGGGTTCTGGCTGAAGTTAAATAATTCAAATAGTATAGTTTTCATTTAACAATCAAGATTGTTCTATCATCATGATTGCCTTTTGACCAAAAGTCAAGCCAGTTGCGAAGATCTTGGGCTTTATCCTCTAGTGAAACTTGGCGGTCAAAGACTTTTGGGCAACCTGGATTTTCCTCGTCGCCCAGTTTAAGTGTTTTATCCCAAAATTCTTTCCACTTTTCTTCTGAAGCCACGCAGGCGTCAGAGGGAAAAAATGGGTCAGTAATACCATCAGTAGCTAAAATGATCGCCTCAAAATCATCAACAAACCCAAAACAGGTTCTTTTTTTAATAAATTCTGGTTTGATTTCCTCAGACATAGTTAAAAATCGAGTTTGTCCAGCGAATTCCCCAGAGTCAGGAGCGCCAAGAACCAGAACTTTATTGTCCGCATTGATGTTATAAATGGCCATGGCGCCATCGCCAATCCAAAATGAGCCGTAAAAGTAGCCAAAATCGAACTTTTTAAAAGCCATGAAAAGAAGAGTGGTGTGATAATCTCTGATTTTGGCTCCTCTAGTTTTCGCCTCGTTAAGGATATTGTCATAAGCTGTATATACAGATTTATAAAAAATTTTATCAAATACTGTTTGATTCCTATAATTATTATCAATATCTTTATAGTTTTTATAAATATCACTATTAAATATATTGCGCCAGTTAATCATAATATCATTGTTTATAACTAAATAGTTGTTAAATTCGTCGCTTTTTAAAATCTCCATAAGCTCTTTTATAACTGTTTGACAGGCAATTTCAGAGCCTTTCCGGGAATATTTAGCGCTTCCCGCGCCATCGGCCACGGCCACAATATTCCAGCCAGAATCTTTATCAATATTTATCGCGAACGAGTCGTCACGAGGTTTTCCAACGTGGGCATGGGAACGACCGCGGCAACTGGCCGCAATCACTATTTTATCAATTGCTTCAATTTTAATGGCTTCTTTAGTGTCATTAGGCGTTTCATAGCCATCAAAATCATCAACTGGTAAATCTTGCCATAAAGATTTTGGATCTGGAGCAATATAAATATCTTTAGAAAATGTTCGAGGGCCTCCATTGGAGATATTTGAAATAGCTATATTGAAATATAATTTGCCATCATAACCTTTTTTAGGAGTTTCAGATAATGTTATTATATTTATATTTGGTTTGACTTCGACCTTTAAACCAAGTTCGTTAACAAGAAAATCATTACCCTCGCATTTTATAATTGAATAATCATTATATACAAAAAATTTTGTTGAAATTTTAGAATTATATGATGAATGAATAATAGGATAATCTTTTATCATATTTTCCATATCAGTAATTGTATCGTGGTATGAATTATTATTTATAATTCCATTATATTTTAAAGTTAATTCGATAGTAGGTTCTTTTTGATGGATTAGGGTTTGAACTCCAATGTCTGAAGTCGTTTTAGTTGACGCATTGTCATCTGCCACTTTTGTTGGCTCAGATGTAGATAGAACCTGTGCTTTAGAGTCGATTTCGGCGGATTTAGACTCCTCAGTTATAACATTTTGTGGTGTTTGGGCATTGTCATCTGCCATTTTTGTTGGCTCAGATGTAGATAGAACCTGTGCTTTAGAGTCGATTTCGGCGGATTTAGACTCCTCAGTTATACCCTTTTGTGGTGTTTGGGCATTGTCATCGGCCATTTTTGTTGGCTCAGATGTAGATAGAACCTGTGCTTTAGAGTCGATTTCGGTGGATTTAGACCCTTCAGTTATACCCTTTTGTGGTGTTTGGGCATTGTCATCTGCCACTTTTGTTGGCTCAGATGCAGGTGGAACCTGTGCTTTAGAGTCGATTTCGGCGGATTTAGACTCCTCAGTTATAACATTTTGTGGTGTTTGGTCATTGTCATCCGCCATTGTAGTTGGCTCAGATGCAGGTGGAACCTGTGCTTTAGAGTCGATTTAGGCGGATTTATAAAACTCAGGTATAAAATTTTTTGGTGTTTTTTGTGCGATATAATTAATTTTTATATCGTCAGTAGATTGAACACCAGTTAAATTATTATTATTAGCGATTTTTTGAGGCCTAAAATTACATTCAGTTGATGTTAATTTATTATTAGTTGTGTTTTTATTAGTAGGTTGATTTGAATGAATAATATTAGCATTAAAATCATTTAAAACAACATTTTTAGGTATAGATATACTATTAGTGCTGTATAAATTATTAAGTTCTGTTAATTTAGTTTTTATATGTTCATATAATGCGTTTAACGTGTCATTTGTTATGTTATCTTGATTATGTATAGCAAAACTATAATTTAAAACTGATGAATATTTGTTTAAAATAATATGATAATTTTGCTTAAATTGATTTAAGATATTTATATGGTAATTATTAGGAGTATTATCTATTATTCGTATAATATATCTTGCTAATTCTATCAAAAGTTTACTATTGTTATCTATTTTGTCTATAAATGGATCTAATTGTTTTAAAAGAGAATTTAATTGATCTTTAAACGCTATTTTGCTCATTATTTTATCCTAATTAAATAACAGTTTAATATTTTAAGGTTTAAAACATGGTTAAATTAATATCTTATGATAGTCTCTGCAATTATTTATTTACTAAAGATTGAAAATTCACTTCCAACACGTGTTTTAAATATTTATTTTTAGCTTTAAGAGAAATGGCAGAACCAATAATCCAAGCGAAAGGATAAATTATTGTATTTCAGTTGCAGAAATTTATTTTAATAGTCTTGTCATAAAGAAAAACAAACTATAATAATCATAAATAAAGATAATAAATCGCTATTGGTAGTGTTTATTTTTATTTTAAAATGTAAAGAGCGCTAAAAAATAAAACAAAATTGTAACGCTAAATAAAATAGACATAAATAGTTTAAATGACCAACTTAATCTCTTGAGGTGGTGGCGGCAATTCATCCACATCTCTGGCGGTGTTTTGGCTTAAACGAGTAAAAGACTGGGAAACCCACTGCCAAAATTGAGAAAAACTGTTGCTGTCCATAGTCT
>JAISWW010000202.1 GCA_031270705.1 Deltaproteobacteria bacterium
GAGAGCTCAGCCAGCGCGGCGGGCAAATTGGCCACCCAAGCCACATCTTTGATGGAGGCGGTCACTCTCATGACGGCCATTGTCCAAGGGGCCAAGGCTAATGGCCAGGCGCCTCTCCCTAGCCCTCGGCCCAGCCTAAAAAGAGCTGTCCAAGTCAGCCCCAAACTCAATCTCAGTCACGACGACACCTTCGAGTTTTAGGTTGGCTCCTCGCCACCAGAAAGCGCGGCCAAAAACCCTGGGTTAGACCCAGGGTTTTTTTATTTTTGGAGTTATTTTTTTGTTTTTTTTCGTTTCTGGCCCATAATTTGGCGACCTTTGAAAAATCAACATTCTCTTGCCTAAATTGAATTTTCAACAGTTTCTAACTTAAAATAAAATAGAGCTATACTAAAAAAGTTTTAAATTTTAAAATATAATAATAAATTTTAAGAATAGTTTTATATTACCCTAAATATTTATATCTACTCACGCCGCTAATATAAATAAAATATTTTACTTATATCTTTTTTAGGCCTAGCCCTAGACTGGCTGACCAGATCTTTTTTCGTTTTTTTGGCGGATGGAGAAAGTTGATATTTGTTGCTATGAGGCTGGATCTATTATAAACTGACTTATCAAAATAGCTTTTTCTTTTCAGAAATACTTTTTGGTTTTCTCTTGTGGCGCCTTAACGCGCTTTGTGATTTTTCCTAGCTTGAGCCTGGTCTTTGATTTTCAGCCTTAAACGTCTGGTTTTAGGTTGTTTAAAAATATTTTTTGGGTTTGGAGAAATGGTCCGAAGTCCAAAGGACCTAGGAGGATAATGATGAAACTGGGCACAAAAATCATTTTGGGCTATGTCAGCACCTGCGTTCTTTTCTCGCTCATCAGCGTGGTAGTGGTGTTTTCCCTATTGTCGGTTCAGAGCGATTCGGCTGAGCTACGCGACAAGATTATCCCCCTCAACGATCAAGGGGGCTACCAATTGACCAACGCCTTGCACGCTCAAGAAGCCTTGGTGGAATATAGCTACAACGCTAACCAAGAAGCCCTTGACCGTTATCGCAAATTCGACGCGGAAACCGTCAAGTCCCACCAAGCGATAGAAGCCATTTTCCGTCAGGGTCTGTCGTCCAACATCGCCTTGGCCAAAGATCTGACGACCCAAGCGATTAAGGATTACGCGGCTTTCCAGGTTCAGGCCAACAAAGCGCCTATCTTAATGAAAACCATCGTGGACAACCGAGCCACGATGCTGGCCACCTATCAGGAATTAAACGAAGGGCTGACCAACTTCCGTAACCAGCGCCAGGCTCAATTGAATCGCGTTATCACCGCTACCAATGGCGGAACCATTGACATGGAAGAGTACCAACGCGTCAACAATCTTTTGACCCACGCCTATAAGATGAGAGATCTGTCCATCAATTATTACATTAATTTCTTACGCGGTCTCTATTACCAAGAAGCCAAATATTTCCAGAGTTCCGTGGACGATGTCACCAAGATTGGCGTTGAGCTCAATGAGTTGGTCAACGATCCCCGCATTACGGAAAGTCGAGCCCAGATCCTCGAGCTCATGGATTTGGCCACGACCGCTCAGACCTCCGTCAAGATCCTCTTCCAGGCCATGACTACTTATATGGATGAAAGACAGGCCTTTATCACTAGCGCCGACCAGGCCATGGCCACCGGTCTAAAACTCTCCGACGCCATGACTGGCTTAACCAACGAGTTTGTGGTCGAAACCAACGTCTCCTTGAACTCGGCTTTTTGGACCGTGGTCATTGGCGGTATTTTGGCTTTGGTCATTAGCGCCATTCTTTCGATTGTCATTACCCGCAACATTACCCTGCCCCTTAACCGGGTCATTGGGGCCCTCTCCGATGGAGCTCAGGAAGTGATAGCGCTTCCGGGGATCTCTCTTCCGCCTCCAATACCCTGGCCGAGGGAGCCACGGAAAACGCCGCCTCTTTGGAAGAAACCAGCGCGGCTTTGGAAGAGCTTTCTTCCATGACCAAGCGCAATTCCGACAACGCCATGGAAGCCAATTCCCTCATGTCCCAGGGAGCCGATGCCGTGGCCAAAGCCGAAAATTCCATGACCAACGTCATAACGGCCATGGAACATATCGCCACCTCGGGCAATGAAATCGGAAAAATCATTAAGACAATTGACGAGATCGCCTTCCAAACCAACCTCTTAGCCTTAAACGCGGCGGTGGAGGCGGCCAGGGCCGGGGAAGCCGGAGCGGGTTTCGCGGTGGTGGCCGACGAGGTGCGGAATCTGGCCATTCGGAGCGCCGACGCGGCCAAAAATACGGCGGACCTCATCGCCGCGACCATCTCCAATATCGCTTCAGGCTCGGAAATGGTCAATTCCACTTCGGAGAATTTCCAGACCGTGGCCGCCATTTCCGTTAAAGTGGCTCAACTAGTCTCGGAGGTGGCCGAGGCCTCCAAAGAGCAATCCCAAGGCATTAACCAGATCACAACGGCCATGAGCCAGATGGATAAGGTCACCCAAAATAACGCCGCATCGGCCGAAGAGTCGGCTAGCGCGGCTAGTAGCCTTTCGGTGCAGGCGGGCAACCTCATGAACGCCGTGGATCAGATGTCCCAGATCGTTCATGGGCACGGGGTCGGCGGGCAAGCCTCCTCTGGCAATGGTCGAGCCCACAAACCGACGAGGGCTTTGGCTCCGCCTCCAGCCCTCAAAAAACCGGCCATCGCCAATAAAGCCATTCCCATGGACTCGGATGACGATTTTGAGTTCTAATCTTTAGACTCTTAGGTTCACGCTAAACCCAAAAAAGCCGGAGAAATCCGGCTTTTTTTTGATCTATCTTTTTGAAAAGCGCTCATCTTGGGGCCCAGGTCGCTGGAGCTCGGCGGTCTTTTTAGGCCAAAGAAACTTGGCCGCCTCTAGAAACCTCAGCCCAAGGTAGGCTCTTGAGCAATTATGATCATTATTTCAGGCTAAAAAACCAAAAGTCGCCCTTAGGTCTCGCGGATAATTTTCGGGACAATGGCCAGATAAAAACGGGCCAGGGGACTTAAGCCGAACAAACTGAAATTTTTAGTTTCGACAGCGGTTAATATTAAGGATTTGGCAACCGCCATGACATAAAGAATAACTTTCGCAACTACCGCAGGCCTTGATGGGAAAGTTTTGGGTACCGGGCGAATTTAATTTCTGGCGGATTTTGACAAACTCTTCCCCATTTCGCCAGCCATCCTCTAAAGAAGTGAGCTTAAGGTTTACGCCATTGTTCGAAATATCGTTTAAAAACGAGCACGGATATAATAACAAATCCTCAGAGATATAAGCTGAAAATCTACCCGCCTCACAGAAATCTATAGATTCTAAAACCAAATCTTTTCCCATAAGTGGTAAATAAGAGATAATACAGCTATCAAAGCCAATTTTACAGGTCTTAATATTTTTAATTAAATCAAAAAAATATTGTATTTGATACCCATCTGTTAAGCATAGGGACTCAGGCGTATGTATTGGTTTATAGTTCAGAAAAACAAGGGCGTTAATTGTTTCCAACAAATCAGAGCGGGTTTCCAACAAGTCAATCGCCCGAGGTAGCGAGTTTTGGCTCAGAAGAAAATGGATGTTAACCTTTATCTTGTATTCTTTGGCCTTTTTGATCACCGCCTCAGCGTCAATATACGGATCATACCAACTGACAGCCATCGCGCCACATAGTTCTTTGGTGGACTTGTAGAGCGCGTCCGTCAGGCCTTGACCGTTAGTGGTGTAGGACGGGATAATATTATGATCCCGGGTAATCTTTAATATTTTGGTAAATTCAGGATGTTGGTTCGGGTTGCCACCACCCAAGGCCACCTGTAAAACTCCAACCTTTTTGGCTTGACCCATGATAAGAGAATAATCAGCCAAAGGCATAAATTTGCCCTCTTTATTGGACTGGCGATAGCAAAAATCGCATTCCCTCGCGCAAAAATTGGTCAGGGAAATATCCAATAGCTCTGGGCCTTTAACGTTTGAGAAGGGATCAATGTCGTTTTTGCCATAACGTAAAAACGAGCCATTATTTTGGTTAAACAAAACAAAATAATCGCTTTCTTTATACCGCCTAAGTAATATACCTTGCAAAATAAACTCCTAAAAGTTTAAAAAATATCAAAAAGAATAAAGAAACGATTATCGCGACGCGGATAACAATTAATAATAACCTGCCTCGGCGTTAAAATAAATATCATCCTCATTAATCAAAAGGCTATAGGCGCATAAAAACTCTTCAACTAGACTAGATTGATCGGAAAAGCGACCTTTATACACTTTTCTTTTCTCAGCCAGAAGTTTCTTGACCACTTCGATAACCTCATCTTGAGAGGGATAAGAACCCACATTATTACTGATATTGTTGGAAGAAAAATCAGAACCAAGCGCTTTTTCAAGATCATGTTTACTTTGATCTATCAACTTGAACATTTCCTTAATCAGGCCACTCAGACGGCAATTTTTTTCAATCCTTAAAGCCTTGAAAAAATTGTCCTCTGTAAAATCTTCTTTCATGGAGATGACAAAAGATGTTGAAGAGCTGTTGGTCACAAAATCTTGGCGTATTTTCATTAGGAGCCTCGTTTGATTGTCAAAAATGACTTGTAAAAAAACAGAACAAAAAAGAATCAAAAAAGAACAAAAAAATCGAGATTAGGATAATAATTAATAACCACTTGCCTCGGCGTTAAAATAAATATCATCCTCATCAATCAGAAGGCTATAAGCGCATAAAAAATCTTCAAGTGGACTTGATTGGTCATAAAAGGAACCATAATATACTTTTCTTTTATCCGCCAGAAGATTCTTAACCACTTTAAGAATCTCATTTCGAGAGTAAGAATAACCCAACTCCCAAGTGATATTATCGAAAGATAAATCGGGACCAAGTACTTTTTCAAGATCATGTTTACTTTGATCTATCAACTTGAACATTTGCTTAATCAGGCCACTCAGACGGAAATTTGTATCAACGCGTAAAGCCTTGAAAAAATTGTCCACCGTAAAATCTTCTTTCATGGAAATGATAAAAGATGTTGAAGAACTGTTGGTCACAAAATCTTGGCGTATTTTCATTAGGAGCCTCGCTAGAGTGTCAAAAATGACTTATAAAAAAACAGAGCAAAAAAGCAACAAAAAGAACAAAAATATCATGATTAGGACAAAAATTAAATATCATCAGCCGCAGCGTTAAAATAAATAGCGTCATCATTAATCATAAGGCTAAAGCGACATAAAAATTGTTCCACTGTAGTTGATAGGTCTGAAAAGTCGCCATAATACACTTTTCTTTTATCAGCCAGAAGATTCTCGACCACTCTGAGTTCCCTTCTGTTAAAGCCTTTATAACCCAACGCGGAACTGATATCGTCGTAAGAAAAATCAGAACCAAGCTTATCTTCAAGGTCAATTTTGTTTTCATCTATCACATCGAAAAAGCTCTCAACCATGTCACTCAGAAGGCAATTTTTATCAACGCCTAAAGCTTTGAAAAAATTGCTAACCTTAAAATCTTCTTTCATCGAGATGATAAAAGATGTTGAAGAACTGTTGGTCACAAAATCTTGGCGTATTTTCATCAGGAGCCTCGCTTGATTGTCAAAATGACTTAAAAAAAACAAAACAAAAAATTAACAACAATAACTAATAAGAGAGTATCGCGATAAGGACAAAAATTAATAAGTATCCGCCGCGGCGTTAAAATAAATAGCGTCATCATTAATCATAATGCTAAAGCGACTTAAAAATTCTTCAACTGGGGTTGATTGATCTGAAAACTCACCAAGATAGACTTTTCTTTTATTAGCCAAAAGATCCTCGACCACTCTTAGATCCTTTCTTGAAAAGCCACTATAATCCAACTCATCACTAACCTTGTCGGAAGAAAAATCACTACCAAGCTTTTCTTCAAGGTCAATTTTTCTTACATCTATCAAATCGAAAAATTGCTCAATCATGTCGCTCAGATGGCACTTCTTATCAATGCGTAGAGCTTTGAAAAAATTGTTAAGCGTAAAATCTTCTTTCATCGAGATGATAAAAGATGTTGATGAACTGTTGGTCACAAAATCATGACGTATTTTCATCAGGAGCCTCGCTTGATTGTCAAAATGACTTGTAAAAAAAACATAACAAAACATTAACTAATAAGAAAATATCAAAATAAAGACAATAATAAATATGTATTATCCATGGCGTTAAAATAAATAGTGTTATCATTAATCAAAATGCTAAAGTAACATAAAAACTCTTCCAGTATGGCTGATTAATCTGAAAACTCACCATAGTAGACTTTTCTTTTATCAACCAGAAGATCTTCGACCACTCTTAGATCCTTTCTTGTATAGTCAATATAACGCAACGCGGAGCTTATCTTATCGGAAGAAAAATCTCTACCAAAGTCCCTCAATACCGCTGTTTTTGTCTTTCCTGGCCAAAACGAAATCAAAGCCCGCCTCATTATAGTTTAGGATAGAAGTCCGCCGAAATCGTCACCGCCTGGCTGAGACATTTTTGGCCAAACAAAGAATGGCTTCTTTTAACGGAAAAACCTCTCTCATCCAAATCCTTGAGATCAAGGCGACTTCTTTAAGCCAAGCGCGTGGTTTTCTAAACATTGACAAATAGGCCACTTGTTGAGATCCAGATCAAGATTTTTTATGAAAACCAGTTTATCTCCGCAAGTCTTCGTAACATTGAAATAAAATCTAGGAGAGCGGCCAAATCTTATCTCTTCCAGATGACCTTTCTATCATTATTTAAGGTCTCAAACATCTAGGAACAAAAACCCGCGGGAAAAGCCGCCTTGGCTTTAAACCAAGGCTAGAAACATATTGCCTTAAAAATTTGACCAAGTCAATAGAGTTTTTATTATTTTTTTCAAAGCCACAAAAAATTTGACTCTTCCAGAAGACTTTTCTATCAGTATTTAAGATCTCAAATATCTAGGAACTTAAACCCATGGGAAAGCCACCTTGGCTTAAAACCAAGGCCTAGAAACATTTTGCCTTAAAAATTTGACCAAGTCAAGAATGTTTTTCTTCCATTTTTCAAAATTGACTTGGCCTCTAATTTTGGGTCACGCTAGCCCGCGACATTTGGGTCTTCAAAATCAATCCTTTACAGTAGGCTGTTTTAAAATCCTTCTTAGAAATCGGTTATAAATTTTTTTGGCTCTTCTTTCTGATTGGCCTTCGTGAGCTCGGCTTTTCGGCCTATCTCGGCTAATCGCTTTGGCGTTGGAGCTATCCCCTGGCCACCACGCGCCACCAAAGCTTGGGCGATCCGGCGCAATCTTCTGGTCTCGTTTTGGAGATAGAAGGTAGCCCGGCCAATGGCACCGCGATATTTGGGTTCTGTCCAACGCTTTTTGGTCGCGACCAGCGCTTCAGGCCAAATTTCCAAATTTTGGAGGGTTTGGGCTTCCAAAAAATCGTGGCCTATATAATCGTCCTCCAATCATCTTAAGAAAGCCTTTGGTTAAAAAACATCTATCGCTCCACTATTTGATCATGGCTCGGAGAAGTCGCGGATTTCCTGGATTTTTAGTCAGTAAGGCGCGATCCGCCTCTGGCTAATTTTTTTACGGCTTACATTATATTAGAGTTTTTAAACACGACTGAAATTTAAATTTGTTTTTTTAAATTGGGAGCGTCTTAACAAATTATTGGGGGAACAGGCAACCTCCTCCCCAATCTAACTAAGGAGCCAGGAGCCGAATAACGTCCTTAATGGCCAATGGCCTGGCCTCTCGGAACTCACGCATTCGAGTTATCGACAATAATTTTTTATACCTTGAAAAAACCAGATATGTCTACACTCTCGCTCAAAACAAGAATACAGAATTATTCTTATCCAGACCACGCCGATTCGGCAAAACCCTTCTTTTAGATACCCTCAAAGATGTTTTTCGGGCCACCGGAAGAGTTTTTGAGAGTCTTTGGATTGATTCCGCGGATTACGACTGGCCTAAGAGTCCGGCCATCTTTCTTAGCTTATCAATGGAAGCGCCTATCCCGGAAATCCTGTGGAATAATATCTTAGTTGAGCTTAGGAGGATAGCCGAGCCCGAAAATCTAACAATTGAGGCGGATTCTCCCGTCGTCTATTTTGACTTTATAATAGAAGCTCGTTATCATAAGGCCAAAGCCGAGGCCAAGTCCAAAGTTAAGGCCGTGTCTTGGCTCGATCCTAACTCAAAATCACATCAAATTGTAGCTAGATTAGGCAACCGCAATCCCTAAGGCCCGAAAGATTGAGCGTTGGATCTTGTTGGGAGCGGAATCGACCGCGCCGTATCGGTTTGAGAAACGAGTTTTGCGGTACGACCCCAGCCCCCGGTGGCTTAATCGAATAAGAAAATTCCCCTCGAGTGTTTGGTCACCATTTGGCGGGTCTCGGGGTGAGCGAAATGGGCTATTATTAACTAGTTTTTTCAAATTTCATACTAACTTAGTATTTTATGTTATAATTCTTATAATTATAACATATTAAATTTCGTAACTAATATTCTATTTTATATATAAAAATTAAAAATATGTATAATAATTTAAGTTTAAGTGAGATTTTTTTATGAAAATAAGGTTAACTCAAACGTTTGTTTTCGCCATTATAGTGTTGTCAATTGTCTTGTTTGTCGGTTCAGATTTAGTAATGGCCCAAAACCATCCAAGCTCGTACACGAATTCTATCGGCATGAAGTTTGTTCTGATACCTGAAGGCGTTTATTTTATGGGCGCGAATAGTAATGAGGAAGCCAAAAATAATGAGCTTCCACGCCATGAGGTGAGGATCAGTAAGCCATTTTATCTGGGCGTTCTCGAGGTGACGCAACAACAATGGATTTCCGTAATGGGCGATAACCCCAGTAGCCAAAAGGGGATGGATAATCCTGTGAATAAGGTCAGCTGGGTGGACGCTAAAATTTTTATACTGCGTCTAAATCGGAAAGAAGGGCATTCCCGTTATCGCCTCCCCACAGAGGCGGAATGGGAATACGCCGCTAGGGCCGGTACCACGAGCGCCTATTATTTTGGCGATGACGAGTCAAAGCTGGGAGAGTACGCTTGGTTTAATCCGAATTCTCGTCCCCAAACCCCCGGTCGAATTCCAGACACCTTTGGCACACCCCAACCGGTGGGTCAAAAACCACCCAACGCTTGGGGCCTTTATGACATTCTCGGGAACGTCCAGGAATGGACAGAGGACTGGTTCGGAGAAACTTATTACGCTAATAGTCCTTCCACGGATCCCCAGGGACCATCATCTGGTATCGCTCGCGTCTTGCGTGGCGGTTCCTGGTACTCCCCCGAGAGGTTCTGCCGGTCGGCTTACCGCTCCA
The DNA here is from genome assembly GCA_031270705.1 of Deltaproteobacteria bacterium. Taxonomy (GTDB): domain Bacteria; phylum Desulfobacterota; class Desulfarculia; order Adiutricales; family Adiutricaceae; genus JAIROO01. The sequence goes on from JAISWW010000202.1 coordinate 9,359, forward strand.
GTTACAAGCCGCTTCATCGCGACGCTCTCGACGGGTTCCGGCTTGCGCTCTCGGTCGAGTAAGCAAAGGAGAGCCGATAAAGGGAAAAGGCCAGGGCTAGCGGCCCCCAAAGGGGGGTGGACTGACGCGAAGCCCGCCTATTCCTCGGCCTAAGCGCTAACCCTCACGGTGTTCAAAAGCCCGTTAAAAGTGGCTTGAAACTAAGGCTTCACAAATCTGACGGCTTGCCCTGTTTAAATCGATTGCCCCAAAATCTTACTTTTGGGTGGTAGGGTCAGACCAGTTTTGGTTGGATTGGCCAGGCGCCAGTTAGGATGGTTAGATTTTTTTTGGAGAGGCTGTGTTGAGATCCCCGGCGCTAATTGCCGGATGATTATCCAGATCAAGCCTTAAGACCGCTCCATAGCTAAGTCCAGGTAGGGTGGCTACCCCGTTTGCTTTAGATTGGGACAAAAAATGGGCGTCATCAGGCCAGACAAACCTTCTGAAGTCCTTATATATCAAGGCTTTCCTCATGAAAAGAGGAGGAAGTCTGGGTTTCAGGATTTGGATAGACGCTTTGTGGCTTAACCCGACCTTCTGGCTTGAATAGATATCCAGGCCCAACTATTTAGTTAGTGACCTTGAACTGTGTCCAAAGCGTTAGACATCAGTCAAGATACCGGCCACGTGTCATTATGGTAAAAGCTTATATTTCTTTGGCTGTGGTCTTAATTTAAGGAGGGCGTTAGGGTCAGCGAATAGGGAGACTAAAGATGGCGAAATTTTAAGCCTTTATTACCTGAGCTCCCGAAAATTATAACATGGCCAGGGTGCTGATAAATTTTTAGCCAAAAATAATTAAACTTTTTTTTTCAAAACCCCTTGACATCTTAAATTTTCATGTTATAATTATAAC